>NZ_JBVHHY010000009.1:0-46449 GCF_055560835.1 Kitasatospora sp. NPDC023120 | reverse complement strand
CCCCGTTGTCCGCCCGGTAGAACAACAGCTCCCGACCGACCGGCACGATGTGCGTCCAGTGCGGGGACAGTTTTCCGTCCGCCAGGCCGGTGAAGATGCCGTTGGTGCCGAGTCTTCCTGTCGCGATCAGGCCGTCGTCGGCCCGGTAGAAGAGAAGTTCCCTGGACATGCGTCCTCCTCAGTCGCAGGGACCGGGGCCATCGCGTCCTTCGGGTGCGCGCGGCCGCCGTCGGGCCGGTCCCTCGCCGACCAGCCCCTTCCACGCTACGCGCACCAACCTCCGTGTGTCACCGGCTACTTCGGTGCCGCCCCGGCGATCACGGAGCGCATCGAGGGTGACTTCGCGTCACCGGCCCGGGCAGCCGGCCCGCACATCACGAGGTGCGGGCCGGCCGGCGCGGCGCCGTCGGTCAGGAGGAGGCCCACCAGGTCGAGGGCGTCGCGACCGTGTAACCCAGCGACTCGTACAGCGGCCTGCCGAGCTTCGAGGCGGTGAGGGTGGCGGGCAGCTCTGCCAGGTGGGCGAGGGCGCCGAGCATGACGGCCCGGCCCACGCCGCGCGAGCGGAACGCCGAGGACGTGCTGATCCAGTAGTGGCTGCCGACGCCGTCGGCCAGGACGCTGACGCCGGCGCCAGCGGTCTCGCCGTCGATCGAGGCGATGAAGACGTCCACGCCCGGCTGTTCGATCAGCGCCGGAGGGAAGAGCTCGCCGGGGCGGTAGGGCTGGAACCCGTCCAGTTCGAAGCCCTCGATCACGACCTGCTCGGCCGTCCGCAGGTCCTCGGGCCGCCGCACCCGGATCACGTCCAGGGCCGGTTCGGCGACGGGCCCGGGCAGGCGCAGCATGATCGGCATCTGCCAGTTGCGCAGGCCCAGGTGGCCCAGGTCGGTCGAGCTGAACGGATCCTCGACGTAGGCCGTCCCCGTGGCCCCGCGGACCAGCTCGCCCACCTCGGCCAGTTCGCCCGGGGCGAGGTCGGGTTCCTGGATCAGGATCCGCAGGCCCGCGCGCTCGTCACCGTCGACGGCGACGAACCCGCGGCGCCGGATCACCTCGTGCCCCCGGCTCCGGCCGGTCGCGGTCCAGAAGGCGGCGGAGTTGCGGGCCTGGCTCGTCGGTGCTTCGGCGAGGGACATGGGCTGGTCGGTCGAAGTGGCTCCTGTTGTCATTGTGCCTACGGTAGTACGGGATTGACCGACCATAGGGGCCGATTCCCCGCGAGCGGACTGGGCCACCGCAGGGGCCGCGGACGACGGCGGGCCCGGACACTCGGGTGTCCGGGCCCGTTCGACGGCGGTCCGTCAGTGCGCGGCGGCCTCCCAGTCGGGGCCGACGCCGACCGAGACATCCAGCGGGGCGCGCAGCGGGTAGGCGCCCGCCATCTGCTCCCGGACGACGGCCTCGACCTGCTCGCGCTCCCCCGGCGTCAGCTCCAGGACGATTTCGTCGTGGACCTGGAGCAGCATCCGGGAGGTGAGGCCGGCCGCGCGCAGCGCCTCGTCCACCCGGAGCATGGCGATCTTGACGATGTCGGCGGCGGAGCCCTGGATCGGGGCGTTGAGGGCCATCCGCTCGGCCATCTCGCGGCGCTGGCGGTTGTCGCTGTTGAGGTCCGGCAGGTAGCGGCGGCGGCCGAGCAGGGTCTCGGTGTACCCCGTCGCACGGGCCTCGTCGACGACCCGGCGCAGGTAGTCCCGCACCCCGCCGAAGCGCTCGAAGTAGGTGTCCATCAGGCCCTGCGCCTCGGCGGGCTTGATGCCGAGCTGCTGCGAGAGCCCGTACGCGGACAGCCCGTACGCCAGGCCGTAGGACATCGCCTTGATCTTGCGACGCATCTCGGCGTCGACCGCGGTGCCCGGGACCTCGAAGACCTGGGAGGCGACGGTGGTGTGCAGGTCCTCGCCGGAGGCGAAGGCCTCGATCAGCGCCTCGTCCTCGGACAGGTGCGCCATGATCCGCAGCTCGATCTGGGAGTAGTCGGCGGTGAGCAGCGACTCGTAGCCCTCGCCGACGACGAAGGCGCGGCGGATGGCGCGGCCCTCCTCGGTGCGGACCGGGATGTTCTGCAGGTTCGGGTCCTGCGAGGAGAGCCGGCCGGTGGCGGCGACCATCTGGTTGAAGGTGGTGTGGATCCGGCCCTTGGGCGAGACGGTCTTGAGCAGGCCCTCGACGGTGGTGCGCAGCTTGGCCTGGTCGCGGTGGCGCAGCAGGATGACCGGCAGCTCGTTGTCGGTCTGGCCGGCGAGCCAGGTGAGCGCGTCGGCGTCGGTGGTGTAGCCGGTCTTGATCTTCTTGGTCTTGGGGAGCGCGAGCTCGCCGAAGAGGATCTCCTGGAGCTGCTTGGGCGAGCCGAGGTTGAACTCGTGCCCGGCGGCGGCGTGCGCCTCCTCGACGCAGCGCTGGATCTCGGCGGCGAACTGCGTCTCCAGCGTGGTGAGCCAGGCGCGGTCGGCGGCGATGCCGTAGCGCTCCATGCGGGCGAGCAGGGCGGCGATGGGCAGTTCCATGTCGCGCAGCAGCTCGGTGGCGCCGACCTCGGCGAGGCGGGTGTCGAAGAGCGCGGCGAGGTCGAGCACGGCGCGGGCCTGCAGCATCAGCGACTGGGCGGCGGAGGTCTCGTCCTCGTCGGGTGCGTCGAAGGCGAGTTGGCCGCTCTCGGCGGCGGGGGCCGGGGTGAGCGAGCGGGCGAGGTACTCCTCGGCGAGCACCTCCAGGGTGAAGGTGCGGCGGCCGGGCTTCTCCAGGTAGGCGGCGAGCGCGGTGTCGGCGACGACGCCCTCGATGGTCCAGCCGCGCTCGGCGAAGGCGCGCATGACCTGCTTGGCGATGTGCAGGGCCTTGGGGGCGGCCGGGTCGGCGAGCCAGCCGGCGAAGGCGCGCTCGTCCTCCTCGGCGAGCAGCGCCGGGTCGAACCAGGCGGCGTTCTCCCCTGCGGCGAGGGCGACTTCGGTGACCTCGCCGGTGCCGAGCGCCCACTGGTAGACGGCGGCGAGGGCGACCGTGGTCTTGCCGTCGGAGGCGTGCTCGCGCAGCCAGGCGGCCAGGGTGCCCGGGTCGGTGAGCAGTTCGCCATCGACCTCGACGCCGGGGGCGAGCTCGGCCTCCGCCGCGGCCTCGCCGGCGGCCGGGTCGATGCCGTAGACGCGGTCGCGGAAGTTGGCGTTGCGGAACTCCAGCGACTCCATCAGGGTGCCGACGGCGGCCTTGTCGAACGCCGCGCGGGCCAGGTCGGCGACGCCGAGCGGGAGTTCGACGTCGCGGACCAGCTCGGTGAGGACGCGGTTGCGCTTGACCGAGTCGAGGTTGTCGCGCAGCTTCTCGCCGATCTTGCCCTTCACCTCGTCGGCGCGGGAGACGAGTTCGTCGAAGGAGCCGAACTGGTTGACCCACTTGGCGGCGGTCTTCTCGCCGACGCCGGGGATGCCGGGCAGGTTGTCGGACGGGTCGCCGCGCAGCGCGGCGAGGTCCGGGTACTGGCGCGGGGTGACGCCGTACTTCTCGGTGACCTTCTCCGGGGTGAAGCGGGTGAGCTCGGAGACGCCCTTGGTCGGGTAGAGGACGGTGACGTGGTCGGTGACCAGCTGGAGCGAGTCGCGGTCGCCGGTGACGATGTCGACGTCGTAGCCGGCCGCCTCGGCGGCGGTGGCCAGGGTGGCGATGATGTCGTCGGCCTCGAAGCCCTCGACCGTCAGCCGGGGGATGTTCATGGCGTCGAGCAGCTCGCCGATCAGGCCGACCTGGCTCTTGAACTCGTCCGGCGTCTTGGCGCGGTTGGCCTTGTAGTCGGGGAACTCGACGGAGCGGAACGTCTGCCGGGAGAGGTCGAAGGCGACGGCGAGGTGGGTGGGCTGCTCGTCACGGACGGTGTTGGCGAGCATCGACGCGAAGCCGTAGACCGCGTTGGTGGGCTGCCCGGTGGAGGTGTTGAAGTTCTCCACGGGCAGGGCGTAGAAGGCCCGGTAGGCCATCGAGTGCCCGTCGAGCAGCATCAGCCGGGGCCGCGGGCCGGCCCCGCCGCCACCCGTCGCGCCCTTGTCCGTACTCTGCGTAGCCACGTCAACGTCCCGTTCCTGCCGATTCCACTACCGGCCACCGATCCTATGGCCCGGCACTGACAAAAGGGACGCCGCGCCGGTTCGACCGCAGCTGCTACGCGCGAGTAGGACGGTCGTACGATCACAGGCAGCAGCACCGATCAGCAGCACCCGTGATCCCCCGAGCGGCAGGAGTTCCCCCATGGCCGATGCGGCCCCCGGCACCGCCCCCCTCCTCAACGTCCCGCAGGAGGTGCTGGACCACTTCGCCAAGCTCGGCGTCAGCCCGGAGACCTTCTCCGGCGGCCACCTCGGCGAGAAGCTCGGCATCCGGATCGTCGAGGCCTCCGGCGACCGCGTGGTCGGCACCATGCCGGTGGAGGGCAACCAGCAGCCGTACGGGCTGCTGCACGGCGGCGCGTCGGCGGCGCTGGCCGAGACGCTGGGCTCGATCGGGGCGATGCTGCACGCCGGCCCCGGCCGGTACGCGGTCGGCGTGGACCTCAACGCGACCCACCACCGCTCGGCGACCTCCGGCCTGGTCACCGGGGTGGCGACGGCCGTCTTCAAGGGGCGCACCGCCGCCACCTACGAGATCGCGATCACCGACGACACCGGAAAGCGGGTCACCAGCTGCCGGCTGACCTGCATGCTGCGCGACCTCTGACCCCGACGAGCCGGACCGCTCCGATGACCCGATGACCCCGATGCCCCCGACGACTCCGACGACTCCGACGGGAAGCACACCGCAGCCGTAACGTCCGTACCGCTGCGGGAAGTTCAGTCAAGACGACATCAAGTCCCTTTAGCGCCACCTTGTTTGACCATCCGCCACCCTGGGCAGGCGTTGGTCTGAACAAGGGGGCGTTTCGCATGTCCGGCGGGGGGTTGCCGCGACCCTCACGCCCGTAACGCTGCGTAACAAGCAGGAAATCCGAGCACATACCGGATCCGAGACCTGCCGCCCGCCCCGGGGCAGTTCGACCGCGCCCGCTTCGTCCGAAATCCGGACACTCAAGGCCGAAACCTGGGAATCGGACTTGACTGTCCGATTATCGGGGATGCCAGCTGCAACCCCTATTTCTGGCCCTTACATCGCTTTACCAGCGTGTAAACACCGGGAAGCACCGGATCGGTCGAGTCGAAAAGACCACATGCTGAGACAACTGCTACGTGTGCTCATAACAAGAGAATCACAGCCTGCTCTGAGCACTGCCGGAGCCCGCCCAACCACATCTAGAGTCACGGCCAGTCACCGCGCCATTCGATTGGGCCCGGCCCTCCGCGCACCCGGCTCCCGCCACTCCGGCGCGGGCGCCTCCTGAACCGAAGGGGACCCTCGTGCGTCACCGTTCTGCAATTGTCGTGAGCATTGCCGTGATCGGCGCCCTCAGCCTCAGCGCCTGTGGCTCCCGCGGTTCGAAGTCCGGCGACGGCGCCGGCGGCAAGGACAACAGCGCCTCCACCACCGTCGTCATCGGCGTCGACGCCCCGCTCACCGGCGACCTCTCCGCCCTCGGCCTCGGCATCCGCAACTCCGTGGACCTCGCCGTCAAGAAGGCCAACGAGAGCAACGAGGTCCCCGGCATCAAGTTCGAGGTCAAGGCCCTCGACGACACCGGCAAGCCCGCCCCCGGCCAGCAGAACGCCACCCAGCTGGTCGGCGATTCCAAGGTCCTCGGCGTCGTCGGCCCGCTCAACTCCAGCGTGGCACAGTCGATGCAGCAGATCTTCGACGACGCGAAGCTGGTCGAGGTCTCCCCCGCCAACACCGGCGTCGCCCTCAGCCAGGGCGAGAAGTGGGCCAGCGGCGAGAAGAAGCGCCCCTTTGCGTCCTACTTCCGCACCGCCACCACCGACGCCGTCCAGGGCCCGTTCGCCGCCCAGTTCCTCTACAGCGACGCGAAGAAGACCAAGGTCTTCCTCATCGACGACCAGAAGACCTACGGCGCCGGCCTCGCCGCCACCTTCAAGGGCGAGTTCACCAAGCTCGGCGGCACCATCGCCGGCGAGGAGCACGTCAACCCCGACGACCGCGACTTCGCCGCCATCGTCACCAAGGTCAAGGCCTCCGGCGCCGAAGCCGTCTACTACGGCGGCGAGTACCCCGCCGCCGGCCCGCTCTCCCTCCAGCTCAAGGACGCCGGCGTCACCATCCCGCTGATGGGCGGCGACGGCATGCAGAGCGGCGACTACATCAAGCTGAACCCGAAGAGCCCGGGCGACTTCGCCACCGCCGTCGGCCTGCCCGTCGAGACCCTCGACACCGCCAAGAAGTACATCGCCGACTACAAGGCGGCCGGCTACAAGGACGCCTACGAGACCTACGGCGGCTACTCCTACGACAGCGCCTGGGCCATCATCCAGGGCGTCAAGCAGGCCGCGAAGGACAGCAACGGCAAGGCCCCGACCCGCCAGGCCGTCCGCGACGCCGTCCAGAAGGTCTCCTTCGACGGCGTGACCGGCAAGGTCTCCTTCGACGACTTCGGCGACACCACCAACAAGCAGCTCACCGTCTACGTCGTCAAGGACGGCAAGTGGGCCGTGGAGAAGTCCGGCACCTACAAGGGCTGACAGCCCGCCCCAAGGGCCGGCACCCCTGCACCAGGGCCGACACCCCACCCCAGGGGCTGACGCCCCACCTCAGGGACTGACGCCCCGTCAACCCCGCCCCACCGGAACCACCACAGCGCGCGGGGGCGCCACGAGTGCCCCCGCGCGCCCCCACATCCACCACCCACGCGGACACCCCCGAACGCACTACGGAGGCCCAGCGGTGCACGACCTACCGCAGCAGCTGGCCAACGGCCTGATCCTCGGCGCCCTCTACGGACTCGTCGCGATCGGCTACACGATGGTCTACGGCATCGTCCAGCTCATCAACTTCGCCCACGGCGAGATCGTCATGGTCGGCGGCTTCGGCGCCCTGACCGCCTACCTCGCCCTCCCCGGCGGCATCACCCTCTGGCTGGCCCTACCGCTGATGCTGATCACCGGCATCCTGGTCTCCACCCTCACCGCCGTCGCCGCCGAGCGCTTCGCCTACCGCCCCCTGCGCAACGCGCCCCGGCTCGCCCCCCTGATCACCGCGATCGGGCTCTCCATCCTGCTCCAGCAGCTCGTCTTCTCCTTCTACCCCGACGCCAAGAAGGCCCGGGTCTTCCCCAAGATCCCCGGCGACCCCTTCAGCCTCGGCTCCGTCACCATCCAGCGCAGCGACCTCTTCCTGATCATCGCCGCCCCCCTGTGCATGCTCGCCCTCGGCTGGTTCGTCACCCGCACCCGCTCCGGCCGCGCCATGCAGGCCACCAGCCAGGACCCGGACACCGCCAAGCTGATGGGCATCGACACCGACCGCATCATCGTCATGGCCTTCGCCATCGGCGCCGCGTTCGCCGCCGTCGCCGCCGTCGCCTACGGCCTGCGCAGCGGACAGGTCGACTTCCGGATGGGCTTCATCCTCGGCCTCAAGGCCTTCACCGCCGCCGTCCTCGGCGGCATCGGCAACATCTACGGCGCCATGCTCGGCGGCCTCGCCCTCGGCCTCGCCGAAGCCCTCGCCACCGGCTACATCCAGCACCTGCCCGGCATGCACCTCTTCGGAGGCGGCGCCTGGAAGGACGTCTGGGCCTTCGTACTCCTCATCCTCGTGCTCCTCGTCCGGCCCCAAGGCCTGCTCGGCGAGCGCGTCGCGGACAGGGCGTGACCACCATGACCACCACGACCACCGAGACCACCCCGGTCATCCCCCTGCCGACCCGCGCCGCCGCGGCCCTCTGCGGCCTCGGTGCCCTCGCCACCGCCGCCTCCGCCGCCATGGCCTGGACCTGGACCGACGAGTTCCCCGGCGACCTCACCTACTACGGCTCCCCCGCCGGCCTCCAGTGGCTCGCCCTCACCGCCGGCATCCTCACCCTCCTCCTGCTGCTCGGCGCCCAGGGCGTCCCCGGCCTGCGCTGGGCCGTCCCCGCCCGCAACAACAACGCCGTCCTGTACGCCGCCACCGGCGCCCTCGCGATCGCCGCCTACTCCGTCACCTCGATCTCCGTCGAGCTCAACCCCGGCGGCCTCGTCAACCTCGAGCCCGGCGGCTGGGTCCTCGCCGCCGGCGGCCTGCTCAGCGTCCTCGGCGCCCTCGGCCTCCCGCTCGACCGCCGCACCGCCGTCCCCCTGCGCATCATCGACAAGCGCCTCTTCCTGCTCGTCCCCGCCGCCCCCCTGGTCTGGATCGGCGCCCACGCCGTCCCCGACGACAAGCCCGTCGCGCCCGTCCTGACCGCCCTCGCCGGTGGCGTCGCCATCGCGACCGGCGCCGTCCTGCTGCTCCAGCTCGGCCACCTCGCCAACACCTGGCTGCGCCTCGGCCGCACCGAGCGCCCGCTCGACGCGCCGCGCGCCCTCCCCTCCTGGGTCGAGGTCCTGATCATCGTCGTCGCCTTCGGGCTCGGCCTGTTCACGATCACCTTCGGCATCGACACCGAGTACGGCGAACTCTTCACCGGCTTCCTGCTGTTCGCCGGCCTCGCCGCCGCCGCGCTCGCCAAGGCCGGCCTGATCGCCCGACTGCGCGCCCTGACCGTCAAGCACCGCCCGGTCACCACCGGCGCGGCCTTCGCCGCCGCCGCCAGCTTCCCCTTCACCCAGAGCAGCGACCAGTACACCTCGGTCGCCACCAACATCCTGATCTTCGCCACCGTCGCCCTCGGCCTCAACATCGTCGTCGGCCTCGCCGGCCTGCTCGACCTCGGGTACGTCGCCTTCCTCGGCGTCGGCGCCTACGCCGCCGCCCTGGTCTCCGGCTCCCCCGCCTCGCCCATCCACGTCCAGTTCCCGTTCTGGGCCGCGATGCTCACCGGCGCCGCCGTCTCCATGGTCTTCGGCGTCCTGATCGGCGCCCCCACCCTGCGGCTGCGCGGCGACTACCTCGCCATCGTCACCCTCGGCTTCGGCGAGATCTTCCGCATCACCATGCTCAACCTCAACGGCACCACCGGCCCCAAGGTCACCAACGGCTCCAACGGCATCCCGCGGATCCCCGACCTGGAGATCCTCGGCTTCGACCTCGGCAAGACCCACACCGTCGCCGGCATCGAACTCGGCCGCTTCTCCAACTACTACCTGCTGATGCTCCTGGTCACCGCCCTGGTCGTGCTCGTCTTCGCCCGGGTCGGCAACTCCCGCATCGGCCGCGCCTGGGTCGCCATCCGCGAGGACGAGACCGCCGCCGAGGCCATGGGCATCAACGGCTTCCGCCTCAAGCTCCTCGCCTTCGCCCTCGGCGCCTGCCTCGCCGGCCTCGCCGGGACCGTCCAGGCCCACGTCAGCTACACCGTCACCCCCGACCAGTACACCTTCGCCGAGGCCCTCCCGCCCAACTCCGCCTTCCTGCTCGCCGCCGTCATCCTCGGCGGCATGGGCACCATCAGCGGCCCGCTGGCCGGCGCCACCCTCCTCTTCCTCATCCCGAAGAAGCTCGAGTTCCTCGCCGACTACCAGCTCCTCGCCTTCGGCATCGCCCTCATCGTCCTGATGCGCGTCCGCCCCGAGGGCCTCATCCCCAACCGCCGCCAACAGCTGGAGTTCCACGAGGCCGCCATCCCGGCCCAGCCCACCGGCGAGCCGACCGCACTCACCAAGGCAGGGGCGTGACCGACCCGATGACCACCACCGCCGCACCCCTGCTCGAAGTCACCGGCGTCACCATGCGCTTCGGCGGCCTCACCGCCGTCAACGACGTCTCCCTCACCGTCGGCGAGGGCGAGATCATCGGCCTCATCGGCCCCAACGGCGCCGGCAAGACCACCTTCTTCAACTGCCTCACCGGCCTGTACGTCCCCACCGAAGGCGCCGTCCGCTACCGCGACGTCCTCCTGCCCCCCAAGCCCCACCTGGTCACCCAGGCCGGCATCGCCCGCACCTTCCAGAACATCCGGCTCTTCGCCAACATGACCGTCCTCGAGAACGTCCTCGTCGGCCGGCACACCCGCACCAAGGAAGGCATCTTCTCCGCCATCCTCCGCGGCCCCGGCTACCACCGCGCGGAAGCCGAGAGCCGCGAGAAGGCCATGGAACTCCTGCAGTTCACCGGCCTCGCCGACAAGGCCGACCACCTCGCCCGCAACCTCCCGTACGGCGAGCAGCGCAAGCTGGAGATCGCCCGCGCGCTCGCCTCCGACCCCGGCCTGCTGCTCCTCGACGAGCCCACCGCCGGCATGAACCCCCAGGAGACCCGCGCCGCCGAGGAACTCGTCTTCGCCATCCGCGACAAGGGCATCTCCATCCTCGTCATCGAGCACGACATGCGCTTCATCTTCAACCTCTGCGACCGCACCGCCGTGCTCGTCCAGGGCCAGAAGATCGTCGAGGGCGACCGCGAGACCGTCCAGAACGACGAGCGCGTCATCACCGCCTACCTCGGCGCCCCGCTCGAAGGGACCGCCCCCGCAGCACCGGAGGACACCAAGTGACCGCGCTCCTCGAGGTCGAGGACCTCCGCGTCGCCTACGGCAAGATCGAAGCCGTCAAGGGCATCAGCTTCACCGTCGAACAGGGCGAGGTCACCACCCTCATCGGCACCAACGGCGCCGGCAAGACCACCACCCTGCGCACCCTGTCCGGCCTCCTCAAGCCCACCGCCGGACGCATCACCTTCGACGGCCAGGACCTGTCCACCGTCCCCGCCCACAAGATCGTCTCGCTCGGCCTCGCCCACTCCCCCGAAGGCCGGCACATCTTCCCCCGCATGACCATCGAGGAGAACCTCCTCCTCGGCGCCTTCCTGCGCACCGACACCGCCGGCATCGCCGCCGACGTCGAGCGGTCGTACTCGCTGTTCCCCATCCTCGGCGAACGCCGCAAGCAGGCCGCGGGAACGCTCTCCGGCGGCGAGCAGCAGATGCTCGCCATGGGCCGGGCACTGATGTCCCAGCCCAAACTGCTCATGCTGGACGAGCCCTCCATGGGCCTCTCCCCGCTGATGATGCAGAAGATCATGGCGACCATCATCGAGCTCAAGGCCTCCGGCACGACCATCCTGCTGGTCGAGCAGAACGCCCAGGCGGCGCTGTCGCTGTCCGACCGGGGCTACGTCATGGAGACCGGCCGCATCGTCCTCTCCGGGACGGGCGCCGACCTCCTCCACGACGAGTCCGTCCGCAAGGCCTACCTCGGCGAGGACTGAGCCCGTACGCACGAAGGGCCCGGCGGAAGAATCCGCCGGGCCCTTCGTCATGTCCCTACTACTCGGACTTGCCCTCTTCCGCCTTCTTGCGGTCCTGGGCCTCGCCCTCCTCGATGACCGCCTCGGCCACCGCGGCCATCGTCATCCGCCGGTCCATCGACGTCTTCTGGATCCACCGGAACGCGGCGGGCTCGTTCAGCCCGAACTTCGTCTGCAGCACGCCCTTCGCCCGGTCCACCAGCTTCCGGGTCTCCAGCCGCTGGGTGAGATCCCCGATCTCCTTCTCCAGCGCCCGCATCTCGGTGTACCGCGACACCGCCATCTCGATCGCCGGCACCAGGTCCGACTTCGAGAACGGCTTGACGATGTACGCCATCGCGCCCGCGTCCCGCGCCCGGTCCACCAGCTCCCGCTGCGAGAACGCCGTCAGCATCAGAACCGGAGCCAGGTGCTTCTCGTGGATCTGCTCGGCGGCGGACAGCCCGTCCAGGACCGGCATCTTCACGTCGAAGATCGCCAGATCCGGCTTCAGCTCCTCCACGAGCTTCACCGCCGTCTCCCCGTCCCCCGCTTCGCCGACGACGGTGTACCCCTCCTCCTCGAGCATCTCCTTGAGGTCGAGGCGGATCAGCGCCTCGTCCTCGGCGATCACGATCCGGGTGATCTGGGGCGTATCGGTCTCAAGCGGCTGTGCCTGCTCGTCGGCGGTGCTCACTGGGCTCCTCGTTCCGGCGGGGTACTGCATGCACGAGGGTACCTAGCTGCGCCGGACAGTGCTCACAGGGTATCCTTCACGGGCGCGAACTTGCCGGGTTGGTGGAAGGGCAGACACGATCGCCTCAAAAGCGATTGCCTGAAAGGGCGTGTGGGTTCGAATCCCACACTCGGCACCGAGGCTTTCCTCATATTCCCAGGTTTCGGGAAATTCACCTCTTCCAGTGGACTGTGCCCAAAGCGTCCACGCATGCCTTGACGCGCCTCACTCTGGCGCCCATGACCACTCTTTCTGTGCGCGAACAGGCTGTCCACCTCCTCCGACGAGGCCTCAGCAATGCCGAGGTGGCCCGCCGCCTTCGCGTCCCGAAGGGCACAGTCTCATGGTGGAAGCACCAAGACCTCGCCAAGCGCAACAAGCTCCCTGGCCGCAAGCGCTCCGCGTGCCTGCACTGCTACGGCGACGAGCTGAACCGCCCTGCCTACGCCTACCTCCTTGGCCTGTACCTCGGCGACGGCCACATCCTGCTTCCTAACGAGTACCGCAGGACCCAGAGTCTCCAGATCACCTGCGACGACAAGTGGCCAGGCGTCATGGATTCCGTCGAACAGGCCATACGCCAGGTCCTCCCCAACAACAAGCCTTGCCGGGTTCGGCGCACCGGATGCCACGACATAAAGGTCTATTCGAACCATCTGACCTGCCACTTCCCACAGCACGGCCCCGGCAAGAAGCACGAGCGCGCCATAGCCCTGGAGCCCTGGCAGCA
The DNA here is from genome assembly GCF_055560835.1 of Kitasatospora sp. NPDC023120. NCBI lineage: Bacteria > Bacillati > Actinomycetota > Actinomycetes > Kitasatosporales > Streptomycetaceae > Kitasatospora > Kitasatospora sp. NPDC023120. The sequence continues at coordinate 33,748 of NZ_JBVHHY010000009.1, read as the reverse complement.
GGAGATCGTCGACGCCCACCCGTGGGAGTTCTTGCGCGGCCTGATCCACTCCGACGGCTGCCGCATCACCAACTGGGCCACCCGTACCGTCGGTGGCGTCCAGAAGCGCTACGAGTACCCGCGGTACTTCTTCACCAACACCTCGACCGACATCATCGGCCTCTTCACGGCCACCCTTGATGCCGTCGGCGTCCGATGGAAGGCTGCTTCACGCGCTACCGGCGCCACCAACATCTCCATCGCCCGCAAGGACTCGGTCGCCCTCATGGACGCCCACATCGGCCCCAAGTACTGACAGCGGCGCGACCCCTCGGAGGGGCCGCGCCGCCGATGGGACCTCAGACGTCCAACGTCCCCACGTGGTGGACGCGGACGAGGTTGGTGGAGCCGGCGAGGCCGGGGGGTGAGCCGGCGGTGATGACGACGATGTCGCCCTTCTGGCAGCGGCCCAGGGACAGCAGGGCCGCGTCGACCTGTTCGACCATCTGGTCGGTGGTCGGGGCGAACGGGCCGAGGAAGGTCTCCACGCCCCAGGTGAGGGCGAGTTGGCTGCGCACGGCCGGTTCGTAGGTGAAGGCGAGCACGGGGATGGGTGAGCGGTAGCGGGTCAGACGGCGGGCGGTGTCGCCGGACTGGGTGAAGGCGATCAGGTACTTGGCGTGCAGGAAGTCGCCGATCTCGGCGGCCGCGCGGGCGACGGCGCCGCCCTGGGTGCGCGGCTTGCTGCCGGTGGTGAGCGGGGGGAGCCCGGCGGCGAGGATGTCGTTCTCAGCCGCCTCGATGATCCGGCTCATGGTCTTGACCGTCTCGACGGGGTACTTGCCCACCGAGGTCTCGCCGGAGAGCATCACGGCGTCCGTCCCGTCGAGGACGGCGTTGGCGACGTCGGAGGCTTCGGCCCGGGTGGGCCGGGAGGCGTTGATCATCGAGTCGAGCATCTGGGTCGCGACGATGACCGGTTTGGCGTTGCGGCGGGCGAGTTTGATGGCGCGCTTCTGGACCAGCGGGACCTGTTCGAGGGGCATCTCCACGCCCAGGTCGCCGCGGGCCACCATGATGCCGTCGAAGGCGTCCACGACGGAGTCGAGGTTCTCCACCGCCTGCGGCTTCTCGATCTTGGCGATGACCGGGACGTACCGCCCCTCCTCCGCCATGATCCGGTGGACGTCCTCGATGTCGCGTCCGCTCCGCACGAAGGAGAGCGCGACCAGGTCGGCTCCGGTGCGCAGCGCCCACCGCAGGTCGGCGACGTCCTTGTCGCTGAGTGCGGGGACGGAGACGGCGACGCCGGGGAGGTTGAGGCCCTTGTGGTCGGAGACCAGGCCGCCTTCGATGACGAGGCACCGCACCCGGGGGCCGTCGACGGCGACGACTTCGAGGGTGACCCGGCCGTCGTCGACGAGGATGCGTTCGCCGCGGCTGACGTCGCCGGCGAGTCCGGCGTAGGTGGTTCCGCAGAGGTCCTTGTCTCCCACGACGCCCTTGTCGGTGGAGATGGTGAACTCGTCGCCGCGTTCGAGAAGTACCGGCCCGTGGGCGAAGGTGTCGAGGCGGATCTTCGGGCCTTGAAGGTCGGCGAGGACGCCGACGCTCCGGCCGGTCTCGTCGGCGGCCTTGCGGACGCGGCGGTAGCGTTCTTCGTGCTCGGCGTGCGAGCCGTGGCTGAGGTTGAAGCGGGCGATGTCCATCCCGGCGTCGACCAGGGATTTGATCTGGTCGTACGAGTCGGTGGCGGGCCCGAGAGTGCAGACGATTTTTGCTCGGCGCATAGTGCTGAGAGTAGGCATTACCGGCGCGTAACCACGAGGCGGGTCCGGTCTGCGGGATGGCCTTTGGCGGAAGGCGAGTTGAACAATCTGACACATCCTCGGGCGGGTGTGCGAGCGCCGTCTTCCGAGGTCTTTCGGAAGTGCCCGCGACGGGTCGGTCGATGCGATTCCGTGAAGGGGTGTTCACCCGTCGTTCATCGTCGCTTCCGTTACCGCTCCCCGCCCGGCGGGACGCTCGTCACCCCCGGGTGACGCCCCGGGGGTTCCGGGTATCCACCCGGACGACGTAGACGACGCGGACGAAGTCGCGTACGAGGGGGAGGCGTTCGGCATGAGACGCGCTCTGGGGATGGTGGCGGCCCTGGCTCTGCTGGGCGGGGTGGCCTTTGCGCTGATCCCCGACGACAGGAAGGATCCCGACCCGGTCACCGTCAGTGGCCTGATCGGGTCCGAGAAGCGCGATTTCTTCGACAACCCGGACGTCAAGGCCGAGTTGAAGAAGCAGGGCCTGGTGGTGAAAGCGGAGCCGACCGGCTCGTGGACGATGGCCGAGCAGGCGAGGAACAGCCCGGACCTGGACTTCGCGTTCCCGGCGAGCAGCGCGCCCGCGCTGGACATCCAGCGGGACTGGAAGCTGAAGGACTCGCCGCGGGTGCAGTTCTACTCCCCGCTGGTGATCGTCACCCACGAGCCGGTGGCGCAGGTGCTGAAGGACGACCAGCTCGCCGACCGGAGCGACGCGGGCGTCTGGACGTTCCGGATGGACAAGTACGTGGCCGCGCTGAAGCAGGGCGGCCAGAGGTGGAAGGACCTGCCGGGCACGGCCGGGCATCCGGAGCTGGACGGCCTGATGTACGTGTCCACCACGGATCCGGACAGCTCGTCCTCGGGCGCCCTGTACCTGGCGATCCTGTCCTACCTGGCGAACGGCAACCAGGTGGTGTCGGACGACGCGGGCGTCAGCGCCGTCCGGGACGTCCTGTACACCGCGAACCGGGTGCAGGGCCTGCAGAAGGTCAGCAGCGACGGTCCGTTCCGCGAGTTCGGCGCGGGGGTCAACACGCTGGTCTTCGCGTACGAGTCGCAGGCCGCCGCGCTGCCGCTGCAGGGCAAGCCGACCGGCGACATGGTGGTGATGTACCCGACCACCACGATCAAGACGGACCACACCCTGGTGGCCCGGACGGACAACGGCCGCAAGCTCGCCGACGCGCTGGTGAACGACCCGGAGCTGCGCAGGCTGGAGGCCCGGTTCGGCCTGCGTCCGGACGCCGAGCCGGGACTCTTCTGGGACCTGGTGAAGGACCGGCAGCAGCCGCGCTTCGTCCCCGATGTGCGCAACGCGGGCCTGGCCCTGGCCCCGGTGCCCTCGCTGGACAACATGCAGAAGCTGATCCTCGCGGCGAAGGGCGGGAGCCCGAAGTGAACCTCCGTACGAAGCGCCGCGGCCGGCTCGCCGTGGCCCTGGTGGCCGCGCTCGCGGCGGTGACGGCCTGCACCTCCGCCGGTGACGACTCCGGCCCGAAGCCCACCGACCCGCCCGCCGAGACCGCCCGCCCCGGGGTGCTGCGCGTCCTGGCGGGCAGCGAACTGCAGGATCTGGCACCGGTGTTGGAGGATGCCCGGAAGGCCACCGGGGTGACGGTGCAGTTCTCCTGGACCGGCACCTTGGACGGCGCGGACGCGGTGTCCGCGGGCCGGACGGACGGCAAGTACGACGCGGTGTGGTTCCCGTCGAACCAGTACCTGCGGCTGGATCCGGTCGGGAAGTCGAAGGTGCTCTCCGAGACGCCGGTGGCGGTCTCGCCGGTGGCGATCGGGGTGCGCTCCTCGGTGCTCGGCGAGCTGGGCTGGGGCGACGGCTCGAAGGTCACCTGGGCGCAGGTCGGCGACGCCGCCGCGGCCGGCAAGCTGACGTACGGGATGGCCGATCCCTCGCGTTCCAACTCCGGCTTCTCCACGCTGGTGGCGGTCGCCTCGGCGTTCTCCGGGGCGGACGGGGCGCTGGCCGAGGCGGACGTGCAGAAGGCGACGCCGCAGCTGAAGCAGTTCTTCACCGGCCAGAAGCTGACCTCCGGCTCCTCCGGCTGGCTGGCGCAGGCGTACACCCGGGCCGAGTCGGGCGTGGTGGGCGCGCTGGTGAACTACGAGTCGGTGCTGCTGTCGCTGAACAAGACGCTGCCGCCGCAGCAGCAGCTGACGGTGGTGCGCCCGGTGGACGGCGTGGTGTCGGCGGACTACCCGCTGTCGCTGCTGTCCTCGGCCGCTCCGGACCAGCGCGACGCCTTCCAGCGGCTGACCTCGTACCTGCTCAAGGACGAGGTGCAGAAGCGCATCTCGGAGACGACGCTGCGTCGCCCCGCGACCTCGGGCGCGACCCCGGCCGCCGGGCTGCCGACGGACCGCCGCCGGGAGCTGCCGTTCCCGGGCACCCGGGTGGTCGCGGACGGTCTGCTGACCGCGTACCAGAACGACCTGCGCCGCCCGTCCCGGACGGTGTACGTGCTGGACACCTCGGGCTCGATGGAGGGTTCGCGGATCGCGGCGCTGAAGACCGCGCTGGGCCGGCTGACCGGGGCGGACGACACCCGCGGGGTGCGCCGCTTCCGCAACCGCGAGGAGGTCACGCTGCTGTCCTTCGCCTCCTCGGTGAAGTGGTCCAGGACGCACGTGGTGCCGGCCACCGGGAGCCGACCCGGGCCGCAGGAGGAGCTGGCGGCGATCAACGCGGACGTGCAGTCGCTGGCGGCCGCGGGCGGGACGGCGGTGTACGGCTCGCTGGAGGAGGCGTACCGGGTGATCGAGCGCCAGCAGGCGGCGGCGAACGACGACCGGTTCACCTCGATCGTGCTGATGACGGACGGGGAGAGCAACTCCGGTCCGACGGACTCCGATTTCAAGCGCTTCCACGACGCGCTGCCGGCCTGGGAGAAGTCCATCCCGGTGTTCCCGATCAAGTTCGGCGAGGCGGCGGTGAGCCAGCTGCAGGGGATCGCGGACGTCAGCGGCGGCAAGCTGTTCGACGGCTCGGGCTCGCTGGACGGGGCGTTCGAGGAGATCCGTGGCTACCAGTGACGGGCCCGGCGACGGGTTCGGCCGACGGGCGCTGTGCTACCTGGAGTCGGCCAGGAACCTGGCCGGCTGCGCGGGCGGTGCCGTCGGGCTGGGGCTGCACTTCGCCGGGCTCGGCGGGAGCCTGTGGCCGGGCGTGGTCGCCGGGCTGTACGGGGCGGGCGCGCTGCTGGCGCCCGCCCGCAAGCCCGACACGACCGGGCACCCGCCACCACCCCCGGAGCCGGACCCGGCCCCGGACCTGTCGGCACCGGACCCGCTGACACCGGATCCGCTGACACCGGATCCGCCGGCACCGGGCCCCGGAACGGGCTCGCGGTCCGCTGCGGTGTCGACGTCCGGAGCGGTGTCGGCATCCTCGCGGGTGTCGGTCTCCGGGCCCCCGCCGCCGCCCCCGCCCGACCCCGAGCTGGAGGAGCTGGCCGCCTACCTGGCCTCCGTCCCCCTGCCGCCCTCCGCCGGGGTGGACGGCCTGCTGGCCGCGCTGCGCGAGGCCGGTCCGGGCCCGGCGGCGGAGCGGATCGTCCGGCACCGGCTGCCGCTCGCGGTGGCGGGCTACCTGCGGGCGCTGACCTGGCAGCCGTGGGCGGGGCCGGACGCCCCGGACCCGGCGGCCGAGCTGAGCCGAGAGGTGGTCCTGCTGACCGCCGAGCTGGCCTGACCCGAGGTCCGGCCCGGGGTCTGACGCGGGGTCCGGACCCGGGTCAGGCCCCGCCCTGAGACCGGGGGTCAGGCCGGGTCAGCCCCAGGTCAGGCCCCGGGCCGGCCCCGATCCACCCCCCTACCACCTCCGTCCCCGCCCACCGCCGTCACGAACGAGTCGCCAAGATCTCACCTCTTGGACAGGTCCGGGGGCTATCCAGCGACCCCGCCCGCACGGCAGACTTCTACGCGCGTCCCTCTACGCGCGTCGACGCGTTGACGCACACTCACGCACGTACACAAGTTGACGGCCCATCCGTCGCCGCCCCACTCGGGAGAGTCATCCATGCCCCTGAACCGCCGTGACTTCGTCACCCGGTCCGCCGCCACCGCCGCCGGCGCCGCCCTGGCCGGCGGTGCCACCGTGGCCGCCGCCCCCTCCGCCGCGGCCGCCGAGCCGGACACGGCGGCCGCCAAGGGCCCGCGCAAGCCGCGCAAGCAGGCCTTCACCGTCATGGGCACCACCGACCTGCACGGCCGGGTGCTCAACTGGGACTACTTCACCGACGCCGAGTACGTCGACAAGGCGCACAACGCGGTCGGCCTCGCCAAGATCTCCACCCTGGCCAACCAGGTGCGCGAGGAGAAGGGCTGGAACCGCTGTCTGCTGATCGACTCCGGTGACATCATCCAGGGCACCCAGCTGACCTACTACTACGCCCGGATCGAGCCGATCGCCACCGAGGGCGACGCCGTGCCGGACCACCCGATGGCCGTCGCCATGAACCTCATGCAGTACGACGCCGCCGCGCTCGGCAACCACGAGTTCAACTACGGCATCCCGACCGTGAAGGCCTTCGAGGACCAGCTGGAGTTCCCGCTGCTGGGCGCCAACGCGCTGCACGCGAAGAGCGAGAAGCCGGCCTTCCCGCCGTTCGTGATCAAGGAGCTGCACCTCGGCGAGGGCAAGCCGCTGAAGGTCGGCATCCTCGGCCTCACCAACCCGGGCATCGCGATCTGGGACAAGGCCAACGTCAGCGGCAAGATGGTCTTCCCGGGCATCGTGGAGACCGCCGCCAAGTACGTGCCCCGGATGAAGGCGGCGGGTGCCGACGTCATCGTCGTCTCCGCGCACTCCGGCATCGACGAGGCGACCACCTACGGCGACCAGCTGCCCTGGCCCGAGGACGCCTCGGGCGAGATGGCGGCGACCGTCCCGGACATCGACGCGGTGCTGGTGGGCCACACCCACAAGGAGGTCCCGCAGCGCCTGATCGTCAACAAGAAGACCGGCAAGACGGTCGTGCTCTCCGAGCCGCTCTGCTGGGGCCAGCGCCTGAGCTGCTTCGACTTCGAGGTCGAGTTCGCCGGCGGCGCCTGGAAGGTCACCTCGGTCTCCTCGCGGGTGCTGAACTCCAACACCGTGCCGGAGAACCCGGAGATCACCAACGCGATCACCGACCAGCACAAGAAGGTCGTCGCGTACGTCAACCAGAACATCGGCACCAGCAAGATCGAGCTGTCGATCGCCGAGGCCCGCTTCAAGGCCACCCCGATCGTCGACCTGATCGGCAAGGTCCAGGCCGACGCCGTCAAGGCCGCGCTGGCGGGCGGGCAGTACGCCAACCTGCCGGTGCTCGCCCAGGCCGCCCCGTTCAACCGCACCGCCCTGATCCCGTCCGGCCAGGTCAAGCTGCGCGACGCCGCGGGCCTCTACATCTACGAGAACACCCTGGAGGCCCGCATCCTGACGGGCGCCCAGCTCAAGGACTACCTGGAGTTCTCGGCGAAGTACTACAACCAGCTCGCCCCGGGCGCCCCGGTCGACAAGGACGCCCTGACCGGCGTCGAGGCCACCCCGGACTACAACTACGACTCGCTCTACGGCCTGAGCTACGACATCGACATCGCCCAGCCGAAGGGCCAGCGGATCGTCAACCTGTCCTTCCAAGGCAAGCCGATCGACCCCGCCGCCCAGTTCGTCCTGGCGGTCAACAACTACCGCGCCAACGGCGGCGGCAACTTCCCGCACGTGGCCAAGGCGAAGCTGGTCTGGTCGAACTCCGACGAGATCCGCAACACCATGATCGCCTGGGTGAAGGCCAAGGGCGTCCTGGACCCCGCCGACTTCTTCACCAACTCCTGGCGCCTGGTCCGCGCCGGCCAGCCGGTCTTCTGACCCGCACTCCCCCTCCGAGGCGCCGCCGAGCCCGTCCGCCCGGCGGCGCCTCGCCATACCTGGTGATCGACCCGCGCGCCGGCGCCATCACGCTCCGCTCCGAACCCTCCCCCACTGGCTACCACCGCCAGTGGAATGGCAAGTTCGGCGACCGAGTGCCGATCCCGGCGCCCTTCGACTTCAAGCTCGGCTCCGACGGCCCCGTCCGCTATCCGGCCTGACTCACTCATCGATCGAGACGATCGGACATCCAGCGAAGACTGGAGGATATTCATCCGCTCGCCCGCCCTTCCTATCGTTGAGGCATCGAGAACGGCCCCACGGGGGGCCTGGGTTGACCGGAGTGGGAGTGAGTGCGATGCGTGCGGTGGTGCAGCGGGAGGTCGGCGGGCCCGAGGTGCTGGAGGTCGCCGAGGTGGCGCGCCCGGAGCTGCGGAGCGGCGAGGTGCTGGTGCGGGTGAAGGCGGCCGGGGTGAACCCGGTGGACGTGGCGGTGCGGGCGGGCTGGTTCCCGCTGCTGGGCGAGCCGCCGTTCACGGTGGGCTGGGACGTCTCCGGGGTGGTCGAGGAGGCCGCTCCCGGCGCCCGGTACCGGGTGGGCGAGGAGGTGTACGGGATGCCGTTCTTCCCGCGCGCCGCGAACGCCTACGCCGAGTACGTGGCCGCGCCGTCGCGCCAGCTGGCCCGCAAGCCCGCCTCGATCGACCACGTGCAGGCGGCCGCCCTGCCGCTGGCCGCGCTGACCGCCTGGCAGGGCCTGGTGGACGCGGCGAAGGTCGGCGAGGGGCAGCGGGTGCTGGTCCACCGGGCGGCGGGCGGCGTCGGCCACTTCGCCGTGCAGATCGCCAAGGCCCGTGGCGCGTACGTGATCGCGCTGGCGAGCGAGGCCAAGCACGCCTTCCTCAAGGAGATCGGCGCGGACGAGGTCATCGACTACCGCACCACGGACTACACCCGGGCGGTCAAGGACGTCGACGTCGTCTTCGACTCCTCCTCCGAGAACACCCGCGCACTGGAGGTGTTGAAGCCGGGCGGCTACCTGGTGAGCATCATGGAGCACCACGACCAGGAGCTCGCCGCCGCGGTCGAGGCCGCCGGACGGCACTTCGCCGGCATCTCGGTCGAGCCCGACTACGCCGCGCTGGAGGCGATCGCCACCCTGGTGGACGAGGGCCGGATCCGCCCGCACGTCACACGGGCCTTCCCGCTGGCCGAGGCCGGCCGGGCGCACGAGCTGGTGGCCTCCGGTACCGTCCAGGGCAAGGTCGTCCTGACCGTCGACTGAACTCAGCACGGCAAGCGGAAACACACAAGGGGGACGGGCGTTGGACATCCTGACCGAGGCACTGGGCTCGATGCGGACGGCGTACCCGTCCTCCGTCCGCACCGAGGGCCGCGCGCCCTGGGCCCTGCGCCTGCCCCCGGCGCTCGGCGCCGGCTTCCACGTGGTGCTGTACGGCACCTGCTGGCTGCTCCCGCTGGGCACCGGGCCCGGGGCTGAGCGGCACGAGCCGGTGCCGCTCAGCCCGGGCGACATCGTCTTCCTGCGCGACGGCGGCGGGCACGTCCTCGCCGACCACCCGGACACCCCGCCGGTGGACGCGCACTCCTGCCGGGTGGACGCCGGCTCGCCGCTCGGCACCCTCACCCTGGGCGGTGACGGCGCCCGTACCAGTCTGCTGTGCGGCAACTACCACCTGGACCAGGGCCGCCCGCACCCGATGGTCCGTCAGCTGCCGGCCCTGATCCACCTGCCGACCCGGCACGGCCGCCACCCCGAACTGGCAGCTGCCGTCCAGCTGTTGGGCACCGAGCTGGAGAACCCGCGGATCGGCTCGACCGGTATCGTCCCGGCGCTGATCGACTCGCTGCTGCTGTACATCCTGCGGGCCTGGTTCGAGGACCAGCCCGACGCGACGGCCGCCGGCTGGGCGGCGGCACTGCGGGACGCCGCCGTCGCCCCGGCGCTGACGGCGATCCACGAGGCACCGGCCACCCCGTGGACGGTGGAGTCGCTGGCGGACCGGGCGGGCCTGTCCCGGGCCGCCTTCGCCCGCCGCTTCACCACGATGGTGGGCGAGCCGCCGATGGCGTACCTGACCCGCTGGCGGATGACCACGGCGGCCCGGCTGCTGCGGGAGTCGGAGGCTCCGCTGACCTCGGTCGCGGCGCAGACCGGCTACGGCTCGGAGTACGCCTTCGCGAAGGCGTTCAAGCGGGAGTTCGGCCAGGCCCCCGGCGGCTACCGCCGGGAGGCCCGCGCCGCGTAGCCGTACGGTTCCAGAACGTTCTAGAACGGGAACGCGGCCCGTCCGCGCTGCACCGAGATCCACTTCATCGTGGTGAAGGCGTCCACCGTGGACTCCCCGTTGAGCCGCCCGACGCCGGAGTTCTTCTCCCCGCCGAACGGCACCCCGGGCTCGTCCGCGATGGTCCCGCCGTTGACGTGGATCATGCCGGTGTCGATCCGCTGGGCGACCCGCACGCCGCGCTCGAGGTCCGCGGTGTGCACCGCGCCGCTGAGCCCGAACGGCGTGTCGTTGGCGATCCGTACGGCCTCGTCCTCGCCGTCGAAGGGCACCACCAGCACGACCGGGCCGAACAGTTCGCGCTGCAGGATCGGCGCGTCCTCGGCGAGGCCGGTGAGCACGGTGGGCGACATCAGGCTGCCGATGGTGGTGCCGCGCAGCAGTGCGGTGGCGCCGGCGGCGACCGCCTGATCGACCTGGGCGGAGAGGGCGTCGGCCTGGACGGGGTTGATCAGCGGGCCGATGTGGGTGGCCGGGTCCTTCGGGTCGCCGACGGTGAGCGAGGCGACCTTGGCGACGAACTTCTCGGTGAACTCGGCCTCGACCCGGCGGTCCACCAGGACGCGGTTCGCGGACATGCAGACCTGGCCCTGGTGGACGAAGCGGCTGAACACGGCCGCGTCCACGGCGTAGTCGAGGTCGGCGTCGTCCAGCACGATCAGCGCGCTGTTGCCGCCGAGTTCGAGGACGGTCCGCTTGAAGTGCGCGGCGGCGACGGTGCCGACGTGCCGGCCGACCTTGTCGGAGCCGGTGAAGGAGATCACCTTGGGCACCGGGTGCTCGATGAAGCAGTCACCGATCTCGGCGATGTCGGTGATCACCACGTTGAGCAGGCCGGGCGGCAGGCCCGCGTCCTCGAAGATCTTCGCGATCAGGCCGCCGCCGACCACCGGGGTCTCCTGGTGCGGCTTGAGGACGACGCCGTTGCCGAGGGCGAGCGCCGGGGCGACGGCCTTGAGCGCCAGGAACAGCGGGAAGTTGAACGGGCTGATCACGCCGACCACGCCGACCGGCAGCCGGTAGAGCCGGTTCTCCTTGCCCGGGGCGGGCGAGGGCAGCAGCCGACCCTCGGCGGCCACGGACAGGTGCAGGCACTCCCGCAGCACGTCCTTGACCAGGGAGAGTTCGAAGCCCGCCTTCAGCCCGGTGCCGCCGAGCTCGGTCATGATCGCCGCGACGATCTCCGGCTCGCGCTCCTCGAACAGGCGCAGCGCCCGCTCGAAGACCAGCCGCCGCTGGTAGGGGTTGGTGGCGGCCCACTCCTTCTGGACGCGTTCGGCGGCGCGGTAGGCGCGGTCGACCTCGGCGACGGTGGCGACGGTGATGGAGGCGAGCTTGTCGCCGGTGTAGGGGTCGACGTCGACGATGTCCCAGGAGCCGTTGCCGCTGCACCACTCGCCGTCGATGTACTGCAGCGCCAACTCGGAGAAGTACGACATCTGTTCCCTCTCATACACCGACCTGATGGAACATCATCGTACTGACGGATTACAGCTCCTGGCGTATCCCGTACAACAAGTCCCGTGTGCGCGCGGGGTCCAGGCTGTCCGCGACCAGGTCCTCCATCGCCTGCCGGTACTCGGCGACCTCGGCGGGCTTGTCCAGGTAGAGCGCGGTGGTGAACTGCTCCAGGTAGACGACGTCGGAGAGCTCCCGCTCGGCGAAGCCCAGCACCGTGAAGGCACCGCTCTCGGCGGACAGCCCGGCGTTGCCGAAGGGCAGCACCTGCAGCCGGACGTTGGGCAGCTCGCCGAGCTCCAGCAGTCGGTCCAGCTGGCCGCGCATGAGCGCGGGCCCGCCCCAGGGCCGGCGCAGCGCGGCCTCGTCCAGCACGGCGACCAGCTGCGGCGCGCGCTCGCCGGTGAGCACCGCCTGGCGCTTGAGCCGTACGTCGACCCGGCGCTCGATCTCCTCGGCCCCGTGGTCCTTGCAGCCGGCGGTGACGACGGCGCGGGCGTAGTCGGCGGTCTGCAGCAGCCCGTGGACGAACTGGACCTCGTAGCTGCGGATCGTGGCGGCGGCCTCCTCCAGCCCGAGGTAGTTCTGGAACCAGCCGGGCAGCACGTCGCCGTACTCGTGCCACCAGGAGTTGGCGTTGGCGTCGCGGACCAGCCCGAGGACGGTGGCGCGCTCCTGCTCCGCCTCGACGCCGTAGAGGGTCAGCAGGTCGGCGACGTCCCGCTCCTTGAAGCCGACCCGGCCGAGTTCCATCCGGCTGATCTTGGACTCCGAGGCGCGGATCGAGTACCCGGCTTCCTCCCGGCTGACGCCTCTGGCCTCGCGGAGCTTGCGCAGCTGGGTGCCGAGCAGCAGACGCCGTACAGTCGCGCCTCCACCTGCCTGAGTCGTGCCCATCGAAGTCAACCTCCGCACTCGCGCAGCCCCCCGGCCGTCGGCGGCAGTCTGCCACCTGGCACCGACGAACAACAGCCCGTCCCGGGGCGGTTTCCGGCCGCTGTGAGAAGCCTGTGGTTCCGCTGTGAACCAACCCTCCGCATGCGGACGAACATCGGGCACCCGAGCGCGACACCCGCGCCGGACTCCACCCCCGAGAAAACGCGACGGCGCCCGCCCTCCAACTGGTCGGGGAAGAGGGCAGGCGCCAGGAGACCGCGTTGGCCCGGCGACGCTGGCGGGGGCAGCGGGTTGAGCTCCCGGCGATGCGGCGCCGGGGGTTCGGGGGGCCGGTCGGACCGTCAGACCACCAGGGGGCGGTCCGTGGGTCGGATCGGGGCGGGAAGCGGGGTCTTGCCGCCCAGGTACTTGTCCACCGCGGCAGCGGCCGAACGGCCTTCCGCGATGGCCCAGACGATCAGCGACTGGCCTCGGCCGGCGTCTCCGCAGACGTACACGCCATCGACATTGGTGGCGAACCGGCCGTCGCGGGCAATGTTACCCCGCGCGTCGAGGTCGACTCCCAACTGCTCGACCAGCCCGTTCTTCACGTCCGTCCCGGTGAAGCCCATCGCGAGGGTGACCAGCTGCGCCGGGATGGCCCGCTCGGTGCCCGGGACGGGCTCGAACCGGCCGTCCTTGAACTCCACCTCGACGAGGTGCAGTTCCTGGACGTTGCCGTCCTCGTCGCCGGTGAAGCGGGTGGTGTTGACGGAGTAGATCCGCTCACCGCCCTCCTCGTGGGCGGAGGTGACCTTGTACGTCATCGGCATGGTCGGCCACGGCTGGTGACCGGGCCGCTCCTCGCCGGGCCGCGGCATGATCTCCAGCTGGGTGACGGAGGCCGCCCCCTGCCGGTGGGCGGTGCCGACGCAGTCCGCGCCGGTGTCGCCGCCGCCGATGACCACGACGTGCTTGCCCTTGGCGCTGACCGGCGACTCGACGAAGTCGCCCTCCTGCACCTTGTTGGCCAGCGGCAGGTACTCCATGGCCTGGTAGACGCCCTTGAGCTCGCGCCCGGGCACCGGCAGGTCGCGGGCCGTCGTGGCGCCGGCCGCGACGACCACGGCGTCGAAGCGCTCGCGCAGCTGCTGCCCGGTGATGTCCTCGCCGACGTGCACGCCAGTGCGGAACCGGGTGCCCTCCGCGCGCATCTGCTCGATGCGGCGGTTGATGTGGCGCTTCTCCATCTTGAACTCGGGGATGCCGTAGCGCAGCAGTCCGCCGATGCGGTCGGCCCGCTCGTACACCACGACGGTGTGCCCGGCGCGGGTGAGCTGCTGGGCGGCGGCCAGGCCGGCCGGGCCGGAGCCCACCACCGCGACCGTCTTGCCGGACAGCCGCTCCGGGATCTGCGGGGTGACGCCGCCGCGGTCCCAGGCCTTGTCGATGATGGTGACCTCGACGTTCTTGATGGTCACCGCGTCCTGGTTGATGCCGAGGACGCACGCGGACTCGCACGGAGCCGGGCACAGGCGGCCCGTGAACTCCGGGAAGTTGTTGGTGGCGTGCAGCCGCTCGATCGCGCCGACGAAGTCGTCCCGGTAGGCGAGGTCGTTCCACTCGGGGATGAGGTTCCCGAGCGGGCAGCCGTTGTGGCAGAACGGGATGCCGCAGTCCATGCAGCGGCCGGCCTGCTTGGTGATGATCGGCAGGAGGCTGCGCTCGACGTAGACCTCGTTCCAGTCCCGGATCCGGACGTCCACGGGCCGGCGCTCGGCCAGCTGCTTGCCGGTGGTCAGGAAGCCCTTGGGGTCAGCCATTTGCCGCCTCCATCATCTTGCGAGTGGTCTCGGCCTCGGAGAGGCCATCGCGCTCAGCGGCGTCCTTGGCGGCGAGCACTGCCTTGTAGTCGGTCGGCATGATCTTGGAGAAGCGGGAGACCTCGCTGCCCCAGTCGGCCAGGAGCTCGGCGGCGACGGTGGAGCCGGTCTCCTCGTAGTGCTGCTGCACGGTCTCGCGCAGCCAGTCGCGGTCGGCGGCGGTGGGGGCCTCGATGCCCACCATCCCGTCGTTGACGTTGGCGGGGCGCAGGTCGAGGACGTACGCGATGCCGCCGGACATGCCCGCCGCGAGGTTGCGCCCGGTCTCGCCGAGGATGACGACCCGGCCGCCGGTCATGTACTCCAGGCCGTGGTCGCCGACGCCCTCGACGACGAGGGTGGCGCCGGAGTTGCGGACGGCGAAGCGCTCGCCGGCCTTGCCGCGCAGGTGGATCCGGCCCGAGGTGGCGCCGTAGCCGATGGTGTTGCCGGCGATGACGTGGTTCTGCGCGTCGTTGCCGATGGCCGCGGCCTCGCGGGCCGGGCGGACGATCACCACGCCGCCGGAGAGGCCCTTGCCGACGTAGTCGTTCGCGTCGCCCTCCAGCCGCAGTGTCACGCCGCGGGGCACGAAGGCGCCGAAGGACTGCCCGGCGGAGCCGGTGAAGGTGACGTCGATGGTCCCCTCCGGCAGGCCCTCGCCGCGGTACCGCTTGGTCACCTCGTGGCCGAGCATGGTGCCGACCGTGCGGTTGACGTTGCGGATCGGCAGCTGGATCCGCACCGTCTCGCCGTGCTCCAGGGCGTCCTGGGCCAGCTCGATCAGCTGGTTGTCCAGGGCCTTGTCGAGCGCGTGGTCCTGGGAGGTGGTGCGGTGGCGGGCCGCGCCCTCGGGCAGCTCGGGCACGTGGAAGAGCGGGGCCAGGTCGAGGCCGGCGGCCTTCCAGTGGTCGATCGCGGCCTGGGCGTTGATGTGCTCGGCGTGGCCGACCGCCTCCTCGATCGAGCGGAAGCCCAGCGAGGCCAGGATCTCCCGGACCTCCTCGGCGATGAACTCGAAGAAGTTGACGACGAATTCGGGCTTGCCGGTGAACCGCTCGCGCAGCACCGGGTTCTGGGTGGCGACGCCGACCGGGCAGGTGTCCAGGTGGCAGACGCGCATCATGATGCAGCCGGAGACGACCAGCGGGGCGGTCGCGAAGCCGAACTCCTCGGCGCCGAGCAGCGCGGCGATGACGACGTCGCGGCCGGTCTTCAGCTGGCCGTCCGTCTGGACGACGATCCGGTCGCGCAGCCCGTTGAGCAGCAGGGTCTGCTGGGTCTCGGCGAGGCCGAGCTCCCAGGGCCCGCCGGCGTGCTTCAGCGAGGTGAGCGGCGAGGCACCGGTACCACCGTCGTGCCCCGACACCAGGACCACGTCCGCGTGCGCCTTGGACACGCCCGCCGCGACCGTCCCGACGCCGACCTCGGAGACCAGCTTCACGTGGATGCGGGCCGCCGGGTTGGCGTTCTTGAGGTCGTGGATCAGCTGGGCCAGGTCCTCGATCGAGTAGATGTCGTGGTGCGGCGGCGGCGAGATCAGGCCGACGCCCGGGGTGGAGTGCCGGGTCTTGGCGACCCACGGGTACACCTTGTGGCCGGGCAGCTGGCCGCCCTCGCCGGGCTTGGCGCCCTGGGCCATCTTGATCTGGATGTCGTCCGCGTTGACCAGGTACTCGGAGGTGACGCCGAAGCGGCCGGAGGCGACCTGCTTGATCGCCGAGCGGCGCTCCGGGTCGTACAGGCGCTCCGGGTCCTCGCCGCCCTCACCGGTGTTGGACTTGCCGCCGAGGCGGTTCATCGCGATGGCGAGGGTCTCGTGCGCCTCGAGCGAGATGGAGCCGTACGACATGGCGCCGGTGGAGAAGCGCTTGACGATCTCGGAGACCGGCTCGACCTCCTCGACCGGGATCGGCTCGCGGCCGAGGCCGTCCAGCTGGAAGAGGCCGCGCAGCGTCATCAGGCGGGCGGACTGCTCGTTCACCCGGTCCGTGTACTGCTTGAAGATGTCGTACCGGCGGTTGCGGGTGGAGTGCTGCAGCCGGAAGACGGTGTCCGGGTCGAACAGGTGCGGCTCGCCCTCGCGGCGCCACTGGTACTCGCCGCCGATCTCCAGCGCGCGGTGCGCGGCGGGGATGCCGGAGGCCGGGTACGCCTTGGCGTGCCGGGCGGCGGTCTCCTTGGCGATCTCGTCCAGGCCGATGCCGCCGAGCTTGCTGGTGGTGCCGGCGAAGTAGCCGTCGACCAGCGTCTGGGAGAGGCCGATGGCCTCGAAGACCTGGGCGCCGCGGTAGGAGGCGACGGTGGAGATGCCCATCTTGGACATGACCTTGAGCACGCCCTTGCCGAGCGCCTTGATCAGGTTCTTGATGGCCTTCTCGGGCTCGACGCCCTGGATGAAGACCCCCTGCGCGACGAGGTCCTCGACGGACTCCATGGCCAGGTACGGGTTGACCGCGCCGGCGCCGTAGCCGATCAGCAGCGCGACGTGGTGCACCTCGCGGACGTCGCCCGCCTCGACCAGCAGCGACACCTGGGTGCGCTGCTTGGTGCGGATGAGGTGGTGGTGGACCGCGGAGGTGAGCAGCAGCGAGGGGATCGGGGCGTGCTCGGCGTCGGAGTGCCGGTCGGAGAGCACGATGATCCGGGCGCCGTCGGCGATCGCGGCGTCCGTCTCGGCGGCGATCTCCGCGAGCCGGGAGGCCAGGCCCTCGCCGCCGGAGGCGACCTTGTACAGGCCGGAGAGGGTGACGGCCTTCAGCCCGGGCTGGTCGCCGTCGGCGTTGATGTGGACCAGCTTGGCCAGTTCGTCGTTGTCGATCACCGGGAAGGTGATGCCGACCGAGCGGCAGGAGGCGGCCTCGGCGGTCAGCAGGTTGCCCTCGGGGCCGAGGTTGGACAGCAGCGAGGTGACGAGCTCCTCGCGGATGGCGTCCAGCGGCGGGTTGGTGACCTGCGCGAAGAGCTGCACGAAGTAGTCGAACAGCAGGCGCGGCTTCTCGCTGAGCGCGGCGATCGGCGAGTCGGTGCCCATCGAGCCGAGCGCTTCGGCGCCGGTGCGCGCCATCGGCGCGAGGATGACCCGCAGCTCCTCCTCGGTGTAGCCGAAGGTCTGCTGGCGGCGGGTGACGGAGGCGTGGGTGTGCGCGATGTGCTCGCGCTCGGGCAGCTTGGCGAGCTGGATCTGTCCGGCGCCGACCCACTCCTCGTAGGGGTGCTCGGCGGCGAGGGTGGACTTGATCTCCTCGTCCTCGACGATGCGGCCCTCGGCGGTGTCGATCAGGAACATCCGGCCGGGCTGCAGGCGGCCCTTCTTGGCGATCTTCTCCTGGTCGATGTCGAGCACGCCGACCTCGGAGGAGAGGACGACCAGGCCGTCCTCGGTGACCCAGTACCGGGCCGGGCGCAGGCCGTTGCGGTCGAGCACGGCGCCGACCAGGGTGCCGTCGCTGAAGGCGATGCAGGCCGGGCCGTCCCAGGGCTCCATCAGGTTGGAGTGGTACTGGTAGAACGCGCGGCGGGCCGGGTCCATGGTGGCGTGGTTCTCCCACGCCTCCGGGATCATCATCAGCACCGAGTGCGGCAGCGAGCGGCCGCCGAGGTGGAGCAGCTCCAGCACCTCGTCGAACGAGGCCGAGTCGGAGTGGTCCGGGGTGCAGATCGGGAAGATCCGCGACAGGTCGCCCGGAATCAGGTCGGTGGCGAGCTGGGACTCGCGGGCCCGCATCCAGTTCCGGTTGCCCTGGACGGTGTTGATCTCGCCGTTGTGCGCGACGAAGCGGTACGGGTGGGCGAGCGGCCAGCTCGGGAAGGTGTTGGTGGAGAACCGCGAGTGCACCAGGCCGACCACGGACGCGTAGCTGCGGTCCGACAGGTCGGGGAAGAAGGGCTCCAGCTGGCCGGTGGTCAGCATGCCCTTGTAGACGATGGTGCGCGCGGACAGCGACGGGAAGTAGACCCCGGCCTCGCGCTCGGCCCGCTTGCGGACCACGAAGGCGACCCGGTCCAGCTCGATGCCGGCCTTCTCGCCACCGCTCAGGAAGAGCTGCCGGAACCGCGGCATCACCGAACGCGCCGTGGCGCCGAGCAGGTCCGGGGTGACCGGGACGTCGCGCCAGCCGAGGACCGTCAGGCCCTCCTCGGCGGCGATCGCCTCGACCTGCGCGACGGCGGCGGCGTCAGCGCCGTCCTCGTCCGGCAGGAAGGCGATGCCGACCGCGTAGGAGCCGACCGCCGGGAGCTCGAACCCGACCTTCCCGCGCAGGAAGGCGTCCGGGATCTGGGTCAGGATGCCCGCGCCGTCACCGGTGTCCGGCTCGGCGCCGGTGGCGCCGCGGTGCTCCAGGTTGCGCAGGACGCTCAGCGCCTGCTCGACGATGGTGTGGTCAGCGATGCCAGTCAGCGTGGCGACGAAGCCGACGCCACAGGCGTCGTGCTCGTTTCGCGGGTCGTACAGGCCCTGAGCAGCAGGTCGTGCATCCGGCACGAGCGCGTACGGCCGGCGGGCGGCCTGCGGCTCGTTGGCGGAGTGCATGGATGCAGACAGCATCGGCTCTCCCGTCGTCGTCTTTCGGCAAGTTGGTGCAAGTAGGGACGACGTTGGCCCTGATGCGATGGTGCGGTGTCGTGCAAGTTACATGATGCCCAGGATCCCGAGAAGCGGAATATCCCGTCCACATGGCGGGACGAGTCGCAGGTCAGGGGGCGTGAGAAGAAGGACGCGCCACAGTGCACGTCCCGACGATTGTGCCCAACGCTCTGCCGCCTGAAACAGGGGCGAAACCGGATCGCCACAGAAGCCGATCACGGCCGCCTGCGAATCCATCCCGGGAGCCCGCCGACGGATGGGAATCCGCGGCTTCGGGGCCCGGATGATGAGACTAGGCCAGGCACTACGCGACGCCCATGTGTGAAACGTCACGCACTGCCCGGCATAATCATGCAAAGGTCTGGGTCATCCCACATGCCCGCCGATGAGCCAGCCGAGCAGGTACGTGACCCCGGCCGCGGTCCCGCCGAGCACCAGCTGCCGCAGCCCGCTGAACCACCAGCTGCGCGCCGTCACCCGGGACACCACCGCGCCGCACAGGAACAGCCCGGCCGCCGCCAGCACCAGCGCGGGCAGCAGCGACGTCGCGCCCAGCAGGTACGGCAGCAGCGGCAGCAGCGCGCCGAGCGCGAAGCACAGGAACGACGACCCGGCCGCCACCAGCGGCGAGGGCAGGTCGGTGGGGTCGACGCCCAACTCCTCGCGGGCGTGCACCTCCAGGGCCAGCTCCGGGTCCGCGGACAGCTGCCGGGCCACCTCGTGCGCGAGCTCCGGGTCCACCCCCCGCGAGACGTACAGCTGGGCCAGCTCGGCCAGCTCGCCGTGCGGGTTGCGGCTCAGCTCCAGCCGCTCGGCCTCGATCTCGGCCTGCACCAGCTCCCGCTGCGAGGCCACCGAGGTGTACTCCCCCGCCGCCATCGAGCAGGCCCCGGCCGCCAGGCCCGCCAGCCCGGTCAGGATCACCGTGCCGTTGGACACCGCACCGCCGACCACACCGGTCATCAGCGCGAAGTTGGACACCAGCCCGTCCACCGCGCCGAACACGGCGGGGCGCAGCCAGCCGCCGTTGACGTCCCGGTGGTGGCCAGCCGCGGGTATCCGGGGCTGGTGTCCGGCCTCGGGCTCCAAGGTGGTCGCGCTCATCGTCTCTTCCCCTCCGTCGTCGTTCGTCCGCCTTGAACGTAGCCCGCGTGACCTGGGCATTTCCAGCAAAGTAAGGCTGTCCGAACACCACTGAGGCCACCCTTCGCAAGCCTCGCGAAGGGTGGCCTCAGCCAGGGAAAGCCCCAGGTCAGATCGGGTTCTCGGCGTCCCCGCCGCTCTTGTCGGCGGCCACGGCGGCCGGTTCAGCGGCCGGCTTCGCGTCCACGGACCGGGACGGCTTCTTCCCGTCCGAGCCCTTGTCGCCCTCGCCGTCCACCTTCTTCTCGGCCTTGGCGTCGGCCTTGGCATCGACCTTGGAACCGGTCTTGGCGTCGGTCCTGGCGGCAGCCTTCGCGTCCGCCTTGCCCTCGCCGTCGGCCTCCAGGTGCGCGGCCGGGTCGATGCTCGCCGGGTCCTCCCGGCCGGGGCGCGTCTTGCCGACGATCACCAGGTACGCCACCGCGCCCAGGAACACCGCGATCGACACCCAGTCGTTCAGGCGCAGCCCGAAGTAGACGTGCGCCTCGTCGATCCGCAGCCACTCGGTCCAGAACCGGCCCACCGTGTACGCGGCGACGTACAGCGCGAACGCCCGCCCGTGGCCCAGCGTGAACCGGCGGTCCGCCCAGATCACCAGCAGCGCGACGCCGACGCACCAGAGCGACTCGTACAGGAAGGTCGGGTGGTAGACGCCGTCCACGACGGTGCCGTCCGGCAGCACCTTGTGGATCTTCAGGCCCCACGGCAGCGTGGTCTCCCGGCCGTACAGCTCCTGGTTGAAGTAGTTGCCCCAGCGGCCCAGCGCCTGCGCCAGCGCAATGCCCGGCGCGATGGCGTCGGCGTAGGCGGGCAGCGGCACGCCCCGGCGGCGGGCGCCGATCCAGGCGCCGACCGCGCCCAGCGCGATCGCGCCCCAGATACCGAGGCCGCCCTCCCAGATCTTGAGGGCGTTCCAGGGGTTCTTCCCCTCGGCGAAGTACAGTCGGCCGCCGTCGGTGATCACGTGGTAGAGGCGGCCGCCGACCAGGCCGAACGGCACCGCCCAGACGGCGATGTCACCGACCGTGTGCTTGGCACCGCCCCGGGCGACCCAGCGCTTGCTGCCGAGCCAGACGGCGACGACGACACCGAGGATGATGCAGAAGGCGTAGGCGCGCAGCGGGACCGGTCCGAGGTACAGGACGCCCCGCGACGGGCTGGGAATGTAGGCGATATCCATGGCAGCTCCGACGCTACAGGGTCGACGGGCCCGGTCGGACACCCCAGGGGTCACAGAAACCGAACAACAGCGGCCGCCGCCCCCTCCGGACGGAGAAGGGGCGGCGGCCGGGTACGGGGCTCAGCCGGCGTTCGGCGACGGGTTGTTCGCCTCCGAAGCTGCGCTGGTCGGCGCAGGCGTCTGCCCGTGCGAGCCCGCCGTGCCGAGCTGCTTGCCCTGGTTCGCGGCGTCCACCCACTTCACCAGGTTCTCCGGGGTGATCTCGTCGTTGCCGTTCTTCGGGTAGATCGGCTGGCCGTTGAGCAGCACGGTCGGGGTGGACTTGTAGCTGGACTTGTCGAAGTCCTGCTGCACCGAGGACACCCATCCGCCGTACTTGTTGTCGTTGACGCAGGCCTGGAACTCGGGCGTGTCCAGCCCGTCGACCTGCTTCGCCAGGTTGAGCAGCACGGCCTTGTTGCCGAAGGCGTCGTTGGTCTCCTCCGGCTGGTTGCGGTACAGCACGTCGTGGAAGTCCCGGAAGTGCCCGGCGTCCTGGGCGCAGGCCAGCGCGTTGGCGCCGGTCTTGGAGCCCTTGCCCGGCACGGCCCGGTCGATGAACGACACGAGGTGGTAGTTGGTGTAGATCTTCCCGGCGTCTTCCAGCTGGTCGACGGTCGCGGAGAACTCCCGCTCGAAGGTGCCGCAGGCAGGGCAGCGCGGGTCCTCGTAGACGGTCAGGACGGAGGGCGCGTTGCCCGCGCCGACCGGGATGACCAGGTTCTTGTCGCCGATCGTCCCGGCCGGGGCGGCGGTCGGGGTCTCCGGCTTGGAGCGCTCGTTCTGCACCACGACGCCGGTGACCACGGCGGCGGCGATCACCGCGAGCACGGCGCCGCCCACGATCAGCTTCTTCCTGCGCCGGGAGGAGGCCTCCTCGGCCGCCCGCTGCTCCCGCATCCGCTCGCGGGCGGTGCGCTTGCCTTCTCGGTTCTTCTCGCTCATTGCCTTGACATCCACGGTCGGGGAGCCTTCGTCGGGGTGCGGGGACGGGGGTGCGGCGGGGCCGGGGGCCGGCGGGCCGGAGGGTCAGCTCGCCAGCCAGCGGTCCACCGAGAGCCGGGTACGGGGCCGCCACAGCAGCCACCCGGCGAGCAGCAGGAATCCGGTGTCGCGCAGGATCTCCTGCAGGTACTTCGTCTGGGACTCGTCGACGTGCCCGCCGCCGCCGAAGCAGCCGCAGTCGATCGAGATCCCGCGCGCCCAGGCGGAGGCGATCCCGGCGATGAAGACGAGCAGCAGCAGTGCGGAGACCCCGGCGACCAGCCGGACGCCGAGGCCGATCACCAGCAACAGCGCGAGCGCCAGCTCCAGGAAGGGCAAGCCGTAGCCGATCGGCTTGACCAGGCCCTCGGGCAGGATCTCGTAGGCACGCACGGCCTGGGCGGCCTCCGCCGGATCGGCGACCTTGGCCAGCCCGGCCCAGCCCCACACCACCGCGAGGCCGAGCCGCACGACCGTACCGACCCACTCGCTCCAGGCCGGCACCGACGGCGTCGAGCCGCGGGGCCGCACTGCCGGGCCGGCCATCAGGGAACCCCCCTCGGGAAACACGTTCACTCCCTGACGAACCGTAAGGGATGAGGGGTGGTTCCTCCGTATTCAGGAATTAAGCCGGAAGAGTGGCGCTCTGTCCGAACAGTCCGAACGCCCGTGCGTCAGCGGCACCCCGGCATCCGCCCCGGATCGAACAGCTCCGGATACCCGTGCCCCGCCCGCTCGGCGGCGTCCCACCGCGCCGCCTCGGCACACGCGACCGCCTCCCGCTCCGCCCGCTCCGCACCCCGTTTGGCCAGGGCCTGCCCCACCTCCGCATGCGCCCCGACCGCGGCACCGAGCGCCAGCGCGGCAGCCGCCGCCCGCAGCAGAACCGCCCGATGGATACCTCGCACCGCCTCACCCCTCAGCTCGCTCGGCAACCCCCGTGCACGTCGTTCGTGCACTCGTCCCTCCACTCAACGCCGGTCAACCCCGGCTGATGCGTGTCGCCACCACGGTTCACTCGTTCGGGGCCGCCCCCCGGGTCGACACCCCCACGCCACTCCCGAAGACCGACGACCCGCCGCTCCGCGAGGAGCGACGGGCCGTCGTACGGATCAACAGCGGGTCAGCGCCTCCGGACCCCCGCCGCCAGCTCTCCGGCGAGCGCCCGCACGGCGTCCAGCGCCGCCGCCTCGTCCTCGCCCGCGGCGAGGATCCGCTTCACGAACGCCGAGCCCACGATCACCCCGTCCGCGAACCGGGCGACCTCCGCCGCCTGCTCGGCGTCGGAGACCCCGAGCCCGACGCAGACCGGCAGGTCCGTGGTGGCCCGGGTCCGGGCGACCAGGTCCTCGGCCAGCGAACCGACCGCCGACCGGGTCCCGGTCACGCCCATCACCGCGGCCGCGTACACGAAGCCGCTGCCCGCCGCCGTGACCTCGGCCAGCCGCGCGTCCTTGCTGCTGGGGGCGACCACGAACACGGTGTCCAGCCCGTGCTCGTCCGCCGCCTTGCGCCACTCCTCGGACTCCTCCACCGGCAGGTCCGGCAGGATGCAGCCCGCCCCGCCCGCGGCCGCCAGGTCGGCGGCGAAGCGCGCCACGCCGTAGCGGTCGACCGGGTTCCAGTACGTCATGACCAGCACCGCCGCCTCGGGGTGCGCCGAGGCGACCTCCTGGACGGTGCGCAGCACGTCCTTGATCCGCACCCCGCCGCGCAGCGCGATGTCGTCGGCGGTCTGGATGACGGCGCCGTCCAGCACCGGGTCGGAGTGCGGCAGGCCGACCTCGACCACGTCGCAGCCGCCCTCGATCAGCGCGTTGATCGCCCGCACCCCGCCGTCGACGGACGGGAACCCGGCCGGCAGGTAGCCGATCAGCGCGGCACGGTCCTCCGCCTTGGCGGCGGCCAGACTGGCACTCAGCTTGCCGGCACTCAGCTTCGAAGCCATGATCACTTGCCCCCGTTCCCGGCGCCGCCCGCAGAGCCGGCCCCCGGCTCGTCGTACAACCCGAAGTACTCCGCCGCGGTGTGCATGTCCTTGTCCCCGCGCCCCGACAGCGACACCAGGATGGTCGCCTCCGGCCCGAGCTCGCGCCCCAGTTCCAGGGCGCCCGCGAGCGCGTGGGCGCTCTCGATGGCCGGGATGATGCCCTCGGTACGGGACAGCAGCCGCAGCGCCTGCATCGCCGCGTCGTCCGTCACCGGCCGGTACTCGGCCCGACCGGTGTCCTTCAGCCAGGCGTGCTCCGGCCCGACGCCGGGGTAGTCCAGGCCCGCCGAGATCGAGTGCGACTCGATGGTCTGCCCGTCCTCGTCCTGCAGGACGTACGTCCGGGAGCCGTGCAGCACTCCCGGGTCGCCCTTGGTCAGGGTGGCCGCGTGCTTGGGCGTCTCGGCGCCCTCGCCGGCCGCCTCGCAGCCGATCAGCCGCACCCCGGCGTCCGGGATGAACTCGTGGAAGATCCCCATCGCGTTGGAGCCGCCGCCCACGCACGCCACGACGGCGTCGGGCAGCCGCCCGGTCCGGTCCAGCACCTGCTGCCGCGCCTCGACGCCGATGATCCGGTGGAAGTCGCGGACCATCATCGGGAAGGGGTGCGGCCCGGCGACGGTGCCGAACAGGTAGTGGGTGGAGTCCACGTTGGCGACCCAGTCGCGGAACGCCTCGTTGATGGCGTCCTTGAGGGTCCGGCTGCCGGACGTGACGGCGACCACCTCGGCGCCGAGCATCCGCATCCGGGCGACGTTCAGCGCCTGCCGCTGGGTGTCGACCTCGCCCATGTAGATGGTGCAGTCGAACCCGAACAGCGCGCACGCCGTCGCGGTGGCGACGCCGTGCTGCCCGGCCCCGGTCTCGGCGATGATCCGGGTCTTGCCCATCCGCTTGGTGAGCAGGGCCTGGCCCAGCACGTTGTTGATCTTGTGCGAGCCGGTGTGGTTGAGGTCCTCGCGCTTGAGCAGGATGCGTGCGCCGCCCGCCTCGGCGGAGAAGCGGTGCACGTCGGTCAGCGGGCTCGGGCGCCCGGTGTAGTCCTTGAGCAGCGCGTCGAGCTCTGCGGTGAAGGCCGGGTCGGTCTTGGCCTTCTCGTACTCCTCGGCGACCTGCTCGACCGCGGCGACCAGCGCCTCGGGGATGAAGCGGCCGCCGTACGCGCCGAAGTATCCGCGCGCGTCCGGCACCTGGGCACCGGGCAGGTAGTCCTTCTCGGACATGTGTTTCCCTCGGGGGGTTGTGACGACAGTGACGACGGTGACGTCCGATCGACGTCCGGTCGGCCGGGCCCGAAAACGGGCCTAGCCGCGCGTCACCCGCCATCGCCGCCCCGGCACCTGCCCGGGCTCGCAGCCGATCACGTACCGCACGCGACGCCCCAGCACCCGGCGTGCGGGTGCGCGGCAGCCGCGCGGGCGGCAACCGGGGGCGAGTCGGGCGGCGATCTTCATCGGTCTGCGTCAGTCCTTGTGCCGGACGGCGGGGTGGGCCCCGGCGGCGACCAGGTCGGCGACCGCGGCACGCGGGTCCTTGCCGGTCACCAGGGACTCGCCGACCAGTACCGCGTCGGCGCCGAGGTTGGCGTAGTTGATCACGTCCAGCGGGCCGCGCACCCCGGACTCGGCGACCTTGACGATGCCGTCCGGAATGGCGTGGGCCACGTTCTCGAAGGTGTTGCGGTCCACCTCGAGGGTCTTCAGGTTGCGGGCGTTGACGCCGATGATCCGCGCCCCCGCGTCCACCGCGCGCCTGATCTCCTCTTCGTCGTGCACCTCGACCAGCGGGGTGAGGCCGATCGACTCGGCACGCTCGATCAGCGACTCCAGGGCCGGCTGCTCGAGGGCGGCGACGATCAGCAGCGCGAGGTCGGCGCCGTGGGCGCGGGCCTCCCACAGCTGGTACGAGGTGACGATGAAGTCCTTGCGCAGCAGCGGGGTGTCCACCGCGGCGCGGACGGTGTCCAGATCGGCCAGCGATCCGCCGAAGCGGCGCTGCTCGGTCAGCACGCTGATCGCGGCGGCACCGCCGGCCGCGTAGTCGCGCGCCAGGGCGGCCGGGTCGGCGATCGCTGCCAGGGCACCCTTGGAGGGGCTGGAGCGCTTCACCTCGCAGATCACCCGGACTCCGTCGCCCTTGAGGGCGGCGACGCCGTCCTTGGCCTCCGGGGCCTTGGCGGCGCGTTCCTTCAGTTCGTCCAGGGAGACCCGGGCCTGCCGCTCGGCGAGGTCCTCGCGGACCCCTTCGATGATCGAGTCGAGCACACTCACTCAGGAGCCCCCATCTTTGTCTGCCACTTTGGACCTGCCAGTCGGCTGGATCTGCCAGCTGGCCGGCGAGAGCCGGACGGGCGACAGCCCGCCGACTCTTCGATGGTATCGGCACCCGCAGGCGCGGGGCGCATCAGCCCGGCGCGCGTCTCGCGGACCGGACGCCCCCTCCAGCGCCCCTCAGCTGCGGTTTCACCCCACCTCCACCCGATCCGGGCGCCACCTGTCGATCAGACCAGCGGCGGTGCCAACCCCGCTCCGACCGGCGAATTTCGCGCCAGGGTAAACACCACGACGAACAACGCGATCAACGCCCAACGCCGCCCCCCGACGGCGGTCGCGGGCGGCGGCCCGCCGGTCAGCGCGGCCCAGAGCCAGCGCAGCCAGAGCACCCCCAGCACGGCGAACAGCAGGACGGCGGCGGCGTTGTCGTGCAGGGCGCCGGTGAAGTCCCCGTGGGTCAGCGCGTGGACGCAGCGCAGACCTCCGCAGCCGGGGCACCACCAGCCGGTGGCGGTCAGGAACGGGCAGTCGGGGTAGTGCCCGGGGCTTTCGGGGTCCACCACCGAGACGTACGCGGTGGGGACGGCCACCGCCGCCAGCGCGGCCAGCGGCGGGCCCAGCCGGCGCAGCACGGGCGGCGGGGCGGAGGCGGTGGGGGCGGCGTTCACGCCCCGATTCTGCCCGCGCCCGGGCCCGGAGACGACGAAACGGCGGGCGCGACGCGCCCGCCGTCCGTTTGTGCGAAAGGCGTGAGGTACGGAACCGTTGTCAGGCAGCGGCACCGGCGACGGCGACGCGGGCCTCACGGGCCGCGGTCTGCTCCTCGACCGACTTGTAGACGTTGGTGCTCGCCTGCTTGCCCATGCCGGCCATCGACATGGCCTTGCCGACCACGCCACCGGCCACGACGACCGCCAGGCCCGCCCAGACGAGCAGCACCGACGGCAGGATCATCGCGACGCCCGCGATGGCGAAGCCGACGAAGGAGATGACGACGCCGGTCCAGGCGGCGGGGGTGTGGCCGTGTGCTGCTGCTGCCATCTGAGTGGTGCTCCTTGGCTCTCGGGGCCCGGCCGGGCCTGCGGGGCCGCCGGCGGGTTGACGGGTTCCATTGTGCCGGGCCACACACCGGCTCCCCAAAGCGGGTGGCGGGTCTATCGCGTCACATGTGCACGTCGGGCGGCAGCGGGGCGCTGCGAGGGCCGTCCGGCACGTGCCGCCGGGATCAGACCGCGGTGGGGTCCTCGCCGCGGTCCAGCGCCTTCCACAGGTCACCCGGTGTGTCGGCCTTCGCCGGGGCCTTGCGGGTCGGCGCCTCGTACCGGCTGCCCATGGCCGGCCAGCCACGGCCGTAGCGCAGGGTGAGCAGCCCGGCGAGGGCCAGCAGCACGCCGCCGACCAGCGCGACCCAGGGCCAGCCGGTGTGCGAGACCTCGGTGGCCGCCGAGCCGGTCAGCGCGAGCTTGCGGGCGGCCTCGGCGTCCAGGGCGGCGGTGTCGCCCGCCCCGGAGACCGCGGCGGCGGCCGCGCCGATCCCGGCGAGCAGGGTCAGCGCGCCGACCGCCAGCCGTCCGGCGCCGCGCACCGCGAACACCGCGACGGCCGCGGCGAGGCCCACCAGGGCCAGCCCGCCGGGCAGTTCGGAGATCCGGCCGCCGGTGACGGACACGTCCAGGGTGCCGGCCCGGCCCTCGGCCCAGGTCCGCCCGGCCGCGGTCAGCACCAGCACGGCGCTCAGCACGGTCAGCAGCAGCATCACGCCGAGCGTGCGCCGGCTGGAGGAGGCGGGGGCGGGGGTCTGGTCAGCGCTCACCCGTCCACTATCCCCCGACCGACGCCTCAGTCCGCACTCGGGGTCGGGAACGGCGCGGGGGACGGCGTCGGGAACGGGTCCGTCCGCAGCACCACCGTGCGCCCGCCCAGCGGCAGGAACAGGTCGTTGCCGAACGGCACCCGCTCGGCCTCCCGGTACACCCCCTCGGGGGCGGGCGCGGTGTGCACGGTGCAGACCGCCGCCGCCGGGTCGACCACCACGTACAGCGGCACGCCGCTCTGCGCGTACACCCGCCCGGCCGCCGCCAGCCCGGGCCGGGCCACCTCCAGCACCGCCTCGACCGCGGCCGCGCCGAACCGGCCGCGCTCGCCCCGCGCCGCGTCCCGGGCGAGCACCGCCAGGTCCGGGGCGAGGCCGCCGGGCGCCGCCGGGAAGTCGACCGCGACCCCGGACAGCACCCGGCCGTGGCCAGCCGGCTGCTCGCCGAGCTGCCCCGCCGCGCTCAGCACGACCTCCCAGCGCAGCTCGTCGTACGGCACCTCGGGCATCCCGGCCGCCTCCCTCACGCCTCAGGACGGTCCCGGTCAGGACAGTTCCGGCCTCCGCAGCGTATTGGCGGTGGCGACGGCGCGCAGCACGGCGGCCGCCTTGTTGCGGCACTCGGTGTCCTCGCCGTGCGGGTCCGAGTCGGCGACCACGCCCGCGCCGGCCTGCACGTACGCCGTGCCGTCGCGCAGCACCGCGGTACGGATCGCGATCGCGGTGTCGGAGTCCCCGGCGAAGTCCAGGTAGCCGACGCAACCGCCGTACAGGCCGCGGCGGGTGGGCTCCAGCTCCTCGATGATCCGCATCGCCCGCGGCTTGGGCGCGCCGGAGAGGGTGCCCGCGGGGAAGCAGGCGGTCAGCACGTCGAAGGCGGTCCGCCCGGGGGCGACCTTGCCGGTGACGGTGGAGACGATGTGCATCACGTGGCTGTAGCGCTCGATCTGCATGAAGTCGACCACCTCGACGCTGCCCGGCTCGCAGACCCGCCCGAGGTCGTTGCGGCCGAGGTCCACCAGCATCAGGTGCTCGGCGCGCTCCTTGGGGTCGGCGAGCAGCTCGGCGGCCAGCGCCGCGTCCTCCTGCGGGGTGGCGCCACGGTGCCGGGTGCCGGCGATCGGGTGCAGCATCGCCCCGCCGTCGGCGACCTTGACCAGCGCCTCCGGGCTGGAGCCGACCACGTCGAAGCCGCCCTCGGCGGTGCCGTCCGGGCCGGGGAAGCGGAACAGGTACATGTACGGGCTGGGGTTGGTGGTGCGCAGAACGCGGTAGACGTCCAGCGCGGAGGCCGGACAGGGCGCCTCGAAGCGCTGCGAGGGCACCACCTGGAACGCCTCGCCGGCCCGGATCCGCTCCTTGATCTCCTCCACCGCCGCGCGGTACGGCTCGCCGCCGAACGGCGAGTGCACCTCGCCGGGACCGGCCGGGGTGAAGGTCGCCAGGCCCGGGTCCACCGGCTTGAACAGCTCGGCCTCCATCGCGTCCAGGCGGCCCACCGCGTCCGCGTAGGCCTCGTCCACGCCGCTGGCCAGGTCGTTGTGGTTGACGGCGTTGGCGATCAGCAGCACCGTGCCGTCCGCGTGGTCGAGCACCGCGAGGTCGGTGGCCAGCAGCATGGTCAGCTCAGGGAGCTTGAGGTCGTCCGGGTTGAGGTCGGGCAGCTTCTCCAGCCGGCGGACGATGTCGTAGCCGAGGTAGCCGACCAGGCCGCCGGTGAGCGGGGGCAGGCCGTCGTCGCCGTCCCGCGGGGTGTGCAGCGCCTCCAAGGCGGCGCGCAGCACCTGCAGCGGGTCCCCGGTGGTGGGGATGCCGACCGGCGGGGTGCCGAGCCAGCGGGCGTTTCCGTCCGCGTCGGCGGTGAGCGTGGCGGCGCTGCGCACGCCGACGAAGGAGTAGCGCGACCAGCTGCGGCCCTGCTCGGCGGACTCCAGCAGGAAGGTGCCGGGCCGCTCCTCGGCGAGGCTGCGGTAGAGGCCGATCGGGGTGAGGCCGTCCGCGAGGAGCCTGCGGGTGACCGGGATGACCCGGGTGTCGACGGCGAGCTTGCGGAAGGCTTCGAGATCCATGCGCGGCGGCACCTTCTTGAGTTCTGGCCTTGGGTTCTGGCGTGGACTTGGGGGAGGTGGATCAGTGGATCGAATGCATCGGTGATCAGGAGAGCGGGAGCACGTCGGCGTCGAAGCAGGTGCGCTCGCCGGTGTGGCAGGCCGCCCCGGTCTGGTCGACCTTGACCAGCAGGGTGTCGCCGTCGCAGTCCAGGGCCACCGACTTGACCGCCTGGACGTGACCGGAGGTGTCGCCCTTCACCCAGTACTCCCGGCGGCTGCGGCTCCAGTAGGTGCAGCGGCCGGTGGTGAGCGTGCGGTGCAGGGCCTCGTCGTCCATCCAGCCGAGCATCAGCACCTCGCCGGTGTCGTACTGCTGCGCGATGGCCGGGAGCAGGCCGTCCTCGGTGCGCTTGAGGCGGGCGGCGATCTCGGGAGCCAGGGCGGTGGTGCCGGGAGTGGCGGGTGTGGTGGACATGGGGCCATTGTGTCAGCCCTCCCGCCCGTCCCGGCGGGGTCCGCCCGAACCTCCGGTCCAGGACCGTCCGCCCGTACGGGGCGAGTTCGGCCAACCGCCTGCCGGGCAGGCCATTCGTGGGCCATCCTCGTGGCCATGACCCCCGAGCAGCCGCCCGCAGCCGCCGCCCGCCCGTCCCGCGGCCTGGTCCTCACCGTCGTCGCCGTGCTGGCCGCCCTGCTCGCGGTGGTCGCCACCGCGGCGCTCTGGCCGGACGACAGGAAGCCCGCCGCCGCCCCGCCGCCGCCCACCCCCACGGCGACCCCAACGCCCACCCCGACCCCCACCCCCACCCCGACCAAGCCGCAGCCGCCGTACGCGTTCTTCCCGGTCGGCGCCTGCTTCGACCACCCCCAGCTGAGCCCGGTGATCACCCGCGCCGAGGAACGCCCCTGCACCGCCGACCACGACGGCGAGGTGATCGCCGACCTCAGACTCCCCGACAACCTCACCGGCGAGATCCCCATCGCCCTCGCCATGCGGGACGGCTGCAAGGAGGCCGAAGCCGCCGCCAAGGCCCGGCAGGCCGACGGAAAGCCCTACTACGGACGCCAGTTCGGCCCCGCCCTGGTCAACTACCAACAGGGCTGGCGGGACTACACCTGCACCCTCACCGGCAGCAACAAACAGGGCGGCCCCAAGCTCACCGGCCGGCTGCACCCCTAGGCTTGCCGGCATGTCGAACCACGCCCTCGCCGAACGCCACCGACTCGCCGAACTCCTCACCGCCGCAGGGCCGGACGCCCCCACCCTCTGCGCCGGGTGGACCACCCGGGACCTCGCCGCCCACCTGGTGATCCGGGAGCGCCGCCCCGACGCGGCGGCCGGCATCCGGATCGCCGCCCTCGCCGCCCGGACGAAGCGGGTGCAGGACGGCTACGCCGAGCGGCCGTACGAGGAACTGGTGCGACTCTTCCGGGCCGGTCCGCCGGTCTACTCCCCCTTCGCCCTGCCCGGCGCGGACGAGGCGGCCAACACCGTCGAGTACTTCGTCCACGCCGAGGACGTCCTGCGCGCGACCGACGACTGGACCGCCCAGCCCGTCCCGCCCGGCCGCGCCGAAGCCCTCTGGCGCCGCCTCCCCCTCATCGCCCGCCTCGAGGCCGGCCGCCGCTCCCCCGTCCGCCTCACCCTCACCCGCCCCGACGGCCAGTCCCTCACCGTGGGCCCCGCGGGCGCCCCCACCGTCCGCCTCACCGGCGACCCGGGCGAACTGATCCTCTTCGTCTACGGCCGTGGCGCCCGCACGCTCCTGGACGTGGACGGCGCCCCGGACGCCGTCGAGGCCCTCCGGCACGTCCTCCCGCTGCCGTAGGCCCTCTCTTTCGGATCCTTGCCGGAACCGGAATCAGCAGATCGGCGATGCCCCCTCGGCCGAGGGGGCATCGCCGGCGGGCTCGCCGTGTGGGCTCCGCTACCGGATCAGCGCTGTCCGGCTTCCGGCCTACCAGCCGCCGGAGCCGATCTCGGTGCGGGAGCTGAGGCCGCTGCCGGTGCCCTTGTAGAGGTAGAGCTTCCCGGTCTGGCCCGGGTCGGAGTCCACTGCGGCGAGGTCGCCGATGCCGTCACCGGTGAAGTCGGCGCCCGCGTAGTCGGAGATCCCGTTCCAGCCGCCGGTGCCGATTTCCACCCGGTTGCCGAGGCCGCTGCCCGTGCCCGGGTAGAGCCACAGCTTGCCGGTGGACTTCTCGGTCGCCACGATGTCGTCGCGACCGTCCTTGTTCATGTCGCCGGGGCTGACGATCTTGTTCATGCCGTTCCAGCCGCCGGTGCCGATCTCCACCCGCTTGCCGAGGGCGCCGCCGAGGCCGGGGTAGAGGAAGAGCTTGCCGGTCGAGTTCTCGCTCGCCACGACGTCGGCGACGCCGTCGCCGTTGAAGTCGCCCACCGCGGTGTTGTTCATGCCGTTCCAGCCGCCGCTGCCGAGCTCGATCCGGCCCTCGACGCCGTGGCCGTTGCCCGGGTATACCCAGAGCTTGCCGGTGGACTTCTCGGTGGCGACGATGTCGTCCCCGCCGTCGCCGTTCAGGTCGCCGACCGCCAGGTTGCTCATGCCGTTCCAGCCGCCGGTGCCGATCAGCACCCGGCTCCCCAGCTTCCCCGTCCCGGTGCCCGGGTAGGAGAACAGCTTGCCGGTCGACACCTCGACCGCCACCAGGTCCTTCTTGCCGTCGCCGTTGAAGTCACCGGCCGTCAGGTTGGTCATCCCCGGGTCGGACGGGCCCGCCGGGTACGGGTCCGCGTGGTCGGTCGAGAGCCCGGTGCCGGGGCTGCAGGTCCAGGCGCCGGCCCCCTGGTCGGCGAGGATCTTCTCGGCGATCAGGATCTGTTCCTTCTTGGTCGCCTGGTGCGGGTAGGCCGCGTACTGGGTACCGCCGTAGTGCCGCCAGTTGTACTCGGAGATCTGCAGGCCGCCGTAGTAGCCGTTGCCGGTGTTGATGGACCAGTTGCCGGTGCTCTCGCAGGCGGCCACCTTGTCCCAGGTGCTGACTGACGCGGCGTCGGCCGGGCCGGCGAGGCCGAGCGGCGCGAGCGGCACGAGGCCCAGTGCGAGGACGGCCAGGCTCTTGCGCATACGGGTCTGTCCGGACATGGGTGTTCTCCCCCTGGAGTCGGTGCGGGTGTACGTGGATTCGGGACGGTGCCGGTGTGCTTCGCGGCTCACCAGCCGCCGGAGCCGATCTCGGTGCGGGAGCTCAGGCCGCTGCCGGTGCCCTTGTAGAGGTAGAGCTTCCCGGTCTGACCCGGGTCGGAGTCCACCGCGGCCAGGTCGCCGATGCCGTCACCGGTGAAGTCCGCGCCCGCATAGTCGGAGATCCCGTTCCAGCCGCCCGTGCCGATCTCCACCCGGCCGCCCAGACCGCTGCCCGTGCCCGGGTACAGCCACAGCTTTCCGGTGGAGGTCTCCGTCGCCACGATGTCGTCGCGACCGTCCTTGTTCATGTCACCGGGGCTGACGAGCTTGTTCATCCCGTTCCAGCCACCGGTACCGATCTCCACCCGGCT
>NZ_JBVHHY010000008.1:212205-317027 GCF_055560835.1 Kitasatospora sp. NPDC023120 | reverse complement strand
AGTTCTCAAGGAACGGACGCTTCCTTCGGACCGCCTTCCAGCGGACCCTCCGGGCTTCGTTCTTTCGTGTTTCCAGCTTATCAGATGTTTTCCGCCCCGTTTCCGGGCTTCCTTCATCCAACTCGCCGGTTTCTTCCGGGGTTTGACGCCCCGTCCGACGTTCCAAACTCTAACCGATCCCTGCCCCGAAAGGCGAATCGACCGCAATCCGATAAAACGAGCACGCAGAATAAGGCCCGAGCCGCGAACGCGAAAACGCGGACGCAACCCAGCCCGAACCTGGGAAGTGGTGTTTCAGAGGATTGGCCACTCCGGGACCGTCCGCGCAGACGCGTGTCCGGTGCTCCCTGCCGAGCAGCTCGAAGAACTCTACGCGCTTCGGCGGGCTGATGCAAACGGCAGGCAAAGCGCGCCGGCCGGGCCCCGGAGAGAGGGGTCCGGCCGGCGCGCGGGCGAAGGAGGGGCTCAGCTGTTGGTGGGGAAGCCGAGGTTGATGCCGCCGTGCGAGGGGTCGAGCCAGCGCTGGGTCACGGCCTTGCCACGGGTGAAGAAGTGCACGCCGTCCGGGCCGTACGCGTGGGCGTCGCCGAACAGCGAGGCCTTCCAGCCGCCGAAGGAGTAGTAGGCGACCGGCACCGGGATCGGCACGTTGATGCCGACCATGCCGACCTCCACCTCGAACTGGAAGCGCCGGGCCGCGCCGCCGTCGTTGGTGAACAGGGCGGTGCCGTTCCCGTAGGGGTTGGCGTTGATCAGCGCCACGCCCTCCTCGTAGGAGGAGACGCGCACGACCGAGAGGATCGGGCCGAAGATCTCGTCGTTGTAGACGGACATGCCGGGCTTCACGTGGTCGAACAGCGTCGGGCCGAGCCAGAAGCCGTCGGTGGTCGGGGTGCCGTCCTTGTCCTCGGCGGTGATCGGGTGCTTGCGGCCGTCCACGGCGAGCTCGGCGCCGTCGGCGACACCGGACTCCACGTAGGAGGTGACCTTGTCGCGGTGCTGTCCGGTGACCAGCGGGCCCATCTCGGAGTCGCCGTTGCAGCCCGGGCCGACCTTGAGGGTGGCCACCCGCTGCTTGATCTTCTCGACCAGCTCGTCGCCGATCGGGTCGACCGCGACCAGGACGGACACCGCCATGCAGCGCTCGCCGGCCGCGCCGAAGCCGGCGTTGACGGCGGCGTCGGCGGCGAGGTCCAGGTCGGCGTCGGGCAGGACCAGCATGTGGTTCTTGGCGCCGCCCAGGGCCTGCACGCGCTTGCCGTAGCGGGTACCGGTCTCGTAGACGTAGCGGGCGATCGGGGTGGAGCCGACGAAGCTGACGGACTTGATGTCCGGGTGCTCCAGCAGGCGGTCGACGGACACCTTGTCGCCGTGCACGACGTTGAAGACGCCGTCCGGCAGCCCGGCCTCCTTCCACAGCCCGGCGAGGAAGTTCGCGGCGGACGGGTCCTTCTCCGAGGGCTTCACCACGACGGTGTTGCCGGCCGCGATGGCGATCGGGAAGAACCACATCGGCACCATGGCCGGGAAGTTGAACGGCGAGATGATCGCGACCGGGCCGAGCGGCTGGCGGATCGAGTAGACGTCGATGCCGGTGGAGGCCTGCTCGGTGAAGCCGCCCTTGATGAGCTGCGGGATGCCGCAGGCGTACTCCACGACCTCCAGGCCGCGGGCGATCTCGCCCAGGGCGTCGGAGTGCACCTTGCCGTGCTCCGACACGATGATCGAGGCCAGCTCCTCACGGCGGGCGTTCAACAGCTCGCGGAAGGCGAAGAGCACCGTCGACCGCTTGGCCACCGAGGCGGTGCGCCACTCGGTGAAGGCCGAGGCGGCGGCGGCCACGGCCTGGTCGACCTCGGCGATCCCGGCGAAGTCGACCTGGCCGGCGACCTGGCCGGTGGCCGGGTCGAAGATGTCACCGCGGCGGGGCGCCGCACCGGCGGTGGCGACCGGCTTGCCGTCGATCCAGTGAATGATGTGCTTGCTCAAGGTCCGTCTGCCTCCGAAGTCCCGGGCGGCGTCCTGCCACCGGTCCGGTCTGCGCCGCCCGCGGGTGGGCCGGGCGACGGAAATACACGGGGCTACCGCGCTCGTCTCCCAGTCTGGGCGCCACCACGGCCAGGCTCAACGAACAGGCTGACGGGGATCTCGGATTCAGCCTTACAGGTCGTTCGGTTGTTACTCCGAACGTGTTGCGGCACCGCGGAGGACCGGTCTCAGGCGTCCTCCGGGGACGCATCCTCCGGGTCCGCGGCCTCCAGGTACGGATCGTGCAGGCCGTCCGCCGCCTCCTGGGTCTCCAGCAGGTCCAGCCGCAGGTCCTGTGCCCAGGCCAGCGCCCAGCGCTTCAGCTCCTCCACCGCGTCGGCCGGAACGCCGCGGGCGCGGAACCGCCCGTCCGCCGCCTCGGCGAGCGTCTCCAGCCGGTCGGCGAGCGCCGCGGGCTGGAAATCCGGATCCAACTCCCCTGCCAGCGCCAGCAGTTCGCCCTCCCGGTAGTGCCGGGTGAGGGCGTGGACGTCGATCAGGTCGCGCGGCATGCCCCGGTCCACGAGCAGCGCCGTGGTCAGCGCCGCCGCGTCCTCCAGGGCGACGACCGGCAGCACCACCGGCGGCTCGTCCGGTCCGGGCGCGCCGAGGTCGAGCCGGACCGGCCGGTGGCCCAGCGGCTCCTTGCGCAGCTCCACCGAGTGCGTCCGACCGCCCAGCGCCAGCCGAACGGTGAGCTGTTCCAGCCGCGGAGTGCCCGGCCGCTCGGCCACCCCGCCGCCCGCCGCGCGGTACGCCTCGGCCAGCGCGTCGGCCACCTCCGACAGCTCCGCGCCACCGGTCGCGAGGGTGAGCCCGTCCTGCACGCAGGCCGTGACACCGTGCGCGCGCAGCGCGTGCCCTCCGGCCAGGGCCAGGCCGTAGCGGTCGCAGACGGGCGCGGCCAGGCCGGCCAGGCGCAGCTGGGCGGGGCCCGGTCGGAGGGAGGCGTCGACGGCGTGCGGGGCGGTGGTCACGCCTCCAGTCTGACGCGACCGCCCGCTCCGCGCGCCACCGTCAGCCCGCGCACCGTCATCGCCCCGCGCTCCACCGTCAGCCCGCGCTCCACCGACGACCCACGCGCTCCCCCCGACCGGCTCACCACCCGCCGAGCCCCGCCGCCGCCTCGTGCAGGGCGAGCTCCAGCAGCACCGGGTCGTTGAGCCGCCCGGAGCCGTCCGGCGGGACGAGCCAATGCACGCCCCGGCTGCGGCGCTCGGGGTGCGGGACGACGATCCAGGTGCCCTCTCCCGCGCTGCGCACGCCCGTGCCGACCCAGCGGGCGGCGGTACCGACCGGCACCAGGAAGCCGAGGTGCTCCCCGCCGAAGTCGGTGAGGACCGGACCGCAGGAGCCGGTCTCCAGGATCTCCAGCGCCTGGCGCCCGAGCCGTCCGGGGACGCAGAGGACGTCCCAGCGCCGGCCGGCCGGCAGCAGCACCAGGCCGAGCCCGGTGCGCTCCCAGTACTCCCGGAAGTGCTCCGGGGGAGAGGCGGACGACGGGTCCCCCTTACGCGGCCAGCGACCACACGGGACAGGTCGCGGGGGTCAGCTGTCGAAGCCCAGCCCCAGCCGGTCGAGCGTGCGCAGCCACAGGTTGCGGTGCCCCCCGTTGCGGTCGGCCCGTTCCAGCGAGCGGGTGGTGAGCTCGATCCCGGCCCACCGCACCGGCTCGGGCGGGAACGGCAGCGGCTTGCTACGCACCATCTCCAGCGAGGTGCGCTCGGTGCGCTCCCCGGCGAGCAGGTCGAGCATCACCTCGGCGCCGAAGCGGGTCGCGCCGACGCCGAGCCCGGTGTAGCCGGCCGCGTACGCGACCTTGCCCCGGTACGCGGTGTCGAAGAACGCCGAGAACCGGCTGCAGGTGTCGATCGCGCCGCCCCAGGCGTTGGTGAAGCGCAGCCCCTCCAGCTGCGGGAAGCAGCGGAAGAAGTTGTTCGCCAGGGTGCGGAAGGTCTCCGGCCGCTGGTCGTACTCGTGCCGGACGTGCCCGCCGTAGTGGTAGACCGCGTCGTAGCCGCCCCAGAGGATCCGGTTGTCGGCGGAGAGCCGGAAGTAGTGGAACTTGTTGGCGCTGTCGCCGAGCCCCTGCCGTCCGCGCCAGCCGATCGAGTCGAGCCGCTCCTCGTTGAGCGGCTCGGTCATCAGCGCGTAGTCGTACACCGGCACGATGTACGGGCGGACCCGCTTGAGCAGGGACGGGAACACGTTGGTGCCGAGCGCGACCCGGCGGGCGAAGACCCGGCCGTACGGGGTGCGGGCGGCCATGCCGCTGCCGTACTCCCGCAGGTCGGTGGCCCGGGTGTGCTCGTGGATGCGCACGCCCTGGCTCAGACAGGCGTCCTTGAGGCCCCAGGCGAGCTTGGCGGGGTGGACCATCGCCACGCCCTCCTTGTCCCAGAGGCCGCCGAGGAACGTCGGCGAGTCGACCTCGGCGCGCAGCTGGTCGGCGTCCAGGACGGTGATGTCGAGGCCGTAGCGGGCGACCGCCTCGGCGACCTCGTGGAGCTCCTCGACCTGGTGGGGCTGGGTGGCGACGTCGATCTCGCCGGTTCGCTCCCACTCGGCGTCGATGCCGTAGCGCTTGAGGGTGGCCTCGATGCCGTCGAGGTTGGCGGCACCGAGGCGTTCCAGCTGTCCGAGTTCGGACGGCCAGCGCTCCAGGCCGTTGCCGAAGCCGTGGGTGAGGCTGGCCGCGCAGAATCCGCCGTTGCGCCCGGACGCGGCCCACCCGACCTCGTTGCCCTCGAGCAGCACGACGTCCAGCGAGGGGTCGCGCTCCTTGGCGATGAGGGCGGTCCACAGGCCGGAGTAGCCGCCGCCGACGACCAGCAGGTCGCAGGTGGTGTCGCCGACCAGGGCGGGCAGCGCCGCCGGCCGGCCGGGGTCCTCCAGCCAGAAGGGGGTGGGCCTGGCGTCACTGAGTGCGCGGGCGGAGTCCATGCATTATCAGCCACTTTCTACGGATAGATGACGTTACGTTCCACCGCTGACCGACCGTACGTCAGGCGGTGGCCTTCCTGCGATTGCCGAGCCACTGGCCGGCCACGGTCAGTGCGACGGCGGCGAGGAACATCGCGGTGCCGATGACGTTCACCTGCACCGGGATGCCGCGCTGCGAGGCGCCCCAGACGAACATCGGGAAGGTGACCGTGGTCGGGCCCGAGTTGAACTGGGTGATGATGAAGTCGTCGAAGGAGAGCGCGAAGCTGAGCAGCGCGCCCGCGGCGATGCCGGGCGCCGCCAGCGGCAGGGTGACCCGCAGGAAGGTCTGGGCGGGGGTCGCGTAGAGGTCCTGGGCGGCCTGTTCGAGCCTCGGGTCCATGCTCATCACACGCGCCTTGACCGCCGTCACCACGAAGCTGAGGCAGAACATGATGTGCGCGATGAGGATGGTGGTGAAGCCGAACGGGATGCGCATGTTGAGGAAGAGCGTCCCGAGCGAGGCGGCCATGACCACCTCGGGCATGGCCATCGGCAGGAAGATCATCGCGGTGGTGACGGAGCGGCCGCGGAAGCGGTAGCGGGCCAGCGCGAAGGCGACCATGGTGCCCAGCACGGTGGCGCCGATGGTGGCGAACACCGCGATCTGCAGGCTGAGCGAGAGCGACTGGCACATGTCGGCCACGCCGCAGGGGTCGGTCCAGGCGTCGGTGGAGAACTCGTTCCACTCGTAGTTGAACTTGCCCACCGGCTTGTTGAACGAGAAGGCGAGTACGACCAGGTTGGGCAGCACCAGGTAGGCGAGGGCCAGCAGGCCTGCCAGCACCACCAGGTGGGCGCGCACCCACTTCAGAATCCGGGACATCAGACCAGTTCCTCCGTCCCGGCCTTGCGCATGTAGACCGTCACCATGCCCAGGATCAGGGCCATCAGGATGAAGCTCAGCGCGGCCGCCGTGGGGTAGTCGAGCACGTTCAGGAACTGCTTCTGGATACCGTTGCCGACCATCTGCTCGCTCGGCGAGCCCAGCAGCTGGGCGTTGATGTAGTCGCCGGAGGCCGGGATGAAGGTCAGCAGGGTGCCCGCGACCACGCCCGGCAGCGAGATCGGGAAGGTGACCTTGCGGAAGGTGGTGAACGGGCGGGCGTAGAGGTCGCCGGCCGCCTCGTGCAGGCGCGGGTCGATCCGCTCCAGCGAGGTGTACAGCGGCAGGATCATGAACGGCAGGAAGTTGTACGTCAGGCCGCAGACCACCGCGAGCGGCGTGGCCAGCACCCGGTCGCCGGAGGTGAGTCCGACCAGGTTGGTGAGGTCCAGGACGTGCAGCGCGTTCAGCGCGCCGACCACCGGGCCGCCGTCGGACAGGATGGTCTTCCAGGCCAGCGTGCGGATCAGGAAGCTGGTGAAGAACGGCGCGATGACCAGGATCAGGATGACGTTGCGCCAGCGCTTGCTCGCCTTGAAGGCGATCGTGTACGCGAGCGGGTAGCCGACGGCCAGGCAGAGCACGGTGGCGACGGCCGCGTAGGAGAACGAGCGGACGAAGTGCCACTTGTACTCGACCAGGGCGTCCCAGTAGGTCGACAGGTGCCAGGTGACCTTGAAGCCCTCTTCGAGCGAGCCGGTCTGCAGCGAGGTGGACGCCTGGTAGACCATCGGGACGGCGAAGAAGACCACCAGCCAGGCGATGCCGGGCAGCAGCAGCCAGTACGGCGTGAGCCTGCGCCTCGGCTTGCGCTCCGCCGGTGCCAGCGGGATGACTTGCGGCGGCGCAGCCGGGGTGGTGGCGGTCACGCGGCCTCCTCCCCGGTGCCCGCGTCGATCGCCTGCGAGGCGTCCAGGGCGAAGGAGTGTGCCGGGTTCCAGTGCAGCAGGACGGCGGCGCCGGGGACGACGCGGGCGTCGCGCTCCATGTTCTGCTCGAAGACGGTGACCTCCTGGCCGCCCTCGGTGCGCACCACGTACTGGGTGGAGACGCCGATGAAGCTGGAGTCGAGCACCGTGCCGGCCAGCTTGTTGCGGCCGTCGGCGACCTCCTCGGAGGCGTGGGTGATGGTGATCTTCTCGGGGCGCACGCCGAGGTGGACGCGCTTGGCGTCGGTGGCGCAGCGCGCCTTCGGCACGGCGAGGCGGGCACCGGCCGCACTCAGCAGCAGGTCGCCGCCCTCGGTGCCGGTGACCTCGGCGGGCAGCAGGTTGGACTGGCCGAGGAAGTTGGCGACGAAGGTGGTGGCGGGGTTCTCGTACAGGTCGGCGGGCGCGCCCAGCTGCTCGACCCGGCCGCCGTTCATCACCGCGATGGTGTCGGCCATGGTCATGGCCTCCTCCTGGTCGTGCGTGACGTGCACGAAGGTGATGCCGACCTCGGTCTGGATCCGCTTGAGCTCCAGCTGCATCTGGCGGCGCAGCTTGAGGTCGAGCGCGCCGAGCGGCTCGTCCAGGAGCAGCACCTGCGGGTGGTTGATCAGCGCGCGGGCGACGGCGACGCGCTGCTGCTGCCCGCCGGAGAGCTGGTGCGGCTTGCGCCGGGCGTACTGGCCGAGCTCGACCAGTTCCAGCATCTCGTCGACCTGCCGCTTGACGTCCTTCTTGCCGCGCCGGCGCAGGCCGAAGGCGACGTTCTCAAAGATGTCCAGGTGCGGGAAGAGCGCGTAGCTCTGGAAGACGGTGTTCACCGGCCGCTTGTACGGGGGCAGGGCGGTGACGTCCTGGCCGCCGATCAGGACGGTGCCGCTGGTGGGCTCCTCCAGGCCGGCGATCATGCGCAGGGTGGTGGTCTTGCCGCAGCCGGAGGCGCCGAGCAGGGCGAAGAAGGAGCCCTGGGGGACGGTCAGGTCGAGGGGGTGGACGGCGGTGAAGGAGCCGTAGGTCTTGCCGATACCGGTGAGCCGGACGTCGCCGCCGACGGCCGCGTCGCGCTGCTGGTCTGTCATGGGTGGTGTCTTCCTGGGTGTCTCGGCCGGGAGGGGGTCAGGCGCCGATGAGCTTGGAGAACTTCTGCTCGAAGTCGCTCTCCTCGCTCTCGGTGAGCGTGCGGAACACGTGCGCCTTGGCCGCCATCTCGGGGGTGGGTACGACCAGCGGGTTGGCCGCGCTGTCCGGGGCGAGGGCGGCGAGTTCGTCCTTCATCCCCGTGACGGCGGAGACGTAGCCGATGCCGGCGACCAGCTGCGCCGCGATCTTCGGCTGGTAGTAGAAGTCGATCAGCTTTTCCGCGTTCGCCTTGTGCTGCGCCTTGGCCGGGACCAGCAGGTTGTCGGTCGAGGAGATGAAGCCCCGCTCCGGGACGACGAACTCGATGTCCGGGTTGTCGGCGCGCAGTTGGATCAGGTCGCCGCCCCAGGCGATGCAGGCCGCGATGTCGCCGGAGGACAGCTCCTGGCCGTAGTCGTTGCCGGTGAAGCGGCGGATCTGCTTGCTGTCGACGGCCTTCTGCAGCCTGGCGACCGCCGCGTCGAAGTCGTCGGCGGTGAACTTCGCGGAGTCCTTGCCCTGGTCCAGCAGCACCATCCCGATGCTGTCGCGCATCTCGGAGAGGAAGGTGACCCGGCCCTTGAGCTCCGAGTCGTCCAGCAGCTGCGAGACGCTGGTGACCTCCTTCCCCTTGGTCGCCTTCCGGTTGTACGCGACGACGGTCTGGATGCCCGCCCACGGGTAGGAGTAGAGCCGCCCCGGATCCCAGTCGGGGGCTCGGAAGCGCGCCTCGACGTTGGTGATCGCGGTGGTGACGTTCGCCGGGTTGAGCTTCTGCACCCAGCCGAGCCGGATCAGCCGGGCGGCCATCCAGTCGGTGAGGACCATCAGGTCGCGGCCGGTGTCCTGGCCGGAGGCGAG
Organism: Kitasatospora sp. NPDC023120; assembly: GCF_055560835.1. Lineage (NCBI taxonomy): Bacteria > Bacillati > Actinomycetota > Actinomycetes > Kitasatosporales > Streptomycetaceae > Kitasatospora > Kitasatospora sp. NPDC023120. Next base: position 308,222 of record NZ_JBVHHY010000008.1, on the reverse strand, counting down.
CTGCGGCTTGATCTTGCCGAAGAACTCGACGTTGTCGTTGACGTCCTCGGTGTACTTGACCTTGATCCCGGTGGCCTGGGTGAAGGCGTCCAGGGTGCCGTGCTTCTCCTTGTCCTGCTCGTCGGTGTCCACGTAGAGCGGCCAGTTGGAGAAGTTCACCTCCTTCTCCGCGTCCGAGAGGTCCTTGGCGGCGTTCGCGGTCGAGTCGCCGGTCGCCCGCGGGGCCGCCGGGATGCCGCAGGGATGCCGCAGGCGGCCAGGGTGCCCGCTCCGGCGGTGAGGGCGGCGGCGCGCAGCAGGGTGCGGCGGGTGAGCGCGGCCCGGCCGCTGGTCAGGCTGCGCTCCCAGGCCCTGCGGACCGGTTCGGGCAGACCGTCGGTGAGCTCGTTGAACGCCATGGAACGGGCCTCCTGGGGGAGAAGGGGGGCGTGGGGGAAGCGCCCTTGTCCGGGGGTTATCTGTCTCCGAAGACGGTGCGGTGCCAGTCCTTGCGAGCCACCGCGGTGGTGTCGAACATGACGTGCTTGACCTGCGTGTACTCGTCCAGCGAGTACTGGGACATGTCCTTGCCGTAGCCGGACGCCTTGTAGCCGCCGTGCGGCATCTCGCTGATGATCGGGATGTGGTCGTTGACCCAGACGCACCCGGCCGCGATCTCCCGGGTGGCGCGCAGCGAGCGGTGCACGTTGCTCGTCCAGGCCGAGGCGGCCAGGCCGTAGGGGGTGTCGTTGGCCAGCCGCAGGCCCTCGTCGTCGCCGTCGAAGGGCAGCACGGCCAGCACCGGGCCGAAGACCTCGCCCTGGACGACCTCGCTGTCCTGGGCCGCCCCGGTGATCAGGGTGGGCGGGTAGTAGGCGCCGCGGGTCAGGTCGGAGCCGTCGTGTCCCTTCTCCGGTACGCGGCCGCCGGTGACCACGGTGGCGTAGCCGCGGGCGCGCTCCACGAAGCCGGCCACCCGGTCCCGGTGGGTGTACGAGACCAGCGGGCCGAGGTCGGTGTGCGGGTTCAGCGGGTCGCCGATCCGGATCGCCGCGAACAGCTCGGCCACCCCGGCCACGAAGGCGTCGTACAGCGGGCGCTGGACGTAGGCGCGGGTGGCGGCGGTGCAGTCCTGGCCGCCGTTGATCAGCGAGGCGGCGACCGCGCCGTGCACGGCGGCGTCCAGGTCGGCGTCGTCGAAGACCACGAACGGGGCCTTGCCGCCGAGCTCCAGGTGGGTGCGCTTGACGCCCGCGGTGGCGATCTCGGCGACCCGCATGCCGACCGCGGTGGAGCCGGTGAAGGAGACCATCGCGACGTCCGGGTGCCCGACCAGGTGCTCGCCGGCGGTGCGGCCGGCGCCGGTGACCACGTTGACCACGCCGTCCGGGATGCCCGCCTCGGTGCACGCCGCGGCGAACATCAGCGAGGTGAGCGGGGTCAGCTCGGCGGGCTTGAGCACGATGGTGTTGCCCGCCGCGATCGCCGGGAGGATCTTCCAGGCAGCCATCTGCAGCGGGTAGTTCCACGGCGAGACGGAGCCGACCACGCCGACCGCCTCGCGCCGCACGTAGGAGGTGTGGTCGCCGGAGTACTCTCCGGCCGCCTTGCCCTCCAGGTTGCGGGCGGCGCCGGCGAAGAACGCGGCGTTGTCGATGGTGCCGGGGACGTCGAACTCGGTGGCCAGCTTGACCGGCTTGCCGGTCTGCGCGGTCTCCACCCGGGCGAGGTCCGCGCCGGCCTCGGTCAGTACGGCGGCCAGCCGGGTGAGCGCCTCGGAGCGCGTACCGGGGGTGGCCGAGGACCAGCCGGGCAGGGCGGCCTTCGCGGCTGCGACGGCCGCGTCGACGTCCCCGGTGCCGGCCAGGGCGACCTGCTGGACCACGCTGCCGTCGGCCGGGTTGACGACCTGGAAGGGCTCGCCGCTCCCCCGGGCCCGGCGGCCCGCGACGTACTGGGCGCCCGCGCCGAAGTCGGTCAGGTCCATCTGGTTCCTCCAAGTGCCGGTGGTGCGACTGCGCATGGGCGACATCGCGCTTCCGCGGGTAGCGGACTCCGCCGTGTCGATCACTGGGGGTTGCGCGATCCTGACAGTCCGGCGGATTCCTCGCAAGGGATTCCGCTGTTGCTTTCCGGTTACGCGACGGATTCCTGTGCGGGATCGGTTTTCCGCCACGGCCGACCCGCTGACCATGCCCGTTGCCGCCCGGGCGTGACAAGGGTCACTGCGGCAACCCGGGCACGAAGCGCCTTACAGGGTGCAAGGCTTCCGGCAGGGCGACAGGTCGTCCGGAGGATGGATGATTCACCTGACACTCTGATCAGCCCGGCCCGCGCTGTTCCCCTCCCGGCCATGGAGGCCCGCGATGCTCCCCACCGTCGCCCGCGTACTCGACCTGGAGGTGATGCGGCGCGGCCTGCCCCAGGTCGTGGCCGGCGCCGACCACCTGGAGCGGCCGGTCCGCTGGGTCCACGTCAGCGAGCTGCCCGACGTCGCCGGGATGCTGCGCGGCGGCGAGCTGGTGCTGACCACCGGCATCGCGCTGCCCGAGGACCGCGAGGGCCTGGCCCGCTACGTCCGCGAGCTGGACGAGGTCGGGGTGGCGGGCCTGGTCGTCGAGTTCGGGCGGCGCTACTTCGACGCGCTCCCGCGCGCCCTGGTGCACGCCGCCGAGCAGCGCGGGCTGCCGCTGATCACGCTCCGCCGCGAGCTGCGGTTCGTCGCCGTCACCGAGGCCGTGCACGCCCTGGTGGTCAACGCCCAGCTGGAGCAGCTGCGCGTCTCCGAGTCCGTCCACCAGGTGTTCAACGAGCTGGTGGTGGAGGGCGCCGAGCCGCCCGAGGTGATCCGGCAGGTGGCCCGGATGGCGGGCGCACCGGTGGTCCTGGAGAACCTGGCCCACCAGGTGCTCGCCCACGACACCGCCGGCCGTCCGGAGGCCGAGGTGCTGGAGGACTGGGAGCGCCGCTCGCGCGGGGTCCGTCCCCCCGGGCGCACCGGCCACGACCCGCGCAGCGGCTGGCTGGTCACCACCGTCGGCGCCCGCGGCCAGGACTGGGGCCGGCTGGTGCTGGTCCAGGAGCCCGGCCCGCTGCCCGAGGGCGAGGCCCACCCGCACGCCATGCTGCTTGAGCGCGGCGCCTCCGCGCTGGCGCTCAACCGGCTGGTGGTGCGCGACCGGGAGAGCCTGGAGCGGCAGACCCACCGGACCCTGCTGTCCGGCATCCTCACCCACGCGCTGACCGTCTCCGAGGCGGCGCTGCGCGCCCAGGCGCTCGGCGTCCCGCTGGAGGGCCGCCGGCTGGTCGGCGTGGTGCTGCGGCAGCGGCGCGGGCCGATCCCGGCAGCGTTGGAGGCGCAGGCCAGGCTGCGCGACTTCACCGAGCTGGCGGCCGGCGCGGTCCGGGCCTGCCGGCTCTCCGCCCTGGTCGGCGCGCTGGACGACGAGGCCGTCGGCCTGCTGATCGCGCTCGGGGCCCAGCAGGACGAGCACGCCGCGCTGGACTCCCTCTCGGCCGCCCTGCGCCGGATGTCCGCCGAGGCCGCCCGGGAGGGCGCCGACCCGGCGGGCCCGGTGGTCGCGGTGGGCTCCTCGGTCGGCTCGGTCCGCGACGCCCGGCGCACCCTGCTGGAGGCCACCCAGGTCGCCGACGCCGCCCTGCACGACGCGCCCGGCGGCCGCACCTCCTCCTACTACCGGCTGCCGGACGTCCGGTTGCGCGGCCTGCTCCACCTGTTGCGCGACGACGCCCGGCTGCAGACCTACGTGGAGCGCGAGCTGGGCCCGCTGCTGGCCCACGACGCCGAGCACAACGGCCAGTTGGTGCAGATGCTGCGGATCTACCTGGAGCAGGGCCGGAACAAGTCGGCCGCGGCGGACGCCGCGCACCTGTCCCGGCCCTCCTTCTACGACCGGCTGCACAAGGTGGAGCGGATCCTCGGCGTGGACCTCGACCAGGTCGAGTCCTGCCTCTCCCTGCACGTGGCGCTGCTCGCCCTGGACGCCGTACGGCGCTGAGCCCCAGGACCACGCCCCGGCGGATCACACCCCGGTGATGCGGCCCCAGACCTTGTGCAGCTCGGGCCGCTCGGCCGAGGTGACGTCGCGCATGGTGCGCAGCCGGGCGCGCATCTCCTCGGTCGGGAAGACCAGCGGGTTCTCGGCGAGTTCGGCCTTCTCCTTGTCGCCGCCGGCCGCCAGCACCTCGCGGGCGGCCGGCACCGGGCAGATGTACTGGACCGCCGCGGCGAGCTCGGCGGCCACCTCGGGCTGGTAGTAGTAGTCGATCAGCGCCTCGGCGTTGCGCTTGTGGGTGGCCCGGTTGGGGATCATCAGGCTCTCCGCCCACAGCTCGCCGCCCTCCTGCGGCACGACGAACTCGATGTCCGGGTTCTCGGCGGTGAGCTGGACGGCGTCGCCGGAGTACGCCTGGCAGGCCAGCGCCGCACCGGAGGCGAGGTCGCTGGTGTAGTCGTTGCCGGTGAAGCGGCGGACGTGGCCGGTGTCGACCATCTTCTGCACCAGGTCCATCGCCTTGTGCGCGTCGTCGTCGGTGAACCGGGCGATGTCGGCGCCTTGGGAGAGCATCAGCAATCCGAGCGCCTCGTCCAGCCCGGCGAACAGCGTGACCCGGCCCTTGAGGTCGGGCGCCCACAGCTCGGCGGTGGAGGTGATCTCCCGGCCGAGCGCCTTGCGGTTGTACGCGATGCCGGTGATCCCGGACTGCCAGGGCACGCTGCGCTTCCGCCCGGGGTCGAAGACCGGGTTCGCGAGCTGCGGGTCCAGGTTGGCGGTGACGTTGGGCAGGTTGGCCCGGTCCATGGCCTGCACCCAGCCCAGCGAGACGTACCGCCCGGCCATCCAGTCGCTGACCACCATCAGGTCCCGGCCGGGGTCGGCGCCCTGGGTGAGCACCGGGCTGATCTTGCCGAAGAACTCGTCGTTGTCGTTGATGTCCTCGGTGTAGGTGACGTCGATCCCGGTCTTCGCGCTGAAGCCGTCCAGGGTCGGTCGCCCGCCCTGCTCGTCGGTGTCGATGTACTGCGTCCAGTTGGAGAAGGCGAGCCGCTTGTCGGTCTCCGAGCGGTCCGGCGCCGAGCGGCGGTCCTCGGGGACGTACGCGGACGGGATCCCGCAGCCGGCCAGCGTGCCGGCACCGAGCAGCGCGGCCCCACCGAGCACGGAACGTCGGCGCAGCACGGGAGAGTCGGACGAGCGGCGGGTCAGGGTGGGGCTGGGCATGGGGAGCCTTCCGGAGCGTGGGACGGCCCCGGATGCGCGGAGGCGTCCGGGGCCGTCCTGGTCGGTACGTCAGACAGTGTGCGCGTCGGTGAGCGACAGCACCTCGTCCAGCACCGCGAGGCCGGTCTTGGCCTCCTCCTCGGTGACGGTGCACGGCGGGACGACGTGGAAGCGGTTCATGTTGACGAACGGCCAGAGCCCGCGCTGCTTGCAGGCGGTGGCCAGCTCGGCCATCGGCGCGTTGGCGGCGCCGGCCGCGTTGTACGGCACCAGCGGCTCGCGGGTCTCCCGGTCCTTCACCAGGTCGAGCGCCCAGAACACGCCCAGGCCGCGGACCTCGCCGATCGACGGGTGCCGCTCGGCCAGCTCGCGCAGGCCGGGGCCGAGCACGGTCTCGCCGATGTGCTTGGCGTTCTCGACGATGCCCTCCTCCGCCATCGTGTTGATGGTCGCCACCGCGGAGGCGCAGGCCAGCGGGTGGCCGGAGTAGGTGAGCCCGCCGGGGAACGGCCGCTCGGCGAAGATGGCGGCGATCTCGGCGCTGATCGCCACACCGCCCAGCGGCACATAGCCGGAGTTGACGCCCTTGGCGAAGGTGAGCAGGTCCGGGGTGACACCCCAGTGGTCGGCGGCGAACCACTCGCCGGTGCGGCCGAAGCCCGCCATCACCTCGTCCAGGATGAACACGATGCCGTAGCGGTCGCAGATCTCCCGCACCCCAGCCAGGTAGCCCGCCGGCGGGACCAGGATGCCGGCGGTGCCGACCACGGTCTCGAGGATGACCGCCGCGACGGTGCCCGGCCCCTCGAAGGCCAGCACCTCCTCCAGGTGCCGCAGCGCGCGCTCGCACTCCTGCGCCTCGTTCTCGGCGTGGAAGTTGGAGCGGTAGGCGTACGGGCCCCAGAAGTGCACCACGCCGGAGACGCCGGTCTCGTTGGCCCAGCGCCGCGGGTCGCCGGTGAGGGCGATCGCGTTGGCGGTGGCGCCGTGGTACGAGCGGTAGGTGGAGAGGACCTTCTGCCGGCCGGTGTGCAGCCGGGCCAGCCGGATGGCGTTCTCGTTGGCCTCGGCGCCGCCGTTGGTGAAGAAGATCTTGTCCAGGTCGCCCGGGGTGCGTTCGGCGATCAGCCGCGCCGCCTCGCTGCGCGCCTCGACCGCGAAGCCGGGCGCGATGGTGCAGAGCTTCGCCGCCTGCTCCTGGATCGCGGCGACCACCTTCGGGTGCTGGTGACCGATGTTGGTGTTGACCAGCTGCGAGGAGAAGTCGAGGTAGCGGTTGCCGTCGTAGTCCCAGAAGTACGAGCCCTCGGCGCCGGCCACCGCGAGGGGGTCGATCAGCGCCTGGGCGGACCACGAGTGGAAGACGTGCGCGCGGTCGGCTGCCTTGACGGCCTGGCCGGCGGCTGAGTCAGCGGTGGGGATGCTCATGCCGGAAAGGCTAGGACGGGCCGTCGGCGAAGTGCAGGTTCATCTTGTCAGCCGGTCACGCGATCGGTCGACAGGGTGCAAAGACACCGGGCCCGGGGCGGAAAGCCCCGGGCCCATTGTCAGTTCGTACGATCTGCACGCTCTGGGCGTTGCCTCAGATCGCGGTCATGCTGCGACGACGGTCATGACCGACTAGATCGCGGTCATGACGTGCTTCACGCGGGTGTAGTCCTCGAAGCCGTACGACGACAGGTCCTTGCCGTAGCCGGACTTCTTGAAGCCACCGTGCGGCATCTCGGCGACCAGCGGGATGTGGGTGTTGATCCAGACGCAGCCGAAGTCCAGGCGGCGCGACATCCGCATGGCGCGGGCGTGGTCCTTGGTCCACACGGAGGAGGCCAGCGCGAACTCGACGCCGTTGGCGTACTCGACGGCCTGGTCCTCGTCGGTGAACTTCTGCACGGTGATGACCGGGCCGAAGACCTCGTTCTGGATGATCTCGTCGTCCTGGTTCAGGCCGGAGACGACGGTCGGGGCGTAGAAGTAGCCCTTGTCACCGACCCGGTGGCCACCGGCCTCGACCTTGGCGTGGGCGGGCAGCCGCTCGATGAAGCCGGCGACCTGCTGCAGCTGGTTGGCGTTGTTCAGCGGGCCGTACAGCACGTCCTCGTCGTCCACGCCGCCGGTCTTGGTCTCGGCAGCGGCCTTCGCCAGCGCCTCGACGAAGGCGTCGTGGATCGACTCGTGCACCAGCACGCGGGTGGCGGCGGTGCAGTCCTGGCCGGCGTTGAAGTAGCCCGCCACCGAGATGCCCTCGACGGCCTCGGCGATGTCGGCGTCCTCGAAGACCACGACCGGGGCCTTGCCGCCCAGCTCCAGGTGGACGCGCTTGACGTCCTTGGAGGCCGACTCGGCGACCTGGATGCCGGCCCGGACCGAGCCGGTGATGGAGGCCATCGCCGGGGTCTTGTGCTCGACCATCAGCTTGCCGGTCTCGCGGTCGCCGCAGATGACGTTGAAGACGCCGGCCGGCAGGTCCAGCTCCTTGAGGACGCCGCCGATGATCTCGGCCAGCAGCACGGTGGAGGCCGGGGTGGTGTCCGAGGGCTTCAGGACGACGGCGTTGCCCGCGGCGATGGCCGGGGCGAACTTCCAGACGGCCATCATCATCGGGTAGTTCCACGGCGCGACCTGGGCACAGACGCCGACCGGCTCGCGGCGGATGATCGAGGTCATCCCGTCCATGTACTCACCGGCGGCCTTGCCCTCGAGCAGGCGGGCGGCACCGGCGAAGAAGCGGATCTGGTCCACCATCGGGCCGATCTCCTCGGAGAGGGTCAGCGCGCGGGGCTTGCCGGTGTTGCGTACCTCGGCGTCGACGATCTCGTCGGCCCGGGCCTCGACCGCGTCCGCGATCTTGAGCAGCAGCTTCTGCCGGGTGCTCGGGGTGGCGTCCCGCCAGATCGGGAACGCGGCGGCGGCGGAGGCCATGGCGGCGTCCACGTCCGCGGCGCCGGACAGCGGCGACGTCGCGTACACCTCGCCGGTGGTCGGGTCGACGATGTCGAGCGTGCGGCCGTCTGCCGCGTCGACGAACTCACCGTTGATGTAGTTGCGCAGCGTGCGAAGGTCGCTCACGGATCTCTCCTCGGTCTGGGCCTGCGGCGTTGCAGATTCCGGCGCCATGGTACGTCGGCGGGTCCGACGCACGAAGGGTGCCGAGTGGCCGGGCCCGGATCGGCGCGGTCCACTGGTGGCGGTACGCACGACAACCTCGCGGGGCCGCGCGCGTACCGTGCCAGGGTAGCCGCCCGACTGCCGTTATCGACAGGTGGACTGCGCGCACACGATGAAATCCGTATGCGTTTTCCAAGATCACGACGAAATCAGCAGTTTCCAAGCTTGCGAACACCGGGCCGATCGGGCACAGTGGCCGCGTGGCCAACCGCGACCGGAACGCCAGCGTTCCCCTCGACGCCGCCTCCAAGGCGATCATCGAGCAACTCCAGGAGGACGGGCGCCGCCCGTACGCCGCCATCGGAAAGGCCGTCGGCCTGTCCGAGGCAGCCGTACGGCAGCGCGTCCAGAAGCTGCTCGACCAAGGCGTGATGCAGATCGTCGCCGTCACGGACCCGCTCACCGTCGGCTTCACCCGCCAGGCGATGGTCGGCATCCGGGTCGAGGGTGACATCGAGCCCGTCGCCGACGCGCTGGCCGCCCTCGACGAGGTCGACTACGTCGTCTGCACCGCAGGCTCGTTCGACCTCCTGGCCGAACTGGTCTGCGAGGACGACGAGCACCTGCTCGAACTGATCAACAAGCGCATCCGCGCGCTTCCCGGCGTGCGGAGCACCGAGAGCTTCGTTTACCTGAAGCTCCGGAAACAGACCTACACCTGGGGCACCCGATGACAGCCGACCCGGCGCAGAAGGACCTTTCCAAGACCGCCTACGACCACCTGTGGATGCACTTCACCCGCATGTCGTCGTACGAGAACTCCCCCGTGCCGACGATCGTCAAGGGCGAGGGCACCTACATCTGGGACGACAAGGGCCGGAAGTACATCGACGGCCTGGCCGGCCTGTTCGTCGTGCAGGCCGGTCACGGCCGCACCGAGCTCGCCGAGGTCGCCGCCAAGCAGGCCAAGGAACTCGCGTTCTTCCCGATCTGGAGCTACGCGCACCCCAAGGCCGTCGAGCTGGCCGAGCGCCTGGCCAACTACGCCCCGGGCGACCTGAACAAGGTCTTCTTCTCCACCGGCGGCGGCGAGGCCGTCGAGACCGCCTGGAAGCTCGCCAAGCAGTACTTCAAGCTGATCGGCAAGCCGACCAAGTACAAGGTCATCTCCCGCGCCATCGCCTACCACGGCACCCCGCAGGGCGCGCTGTCCATCACCGGCCTGCCGGGCCTGAAGGCCCCGTTCGAGCCGCTGGTACCGGGCACCCACAAGGCCCCGAACACCAACATCTACCGCGCCCCGCACTACCTCGAGGGCCCCGACGGCACCGTCGACCCCGAGGCCTACGGCCGCTGGTGCGCCGACCAGGTCGAGGAGGCCATCCTCTTCGAGGGCCCCGAGACCGTCGCTGCCGTCTTCGTCGAGCCGGTGCAGAACGCCGGTGGCTGCTTCCCGCCGCCGCCCGGCTACTTCCAGCGCCTGCGCGAGATCTGCGACCGCCACGACGTGCTGCTGGTCTCGGACGAGGTCATCTGCGCCTTCGGCCGCCTCGGCACCATGTTCGGCGCCGACAAGTTCGGCTACGTGCCGGACATGATCACCTGCGCCAAGGGCATGACCTCGGGCTACTCCCCGATCGGCGCCACGATCATCTCGGACCGCATCGCCGAGCCGTTCTACAAGGGTGACAACACCTTCCTGCACGGCTACACCTTCGCCGGCCACCCGGTCTCCTCGGCCGTGGCGCTCGCCAACCTCGACATCTTCGAGCGCGAGGGCCTCAACCAGCACGTGCTCGACAACGAGTCGCGCTTCCTGGGCACCCTGAGCAAGCTGCGCGACCTGCCGATCGTCGGCGACGTCCGCGGCAACGGCTACTTCTACGGCATCGAGCTCGTGAAGGACAAGGTCACCAAGGAGTCCTTCAACGAGGAGGAGACCGAGCGCGTGCTCTACGGCTTCCTCTCGAAGGCCCTGTTCGACAACGGCCTGTACTGCCGTGCCGACGACCGCGGCGACCCGGTCGTCCAGCTGGCCCCGCCGCTGATCTCCGACCAGTCGACCTTCGACGAGATCGAGCAGATCCTGCGGACCAGCCTCACCGACGCGTGGGCGAAGCTCTGATCCCCTGAGCCCTCTCCCCCACCCTCCGCCGAAGGGCGGTCCCGCTCCCCGCGGGGCCGCCCTTCGGCGTCCCCCCACCCCCTCCCCAGGCGGCCCCGCCGATGGCGTTCCGCGCCCGCAACATCACAGTCGTACGACCAAACATGCCTGAATGCGGGTGATTTGCCCGTGATGGACCAGTGCGCCGCAACCGCGGCCCGCCCCGGTCGTTCTAATCTGACGACTGTCATATCCCTGCGGCCACCCAGGATGGAACCTGATGTCAGCGGCACCGCCTGACAACGACGTGCTGTGGGCCCGAGGGATCGTCAAGTCCCATCACGGCACCCCCGCCCTGCGCGGCATCTCGCTCGGCGTGCGCGAGGGCGAGGTGCTCGCCGTCACCGGCCCCCGCGGCTCCGGCAAGAGCACCCTGCTGGCCTGCCTCTCCGCCCAGCTCCCGGTCGACGAGGGCGAGGTCTGGTTCAACAGCGCCCCCGTGCACACCCTCACCCGGACCGGCCGCGAACGGCTGCGCCGCGACCGGTTCGGCTTCGTCGGCTCCGAGCCCCACCTCGTCCCCGAACTGACCGCCCGGGAGAACGTCGCCCTGCCGCTGCTGCTCGCCGGGGCCGGCAACAAGGCCGCCTACACCGCCGCCGACGAGTGGCTGGAGCGCCTCGACGTCGGCGACTTCGCCAAGCACCGCCCGGACCGGCTGGTCCAGAGCCAGCGCCAGCGGGTCGCCGTCGCCCGCGCCCTGGCCCCGCTGCCGCCCGTCGTCTTCGCCGACGACCCCACCGCCCCGCTGCACCGCGAGGCCGCCGACCAGGTCATGCGGATACTGACCAGCGCGGGCCGCTCGCACCAGCTCACCCTCGTCCTCGCCACCCACGACCCCGAGCTCGTCCGGTTCGCGGACCGCGCCGTCGCCCTCGTCGACGGACGGCTCACCGCCCCCGCCGCCCCCGTCCCGCGCGGCACCGCCGCGACCGGGGCCACCGGAGCGTCTGCCGTCACGGCCACCCGCCGCTGACCACGCCCAGGGCGCGCCCAAGCCGCTGAAAGAGTCGACGTGTTCTATCTCCGTCTGGCCCGGGGCTACCGGGTGCCCGACCTCGGCCGCTGGCTGCTCACCGCGCTGGCCGCCGCCGTGGTCGCTGCCTTCCTGCTGCGCTCCCTCGGCCGGGCGATGAGCGACCCGCTGGGCGGCACTGACCCGCTGGTCCGGCTCCTCTGGTGCCTGCCCCCGCTCGCCGCCGTCGCCTGGTTCGCGGCCGTCGCCGCCCGCTCGGTGCCCGCCCGGCGGCCCGAGCGGATCGCCGGCCTCACCGCCGCCGGAGCCGGCTCGCGCCGGATCCGGGCCCTGATCGCCGGCGAGGTCGCCCTCTCCTGCACCCTCGGCAGCGTGCTCACCCTGCTGGCCTTCCTGGTGCTGCGCAACGACATCGCCGGGCCCTCGCTCGCCCCCGACCTCGGCATGGGCGTGCCGCTGCCGGCCGCCGCGCCCGTCACCCTGCTCGCCCTGGTCCCGCTCACCGCCGGCATCGCCGCCGCCTGCGCGGTGCCCGCCACCGAGAACCTGCCCGGCACCCGCACCCGCCGCCGCACCGGCTTCGGCCCCTGGCGGATCGCCCTGCCGATCGGACTGGGCGTGATCGGCGCCGCGCTCGAACTCATCGCGCTGCGGCCCGGCGCCGCCGCCGACGGCCGCCCGATCCACCTGCCCGCCGGGCTCGGCACCACCAGCACCGCCGCCCTCGGCGGCTGGGCCGCGAGCGCGCTCGGCCTCGCCCTGCTCACCGGCCCGCTGCTGGCCTGGGCCGGACGACTGCTCGCCCTCGGGCGGCCCACCCCGCTGCGACTGCTCGCCGGACGCGGGCTCACCGCCCAGGCCCCGCGCCTCGGCGCACCACTGGCCGTCCTCACCCTCGCCGTCGCGCTGGTGCTCACCACCATCCGCTACTGGATCGGCACCCCCGACAGCGCCGACGCGCTGCCCGCCGTCGAGGCCTGCCTGGTGCTGGGCTGCGCGGCGGCCGCGGTGGTCGCCCGGCTGGCCGAGGTCCGCACCGACCGCCGGGACGTCACCGAGGCGCTGCTGCGCCTCGGCACCTCGCCCCGGCTGCTGTTCGGCGCGGTCGCGCTGCGCACCCTGGCGGTCGGCACCACGCTGCTGCTGACCGGCGGGGCGACCGCCGCACTGGCGGCCGCCGGACTGCGGTGACTGCCGGGTCTAGCCCGCCGCGGCGAGCTGGCCGCAGGCGCCGTCGATCTCCTGGCCGCGGGTGTCGCGGACGGTCGTCGGCACGCCGTGCGACTGCAGCCGACGGACGAACTCGCGCTCGTCCTCGGGCCGGGAGGCGGTCCACTTGGAACCCGGGGTCGGGTTCAGCGGGATCAGGTTGACGTGCACCCGGTGGTTCTTGATCAGCCGGCCGAGCAGGTCGGCCCGCCAGGCCTGGTCGTTGATGTCCTTGATCAGCGCGTACTCGATGGAGATCCGACGGCCGGACTTCTCCGCGTAGTTCCACGCCGCGTCCAGCACCTCGGCGACCTTCCACCGGGTGTTCACCGGCACCAGCTCGTCGCGCAGTTCGTCGTCCGGGGCGTGCAGGGACAGCGCCAGGCGGCAGCTGAGGCCCTCGTCGGCGAAGCGGTGCATCGCCGGGACGAGCCCGACGGTGGAGACGGTGATGCCGCGCTGCGACAGGCCGAAGCCGTCCGGCGCCGGGTCGGTCAGCCGGCGGATCGCGGCCAGCACCCGGTTGTAGTTGGCCAGCGGCTCGCCCATGCCCATGAAGACCACGTTGGACAGCCGCGCCTCGCCGCCCGGGATCTCACCGCTCTTGAGCGAGCGCATCCCGGCGGCGATCTGCTCGACGATCTCGGCGGTGGACAGGTTGCGGGTCAGCCCGGCCTGGCCGGTGGCGCAGAACGGGCAGTTCATGCCGCAGCCGGCCTGCGAGCTGATGCACATGGTGACCCGGTCCGGGTAGCGCATCAGCACGGACTCCACGAGCGTGCCGTCGAAGAGCTTCCACAGCGTCTTGCGGGTGGCGTCGTCGTCGCAGGAGACGTGCCGGACCACCGACATCAGCTCCGGCAGCAGGCTCCCGGTGAGCTTCTCCCGGCTGGCGGCGGGGATATCCGTCCAGCTCGCCGGGTCGTTCGACATCCGGCCGAAGTAGTGGTTGGAGAGCTGCTTGGCGCGGAACGGCTGCTCGCCCAGCTCGGCGACGGCCTCCTTGCGCTCGGCGGGGCTCAGGTCGGCGAGGTGTCGCGGGGGCTTGGCGCCGCGCGGCGCGACAAAGGTGAGTTCTCCGGGCTTAGGCATGGTTGTTCCAGTGTCGCAGACGCCGGGACTCCACCCGGCCCACCCGTCGTCGCGTACGCGGAAGGGCCCCGGTCGCCTGGCGTCCGGGGCCCTTCCGCGTACGTGGATCAGCTGCCGACGAAAGCCGCCAGCAGCAGCCAGACCACCGGGGCCGTCGGCAGGAGCGAGTCCAGCCGGTCCATGATGCCGCCGTGGCCGGGCAGCAGCGTGCCCATGTCCTTGATCCCGAGGTCGCGCTTGATCATCGACTCGCCCAGGTCGCCCAGGGTCGCGGTGACCGCCGCGCAGCCGCCGAGGATCAGGCCCTGCCACCAGCTGCCGCCGTCGATGATCAGCTCCATCAGCAGCGCGCCCGCCAGCATCGACAGGGCGATGCCGCCGGCCAGGCCCTCGCGGGTCTTGCCGGGGCTGATCGTCGGGGCCAGCTTGTTCCTGCCGAACTTGTAGCCCACGGCGTAGGCGCCGGTGTCGCTGCAGATCGTGACGATCAGGAAGAGCACGATCCGCTGGGGGCCGTCGTCGGCCGCCAGCATCATCGCCACGAAGGTGGCCAGGAACGGCACGTAGAAGGCGGTGAACACGCCTGCGGTTATGTCCCGCAGGTAGTTCTCCGGCGGCTCGGCCATCCGCCAGACCATCACCGCCAGCCCGGTCAGCGCGAGCGAGGCCGCAGCCCACTGGATCCCGGACCAGTAGCCGGTGGCGACCATGGCGATGCCGCCCGCGACCAGCGGGACCAGCGGCGCCTTGATCTGCTTGCGCTCGGCGAGCCGGCTGGTCAGCTCCCAGACGCCGACCGCGACCGCGGCCATCACGACGACCAGGAACAGCGCCTTCACCACGAACAGCGAGGCGACGATCAGCGTGCCGAGGCCGACCCCCACGCCTATGGCGGCCTGGAGGTTACGGCCACCGCGCTGCTTGCGCGGCTGCGGCTGCGGGTCGGGCTGGGCGGCCACGGGTGTCTCCTGCCCTGGATGGGACGACGGCACGAAGTGGGGCTGCCCGGCCGCCGGGTGGCTGGGCGGCGGCGCGGGATGCACCGGTGCCCCCGGGTACGGCGGCATGCCGGGGGCGGGGGCGGCTTCCCCGGAGATCGCGCGCAGCACGACCGTCTCCGTCACGCCGGGCGGCGCGGGCGCGGGCTGCTCGTCCCGGAACAGCGGTCCGCTCAGCCGGCCGGCCTCCCGGGCCGGGCCCGCGGCGGGGTCGGCCGGACCGCCCGCGGAGGGCCGACCGGGGGCCGCGGACGGGCCGTGGCCGGCCGACCGGCCGGGATCGGGCACACCGGGAGGCGGGCCGGGGTCGGCCGGTACGGGAGGCATGACCTGAGTCTCCTCCGCGTCGCCGCCCCAGTACACCGGAGGCTGCTGCGGGTGATCCGAACGGAAGCCCCGCACCACCGGGGCACCACCCGGCGCGCCCGGGGGCACGGCCTGGCCGCCCGGGTGGCCGGGGTTTCCCTGGACCGGCGCCGGCGGCTCGCCGTACCCCGGCGCCTGGTGGGCCGGGGTACGGGGTGCCTGCGGCTGCGGCTGCGGCGCCGGGCGGTAGGGCTGGAACTGCTGGTCGGACGGGCCCCAGTAGCCAGGGGCGTCAGGGGCGTCGTTCATCAGACCTCGAGCAGCTCGGCTTCCTTGTGCTTCAGCAGCTCGTCGACCTGGGCCACGTACTTGTTCGTGGTGTCGTCGAGCTCCTTCTCGGCGCGGCGGCCGTCGTCCTCGCCGACCTCGCCGTCCTTGACCAGCTTGTCGATGGCGTCCTTGGCCTTGCGACGCACCGCGCGGATGGAGATCTTGGCGTCCTCGCCCTTGGTGCGGGCGATCTTGATGAACTCCCGGCGGCGCTCCTCGGTCAGCTCCGGCAGCACCACGCGGATGATCGAGCCGTCGTTCGACGGGTTGACGCCCAGGTCGGAGTCGCGGATCGCCTGCTCGATGGCCTTCAGCGCGGTCTTGTCGAACGGCGAGACGACCGCCATCCGCGGCTCCGGCACCGAGAACGAGGCCAGCTGGTTGATCGGGGTCACGGCGCCGTAGTACTCCGCGACGATCTTGGCGAACATCGCCGGGTGCGCACGGCCGGTACGGATGGCCGCGAGGTCGTCCTTGGCGACGCTGACGGCCTTCTCCATCTTCTCCTCGGCCTCGAGGAGGGTCTCTTCGATCACTGTGATCTCCCTGTCCGGTTCATCTGCTGTTGTTCCGACCGGTGTCGGCGCGGAGGCCGGTCGCGGCGCCCGCGCCGTTCCGTACGGCTGGTTGCTGCTCAGGCCCGGACAGAATCCTGGCTGATGAGTGTGCCGATCTTCTCACTCTTCACCGCGCGCGCGATATTGCCCTCCGCCAGCAGTTCGAAGACCAGCATCGGAAGGTTGTTGTCCTTGCACAGCGTGATCGCGGTGAGGTCGGCGACCTTGAGGTCGCGCGCGATGACCTCGGAGTACTCCAGCGCGTCGAACTTGACCGCGTCCGGGTTGGTCCGCGGGTCGGAGTCGTAGACGCCGTCCACGCCGTTCTTGCCCATCAGCAGGACGTCGGCGTGGATCTCCAGCGCGCGCTGGACGGCCGTGGTGTCGGTGGAGAAGTACGGCATGCCCATACCGGCGCCGAAGATCACCACGCGGCCCTTCTCCAGGTGCCGGACGGCCCGCAGCGGCAGGTACGGCTCGGCGACCTGGCCCATGGTGATGGCGGTCTGGACCCGGGTCTCGATGCCCTCCTTGACCAGGAAGTCCTGCAGCGCCAGGCAGTTCATGACGGTGCCGAGCATGCCCATGTAGTCGGAGCGGGCCCGGTCCATGCCGCGGACCTGCAGCTCGGCGCCCCGGAAGAAGTTGCCGCCTCCGATGACCACCGCGACCTCGGTACCGGCACGGACGACGGTGGCGATCTCCCGGGCGATCGCGTGCACGACGTCCGGGTCGACGCCGAGCCCGCCGCCACCGGCGAAGGCTTCACCGGACAGCTTGAGCAGCACCCGGCGGCGCGAGCCGTCCTTGGGGTCCTGCGCGGTCTCCTGCGTCTCCTGCATGGACTTCTCCTTTTTGCACCTACTGGTCACAGGCGCGGGTGTGCGGGTGCCCCGCCTGCGTGTACACGCGAGGAGGCCACTGCCGCGGGAACCGGTTCGGTGTCCTGCACGGCAATGGCCTCCTCGTCGTTCATGGTGCCGACGCGAGCCCGCCCGTGGACGGTTGGCGCTGGGTGAGCCCGTTCGGCGTTCCGCCCGCCCCGGTCAGCGGGCGGGGGCGGTTCCCAGCGTAAAGGTGCCGGGGACCAGGTGGAACGTGGCTCAGGCGCCGACGCGGAAGCGGGCGAAGCGCTTGAGGGCGACGCCGTTCTCCTCGAGGACCTTGGCGACGGTCTTCTTGTTGTCCTTCGCGAAGGCCTGCTCCAGGACGGAGAACTCCTTCACGAAGCCGGTGACGCGACCCTCGACGATCTTCGGCAGGGCGGCCTCCGGCTTGCCCTCCTCGCGAGCGGTGGCCTCGGCGACGCGGCGCTCGTTCTCGATGTCCTCGGCCGGGATGTCCTCGCGGGACAGGTACTTCGGGGCGAAGGCGGCGATGTGCTGCGCGACGTCCTTGGCGACCTCGGCGTTCTCCTTGTCCAGCTCGACCAGGACGCCGACGGCCGGCGGCAGGTCGGGGCTGGTCTTGTGCAGGTAGACCGCGACGAAGCCGTCACCGTCGAACTGGGCGAAGCGACGGAAGACGATCTTCTCGCCGAGGCTCGCGTTGGCCTCGTCCACGAACTGCTGGACGGTCTTGCCGGCCTCGATCTCGGAGGCCAGGGCGGCGTCCAGGTCGGCCGGGGCGGTCTTGGCGACGTGGGCGGCGATCGCGTCGGCGACCTCGACGAACTTGTCACCCTTGGCGACGAAGTCGGTCTCGCAGTTCAGCTCGACCAGGACGCCGGACTTCTTGTCCTCGGCGATCAGCGCGGCGACGGCGCCGTTGGAGGCGTCACGGCCCTCGCGCTTGGCAACACCCTTCTGGCCCTTGATGCGCAGGAGCTCGACGGCCTTCTCGACGTTGCCCTCGGCCTCGTCCAGGGCCTTCTTGCAGTCCATCATGCCGGCGCCGGTGAGCTCACGGAGCTTCTTGACGTCCGCGGCGGTGAAGTTCGCCATGGTGTGAATCTCTTCTCGCGTCTCGCGTGTCTGCGTGGGGATGCGCCGGGACCGATGGTTCGGTCCCGGCGCGGGAGAGAGGGGCACCTACCGGTGTCGTACCGGCGGGTGCCCCTCACCCTTGGTACGTCAGGCCTGCTCGGCCGGAGCCTCGGCGGCGGCGGGGGCCTCCTCGGCCTTCTTCTCGCCCTCGATGAGGTCCTTCTCCCAGTCGGCCAGCGGCTGGTCGGCACCCGGCTCGGCCTTGGCGTCGCCCTTGGCGACACCGGCGCGGGCCTTCAGGCCCTCGGCGACGGCGTCGGCGATCACGCGGGTCAGCAGGGTGACGGAGCGGATCGCGTCGTCGTTGCCCGGGATCTTGTAGTCGACCTCGTCCGGGTCGCAGTTGGTGTCGAGGATGGCGACGACCGGGATGTTGAGCTTCCGGGCCTCGCCGACCGCGATGTGCTCCTTCTTGGTGTCCACGATCCAGACGGCGCTGGGAACGCGCTGCATGTCGCGGATACCGCCGAGGGTCTTCTCCAGCTTGTCGTGCTCGCGCTGGAGGACCAGGAGCTCCTTCTTGGTCAGGCCGGAACCGGCCACGTCCGAGAAGTCCAGCTCGCCGAGCTCCTTCAGGCGCTGCAGGCGCTTGTAGACGGTCGAGAAGTTGGTCAGCATGCCGCCGAGCCAGCGCTGGTTCACGTAGGGCATGCCCACGCGGGTGGCCTGCTCGGCGATGGCCTCCTGGGCCTGCTTCTTCGTGCCGACGAAGAGGACGCTGCCGCCGTGGGCAACGGTCTCCTTGATGAACTCGAAGGCGCGGTCGATGTAGTTCAGCGACTGCAGGAGGTCGATGATGTAGATGCCGTTGCGCTCGGTGATGATGAAGCGCTTCATCTTCGGGTTCCAGCGGCGGGTCTGGTGACCGAAGTGGACGCCGCTCTCCAGCAGCTCCCGCATCGTGACGACGGCCATTGCCGTGCTCCTCAGGTGTTACGGCCCGGCGGCGGCAGCTCGTCGGAGCGACGCTCACAGCCGGGTCAGTCTCGGTTTGTCCGTGGCGGCCAGGTGACAGCCACGCCTGACGCCCCGAACGTGCCGAGCCGCTTGCGCCCGCTCGGCCCTGGGGCCGGTCGGGCTCGGCGGACCGAGCGGCACTCGCACCTGGCGGGGCTGCGGACGAACCGCGTCCGACCACCGGTGGCGGGGCGTGCGAAGTCGACCCGGCGGACCGGGTCGCGTGTGAAGTGTACGGGAAGCGCCGAGCGGCGGGCGACTTCACCGGTGGCCGGAGGCCCGCCGGGGAGCTGGGGAGAGCCTGGGAACGGCGGGGATCGGCGGGGGTGCGAGGGGCGTGCGCCGGGTGTCGGCGGCGGGGGTCCGGCGGGGGTGCGCCGGGTATCGGCGGCGGCGTGCGGCGGGGCTGCGTCGGTGGGGCGCGTGCGGGCGCCGGTCGGCTGCCTGCCCGCGGTCGGGCGCCGGGATGCCGCTTGTACACCGGATGGCGGTATCCGTACACCCCTCCGGGGGACGGCGATCGGGCGCGGGGGCGGTTTGTCCACAGGAGTCCCGATGCGGGTGGTGCGGGGGCGGTGTGGCGGCGAGCCTTCGCGCATGGGTGTTCGTGCGTGGTTTGTCGGGTTTCGGGGGCCGGTCGCCGCGGGGGTGGCGATGGGGGTGATCGGGGCGGTGGGGGTGATCGGGGTGCCAGGGGCTTCCGGCGTGCCTGGTGGTTCCCGTGACCGTGGTGGCTCCGACGAGCGCGGTGGCTCGGGTGGTGCGCGGGCCTGGCCGGTGGGCGGGCCCGGTGGGCTCCTGGGGCGGTTCGAGCCGCCGGCGAAGCCCTGGGCCGCCGGGCACCGCGGGGTGGACCTCGCCGCCGCGCCCGGGGTCGAGGTACGAGCGGCAGCCGCCGGGGTGGTGGTGTTCTCCGGGCAGGTGGCGGGGCGTCCGGTGGTGACCGTCTCCCATCCGGGCTCGGGGTCTCCCCCGCTCCGGACCACCTACCTGCCCGTCACCGGCGTCCTCCCGGTCGGCACCCCGGTGGCCGCCGGGCAGCCGATCGGGCGGCTCGCCCCGGACGGGAGGCACTGCGCCGCGCGCGACTGCCTGCACTGGGGCTTGCTCCGCGGCGGCACCTACCTTGACCCGTTGGCCCTGTTCG
Organism: Kitasatospora sp. NPDC023120; assembly: GCF_055560835.1. NCBI lineage: Bacteria > Bacillati > Actinomycetota > Actinomycetes > Kitasatosporales > Streptomycetaceae > Kitasatospora > Kitasatospora sp. NPDC023120. Next base: position 288,174 of record NZ_JBVHHY010000008.1, on the reverse strand, counting down.
GCGCGGGCACGGCGCGACTGCTGCCGCTGGGCTCAGGGCCGGCGAGGGACGAGCACACGGTCACGCCCGGCTGAGACCGTGCAGCGCGAAGGCGACGGCGGCGTCCGCGATCTCCCGCTGGGTCTCGGGCAGACAGCCGGCGCGATTCGCCGCCGCCGCCTGCTCGGCTCGGCGGACCGCCGCCTCCACGGCCCCCTGCAGCAGCGCCGCCGCGAGCCGGGGCTGCTCGTGCCCGAAGTCCTCCAGCGCCTGGACGACCAGACCGGCCAGCCGGCCGTGCGCCGCCCGGATCCGCTCCCGCGCGGCTTCGTCGAGCTCCAGCGCCGAGATCGCCACGACCGCGCGGTGACGCGGGTCGGCGGCCAGCGCCAGCTGGCCCCGGACGTACGCCTCGATCCGCTCGGCGGCGGTGTCGCAGCTCGCCATCCCGGCCTCGATCTCGGCCGCCCAGAGCGGGAAGTCCACCTCGCAGAGCGCCTCGACCACGGCGGCGCGGGAGCGGAAGTACTCGTAGACCGAGGAGCGCGCCAGCCCGGTGCGCGCCGCGAGCGCGGGGAAGGTCAGGGCCTCCTTGCCGCCCTCGGTGAGCAGGGCGCGGGCAGCGTCGAGGAGGGCTGCCCGCTGCAGCTGGCGATGCTCGGCCACCGTGGCCGCTCGGATCTTCGGCACGCTCCCACTGTACGGAGCCCTACCCACGGCCGGTACGGGCGCCGCGCATGCGAGGGAGGCACCGCCGCGCCGGGCCGTTCACGCGCCGACGGATCGGTGCGCTATCGGACGTCCGAGAGCTTGGCGCGCAGCTGGAGGACGGACTTGGTGTGGATCTGACTCACCCGACTCTCCGTCACCCCCAGCACCTGACCGATCTCGGCGAGGGTGAGCCCCTCGTAGTAGTAGAGCGTCACCACGGTCTTCTCCCGCTCGGGGAGGGTGTTGACCGCCTGGGCCAGCAGTCTGCGCAGCTCGCGGTCCTCGGCCACCTCGACTGGGTTGTCCGCGCCGTGGTCCTCCAGGGTGTCCATCAGGCTCAGCCGGTCGCCGCCCTCCCCCACCGGGTGGAGCAGCTCGTCCAGGGCCACCACGTTGGCGAGCGACAGCTGGCTGAAGATGGCGTGCAGGTCCTCGGTCGCGATGCCCATCTCGGCCGCGACCTCGGGATCGTGCGGCGTCCGGCGCAGCCGCGCCTCCAGCGTCGCGTACGTCCGCTCGACCGCCTTCGCCTTCTGCCGCACCGAGCGCGGGATCCAGTCCAGGGCGCGCAGCTCGTCGATGATCGCGCCACGGATGCGGCTGATCGCGTAGGTCTCGAACTTGATCGCGCGGCCGATGTCGAACTTCTCGATCGCGTCGATCAGCCCGAAGACCCCGGAGGAGACGAAGTCCGCCTGCTCGACGTTGGACGGCAGACCGACCCCGACCCGCCCGGCCACGTACTTGACGAGCGGTGAGTAGTGCAGGATCAGCTGCTCGCGCAGCCGCTGGTCACCGGTCTCCTTGTAGGAGCGCCAGAGCTCTTCGAGCGCGGTGCGCCCGCGGGCCGCGGCGTCCCGGTCGACCGGTCCGGTGTCCGCGGGTGCGGCACCGGGCGCGTCGGCGAGTGCGGGACCGGTTGTGGCGGCGGGCGCGCCCGTCGGAGCATCCGCCGGCGCGTCGGCGGCGGGGAGCGCCTCGGCGGCGCGGGCCGTGTCCGCGGGCTGGCCTGGCACCACCGTCGGTCGGCCGCCCTGCCGCGACAGGCCTCCCCTCGTCCCCGCCGACTTGGACGGGAACTCGGTCGCCGGGCGCCGCTCGGTCCGCGGCCCCCCCGAGGACCGAGCGCCACCGGTCACTCTGTGTCCGGGAATGTGTGTGGGCATGCGTTGGTCTGCGCCGTTCTGCCGAGTCATGTGCTGATAGGGAAGGCATGTGGAGCGTAGCGTGACCGACTCGCTGCAAAGCGCTACCGCCACTCGGTCGTCCCCCGATCCGGTGGCGTTCACTCATCGGATCCGGGCACGCGAGCGGAAGAGCCGGATCAGCAGGTCAGCCGGGCGGTTCGGACGCTCCCTCCCGCGGCGCACACCTGTTCTCCGTCCCGACGCTCACCTCCTCCGCACGATGCGCCAGTGCGCGCCGTGTCGCTCCACGTAGCCGAGCGAGCCCAACTCGTAGAGGCGCTGGAGCACTTCGTCCGGCGGGAGCCCGGACCGGCGGGCCAGTCGCTCGACCGGTGCGCCCTCCGCCGTCGCCGGTACGGCCTCCAGCACCCGGGCCACCGGGGGCTCCAGCAGGTCCCGCGGCAGCACCGGCCCGCTGCGCTGCGGGGCCAGGTCGTCCCCGATCGCCCCGATCAACTCGGTGATCTCGGCCGCGTCGGTGACCAGAGTGGCGGCGCCACTGCGGATCAGGGCGTGCACCCCGGCCGAGAGCTCCGAGGTGACCGGGCCGGCGACCCCCATGGTGTGCCGGTTGAGGTCCCGCGCCCGTCTGGCCGTGCTCAGGGCTCCGCTGCGGACGGCCGCCTCGACCACCACGGTGCCCCGGGTGAGCGCCGCGATGACCCGGTTGCGCAGTACGAAGCTTCTCTGCACTAAGTCAATCTGGGGGCCCATGGTGGCCTCTACTCACATCGGCTCCGCGCTCGTATTCTGACGACATGTCAACTGAGCCTGATGCTGGCGGCGAGGACAGCCAGCAGGGCGATGCAAGCAAACATGTCCCTCTCACCTCCAGCCAGCTCGCCGCGCTCACTCAGTTCGCTGAGCGGTTCGCTGAGCGGCTTCGTGTGATCAACGAAAAAGTGGACGCTTCCAAGGAGCGCAAGGAATTCGATCCTGCACCTCTTCGCCTAAATCCACGCGCGCTCGAACCAGAGACCGTCGTTGGGCTGGTGACGGGGGCGGGTGCGGTTGCAACGGCCGCGAGTGTGGCGTTGAAGGCGAAGATCGAGGCTCGGGCTGATGTCCGGAAGGCCGAGATCGAGGCGGAGACCCGTCGTCTTGAGATCTCCGAGGAGACGAAGCGCGAGCGGATGCGGCTGAAGGCTGGCCAGTCGGCCCCGGCCCCGGATCATCCAGCCGAGGAGGAATGAGCCAGCGCGGGGTGGGCGTCTCCAGCGAGTATGCGGCGGAGACGCCCACCTCGGCTTGGTGGTCAGGCGGTGTTTGGGCCCTGGCCCTAACGGGTGGTGCGGCCCAGGGGCGGTGTCACTCGAATTGTGGACGGACTGTCGGGATGCCGAGGGTGACAGGGGTCCTGCGGGTGAGCCGGGCCGCGTCGGCCTGTTTGGTGCGGACGAAGGTCAGGGTCAGGTCGATGCCCTCGATCTCGCCGAGCCACTGCTCTTCCTCGGCTCGTTTGCGGCGGAGGATGAGGTCCTTCTCGATCTCGGCGAGTCTGGGGAGCATTTTGGGGTTGACCTGGAGCATCGGGCATCGGATGCAGGCGTGTTCGTGCTGGCAGGGTGAGCCGTAGGGGCGGGCGCAGTTGCCGAGCTCGATCTTGCGCCGGTCGAAGTGCTCCTCGAACTCCGCCCACTCCTGCGGGGTGACATCGGTGTATTCCTCCTCGGGCCGGAGGGTGCGGCGGTGGTTGAGGAACTCCTGGAATGCCTTGACGACGTCCTCGGCGAAGACGGCGACGTAGCCCTGGGTGGTCTGGAGGTTGAGGTGGCCGAGCAGGGCGGCTCCGATGTGGATCGGCAGGCCGCCGTTGACGATGTCGGTGGCGAACAGCCTTCGGAAGTCGTGCGGGGTGAACTTGGTGCCGTGGAAGGCCGGGTTGGTCTCGGCGATCTCCTCGCAACTGCGGCCGATCATGTTCAGGACGGTGGCCGGCGCGATGACGTTCAGGACGGTGCCGATGCGGCGCTGGAAGAGGAACGGCATGGGCTCTGACCAGGTCTTCTCGTGTCCGTCGTAGCGGGTGAGGAGTTGGATGGGCCGGCCGTCGCGGGTGAGGCGGCGGATGATCTGGGCGACGGCATGGAACAGCTCGGCCGACATCGGGATGACCCGCTCGCGTTCGCTCTTGGACGGGGCGACGACCAGGAGGGCGATGACCTCGCCGTTGGGGCGTTCGTATTGGCGGATGCTCAGGTGGGTGAGCTCGACGAGTTCCTCGACGCGGATGCCGCTGTGCCGCAGGACCTCGACGGCGGCCCACTCCCAGAAGGCGCTGTCCTCGGTGAGGGTGACGTTGACCGTCTCGCCGCTGCCGTGGTCGACGACGCGGACGGCCGGTTCGGTGAGGAGCTTGGCCTTGCGCCGGTCCTCGCGGGAGTTGGTGCGACTGTAGCGCCGCCCGTTGTGAGTGAAGGACTGGCCGAGCGGGACGGGGCGGGCGGCTTCGAGGAGGGCCGCCAGGTGTTCGTGGCGGTCCTCAACGTGGCGGACCAGGACAGGCAGCAGGGGCTGGCGGACGCGGGTGCGGTCGGCCATCCGCTGGTTGATCTCGCGTCGGCGCTTGCCGAAGCCCTTGAGGTCGCGGGGCATGATCGGGCAGGGGACGACCCAGTGGGCCCAGCGCTCCGGCTCGGCGACGGCCCAGCTGTGCAGGTCCATGTAGAGGCCGCGGACAGCCAGCAGGACGGAGGCGGGGTCCTTGCGCAGGCGAGTGCGGTCGGTGCGGCCGTCCTTGCGGCAGTACTGGATCTCGGCCCGCCACTGGTCGTAAAGCTCCGGGCTGAGGGCGAGGTCCTTCTGGCCGGGGTTGAGCTCCTCGACGACATCCCAGAACAGGCCGGCGACGTTGCGGGCGAGTCCTTCGAGGGTGTTGTAGTCGGTGTCGGCGCGGCGGCGGGTGAGGTAATCGATCAGCAGCTGGCGGACGGCGGCGTTCTTGAAGCGGTAGCGGTCGACGAGTTCCTCGACGGTGCGCTGACCGTCGTAGATGAACGTCCGCAGCGTCGGTGCGGTCCCGGGCGGGAAGTGGCCGATCTTGTGGAGGGTCTCCCAGGCGGCCAGGGCCGCGAAGCGGGTGGTGTCGTTGTTGGCGCCAGGGGTGACGCCCAGGCGCTTGCACTCCAGCGAGTAGTGCAGCAGAGCCGAGGGGGTCAGGTCCGCCAGGTCGATGCCCTGGGTGGTGAGCGCGCAGGCGACGTCGAACTTGGCCCGGTTGCGGTGGACCTCGCTGATCTGGAACTGGGCATCGACGGCCGCGTAGTACTCGTCGACGCGGCGATCGTTCTGGATCTTGCGGAAGGTCTCGGGGTATTCGGCGAACTTGTTCGCCCGGAACCCGGAGAGGGAGGGCTGGATGATCCGGGCGGCGAACATCGTCCTGAGCGCGGCGGTCGCGTTGCTGCCGTCGTAGCTCCCGGGGCGGCCCACGGTATTGGCGGCCGGCGCCTTCTCGGCGTTGAAGCCGCTGGCCTCCCAGCGCTCCTGCCAGGTCTCGCCCGGGAAGGTCTCCAGGTGGCCGAGCAGCACCCGGACGCCAGCGCGGAGCTTTTCCGTTCCGGACCTGGTGCGGGCCGGCAGGATGTCGCGGACCAGGTCGGCGATCTCGCTGATGGTGGCCGTCGACCAGTCGCCGACCGGGGCCGGCGGCTTGTCGGGCCGGGGCGCGGGCGCGGCCTTGACCATGGCGCTGGTGAAGCGCGACAGCCCCTTGGTGCGCGGGGCCTCGTCGTAGTTCTGGCGCCGGTTGCGGGTGGTGTAGGTGTCGGCGAGGACTCCGCGGTTAACCACCGAACACCGCCTTCATGTCCTCGGGGTCGTAGCCGGGGGCGAAGGTCCGCTGGACGCGGGGCCGGTTGTAGTGGGCCTGGAGGGCGTCGAAGAGGTCCTCGATGCGCTCGTTCAGGTAGCGGCCGGTGGTGGCCAGGTCGGAGTGCCGCAGGATCACGCGGACCTGGGCGAGGGTGAGGTCGGGGTCGTTGGCCATGCGTTCGGCGGCGGTGTGCCGCAGGTCGTGCAGGGTCCAGTTCGTGCCGAGCTTCTCGTTGGCGCGCTGGATCACCCGGCGCATCGCCCAGTAGGTCAGGGGCCGGTCCGGTCCTCGGCGGGTCCGCAGGATCGGTTCGTTGGCCGGCGGCAGGCCGATCGCGTCGAGGTAGGCGGCCAGGACGATGAGGGCCTGGGGGCTGGCGGGGACCTGTTCGCGGTCGTCGGTGCCCTTGGTGACCACCCAGAACAATTGCTTGGCCCAGTCGATGTCGCAGGGCCGGACTCCGAGGAGTTCGCTCGCGCGGGCGCCGCTGGAGACGTAGAGCAGGATGGCGGCGCGGTCCCGGTCGCAGGTCATCGCCCCGAAGAACTCGTCCCAGAGCGAGTCGGGGATCGATCGCGGGGCGGTCTTGGGGACGCGCTGGCGCAGTCGTGCCCGGCGGAACGGCGCGATCGGGCTGTCCGGGGACCTGCGGGCCAGGGCCCGGCGCATGGCCGCCGACTCGGGGACGGGGTTGACCAGGGGGCCGCGGTTGTAGTGCTGGTGGTAGGCGTAGAAGCTGCTGACGACGGTCAGGCAGTGGTTGATCGTGCTGGGCGCGTAGCCGGCCTTGAGGCGAGGTTTGCCGGTGCGGGGGTTCACCGATCCGGGCGGCGGCGAGTCCGGGTTGGTGCGGCGGCGCTGCGGGTTCGACGCGACGCGGAGCCATCCGACCATGGCAGTGGCTTCGGCCTCGGTCGCCCGGTCCCACGGGACGTCGAGGTACCAGAGCACCCGGAACCAGCGAAGCAGGTCGTAGGCGTAGCTCTTGGCGGTCAGGGGCCGGTTGTCGTCGAGGACCAGGCCGAGGAGGTACGGGGCGACGGGGGCGACAACGGTGCCGTCAGCGTCGAGGACGGCGTACCCGGGTATGGACTCGATCTTGATTACAGAGCCGATCCGAGGCACATCAGCCCGGCCCTCGATCAGCTGACGGTGGAGGTCTTGCTGCACAACGTTCCTTGCAGGTGGAAAGCCTTCTCGCTCCAGGATCGAAACGATTAGTGCAGTTAACACACCGGAAGCGGTTCGGGTGCTCGCCGGGCGGGAGTTCACTGACCAGCAGGCCCTGGACGCCGATCCGCCGGATCAGCGCGGCGTTCCCCTTCGGGTAGGCCACATCGACTCCGCAGGCGAGCACCGCGGCCGTCATCCCGCCGACGGCCAGTGCCCCGCGGTGGGCGGCGGCGTCGATCCCGTAGGCCGCGCCGGACACCACCACCCAACCGCGCTCGGCCAGTTGGGCCGCCAGCTCCCCGGCGACGTGGGCGCCGTAGGCCGTGCAGGCGCGCGAGCCCACCATCGCGACCGAGCGGAGCGCGAGCAGCCGCAGCGAGCCGGTGCCGACCGTCCACAGCCCGACGGGGCGCCCGTCGCCCAGGTCGTCGAGTTGGCTGGGCCATTCCGTGTCCCCCGGAATGATGAACCGTCCGCCGGCGTGCCGTACCCGTTTCAGGTCCATCTCCGGGTCCAGCCCCGGGAGTCTCGCCTGGTAGCCGGTCAGCCGGGTGGCGTCCAGCCCGGGGTGGTCGGGGACCGTCCCGGACCGGATCGCCTCGACCACGTCGACCGCGGGGAGTCGGCCGAGCCAGCGGCCGACCACCGCGTCCCCCGGTTCGCTGAGCCGACTGAGCAGGGCGCGGGCGGCGCGCTCGGCATCGGGCACTGCCGTGGTGACGGCGGGGCCGGCGGGACCGGCGCTGTCGGACCTGGTCCCGGCGCCACTCCGGTCCTCCGGCCCGGCTGCGCCGGGTGCTCGGGAGTGCCCCGACAACTGGTTCATGCCTCGCCCTCCGTGTTCTCCGTCGGCTCTTCGCATGCCCCGGGCCGGCCTGCGCCCGGCGGGCCGCTGCGCTGGGCCGGAATGCCTCCGAGCCGGCCGAAGGCCCGCTCGGTCAGCGGCAGCCCTTGCTCCACCCCGGTGCGCAGGACCAGGGCGGTGCGCACGTCCCGCTGGTCCGGCCGGTCGCGGCCGGCGAGGTCGGCGACCGTCCAGGCGACCCGGAGCACCCGGTCCAGGCCCCGGGCGGTCAGCAGCCCCCGCTCCAGCTGGCGCGCGGCGTCGTTGAGTGCGCCGGCCGTGAGCTGCCAGCGGGTGCGCAGCTCGTGGCCCGGCACTTCCGCGTTGGTCCGCCACGGGGTGTTCGCCAGCCGGGCCGCCGCCCGCTCCCGTGCGGCCAGCACCCGAGCGGCGACGGTCTCGGTGGTCTCCGCCGCGGCGTCCCGCTCCATGAGTTCGACCCGCGTCACCGGGGCGACCTGCACCTGGAGGTCGACCCGGTCCAGCAGCGGCCCGGAGAGCCGCCCCTGGTAGCGGCTGACCATCGCCGGGGTGCACTCGCACCCCTCGCCCCGCCGCGAGTACCGGCCGCACGGACACGGGTTCGCCGCCAGACACAGGAGGAAGCGGGCCGGGAGCCGGAGCGACCCGGCCGAGCGGGCGATCACCACCTCCCCCGACTCCAGCGGCTGGCGCAGCGCGTCCAGCACCCGGACCGGGAATTCCGGCGCCTCGTCCAGGAAGAGCACGCCCCGGTGGGCCAGTGAGACGGCGCCCGGTCTCGGCAGGCCGCTGCCGCCGCCGACGATCGCGGGCATCGTGGTGGAGTGGTGCGGCGCGCAGTAGGGCGCCGTGTCGATCAGCGGGCGCCCGACCGGGAGCAGGCCCGCCACCGAGTGCACCGCGGTGACCTCCAGCGCCTCCTTCTGGGTCAGCGGCGGGAGCAGCGACGGCAGCCGCTCCGCCAGCATGGTCTTGCCCGCGCCCGGCGGACCCTTCAGATAGAGGTGGTGTCCGCCGGCGGCGGCGATCTCCAGGGCTCGCCGCGCCTCGTACTGGCCGGCCACGTCGGCCATGTCGAGGCGGGCCGCCTTCTCGTCGGACAGTCCCCGGACGCTCGCGCTGGGCAGCATCAGCCCGGCCATCAGCGGATCCGGCCGGCCGCCGATCGGATCGGGCGGCTCCTCCGGCGCCGCCGCCCCGGTCAGGATCGCGACCAACTGGCGCAGGCTGCGGACCCCGATCACCGTCACCCCGGGGACGAGCGAGGCCTCGGGCGCGGTCTGTTCGGCGACCACGACCCGCTCGTAGCCTGCGTCGGCGGCGGCCAGCACCGAGGGCAGCACCCCGCGGACCGGCCGCACCCGGCCGTCCAGCCCCAGTTCGCCGATGATCAGCAGCTCGGCGATGGACGACGGGTCGAGCCGCTCGGCGGCGGCCAGCACGGCGCAGGCCACCGCGAGGTCGAAGCCGCTGCCGCTCTTGGGCACCGAGGCGGGGCTGAGGCCGACCGTCAGCTTGCGCTGCGGCCAGGACTCGCCGCTGTTCACCACCGCGGCGCGGACGCGGTCACGGGCCTCGGTGAGCGCCTTGTCGGGCAGGCCGACCAGGGTGAACGCGGCCACCCCGGGCTCCAGATCGGCCTGGACCTCGACGATCACCCCGTCGACGCCGACCAGCGCGACGGAACAGGTACGGGCGAAGGCCATCTCAGACCACCCCCCGCAGGTGGTCGACCAGGGCCGCACCCCGCGCCCGGTTGACCACGGCGACCAGGTCGATCCGGACCCCGCCCGGCGGGGCGGGTGGCCAGTGCGGATCCGTCGGCGCCACGTCCGGGTCTGCCCCGGCGAGCCTGGCGAAGTGACCGGGCCAGCGTTCGGCCATCCAGCGCTCGGCCAGTCGTTGCAGCCGGGCGGCCTTGGCCTGGTCGATGGCCTCGGTGGGCTGCTGGAACCCCCGCTCGGAGCGGGTCTTCACCTCGCAGACCGCCACGGTGTCGCCGTCGAGGGCGACGATGTCCAGCTCGCCCTCGACGCAGCGCCAGTTGCGGTCCAGGATGCGGAGCCCGGCCTCCGCGAGGTGGCGGGCGGCGACCCGCTCCCCGTAGCGGCCGAGCCCGGTCCTGGTGCTGCGGTCCGGGAGTCCGCACGACTTCTTCCCGGGTGCGGCCGCGTCCGGTACGGCCTGGCCCTGCACGACGGTGTCCTGCACGACGGTGTGCTGCATGGTGACCACCTCCGCCGAGGAGGCTGCACCACCGAGCCGATCAGGGCCCGGAAATTCCGTTTCCCTGTGGATAACTCGGTTCCACGGACGACTTCTGTCACCCGCAGGGGTGAGAAGCCCCGGTCCCGGGAAATTCGGCTGGACAACGCGGGACTGAGTCGTCCAACGTCAGTTCCCGAAGCCGGACTCGTCCGAGGGCAGCTCCAGATCGCTCTTCGCGAGTTCCTCGATGTTCACGTCCTTGAAGGTCAGCACCCGGACCTTGCGGACGAACCGGGCCGGCCGGTACATGTCCCAGACCCACGCATCCGCCATCGACACCTCGAAGAACACCTCGCCCTGGACCGAGTGCACCTGCAGCTCGTAGTCGTTGGTGAGGTAGAACCGTCGCTCGGTCTCGATCACGTACTTGAACAGGCCGACGACGTCCCGGTACTCCCGGTAGAGCTTGAGCTCCATCTCGGTCTCGTACTTCTCGAGATCTTCGGCACTCATCCAGGCGTCCCCTCAACTTGTCACGTCCACCCATTGTGGACCACCGCACCCACGGTCAGAGCCGTACCGGATCCACCGGCGGGCCCTCGACCAGCAGCCGTTCCAGGAAGTCCGCCAGGCCGGCCGGATAGACCGTCTCGGCGGTCCCCCTCAGTTCCTCGACCGTCCACCAGCGCGCCGCGAGCAGCTGGGCGTGTTCGTCCTCGCCCATGCCCGAGTGGTCCAGCCCCGTCTCCGTGGTCCGGGCCAGGTGGAACCACTGCTCCTGCTCGTAGCGCTTTCCCCGAAAGGAGAAGGACACCGTGCCGTACGCCACCAAGGGTCCCAGGTCCACACCCCGCAAGCCGGTCTCCTCCGCGAGCTCCCGCTCGGCGGCCTCCCGCACGTCCTCTCCGGCCTCCAAGCCGCCACCGGGCGTGAACCACCACGTCTCCTTGGGGACTGCCGGGTCGGCGCCCAAGAAGAGGAGGATGCGGTCCAGCCCGTCCAGCAGCAGGATCCGCGCCGCCCGGCGACGCTGTGCTGTCATGGCAGCGCTCCACGCTCCTTCCGTTCGCATCGGTGGCGCTACCGATCCTGCCACCCGGCGCCGCCGTCCGGGGCGATGTTCGGCACAGCGGCCCGCGCCGCGACGGACCCGCTCAGGAGCTGCGCCCCCGCAGCCGCCGAGCCAGGCCCGCCACCCCGCCCACCGCGGAGGTCAGCAGGATCAGCGCCGCGCCGCCGACGGTGGCGTAGGCGGCGGGCCCCAGCGGGCCGGGCTGCGCCGCCCGCGGCCCCGCGAAGCCGTCGAAGGCCGTGGTCCGGTCGAGCAGTCCCATCCGGCCGTAGGGCTGCAGGGTGGCCTCGACCCTGGCCTCGACGGCCGCGGCCGGGACGGTCCCGCCGTCGACCTCCAGGTGGGTGCGGGAGTCGAGCGAGCCGACCCGGTTGTCGCCGAGCAGGAACAGCCGGCCCTGCGGCACCGTCACGCTGAACGACTCGCCCTGGCGGCCCTGCGTCGCGAGGTACGGCTCGTCCACCGGCTGTCCGTTGACCGTCAGCCGACGGTCGTCCCCGCTGGTGGCGACGGTGTCCCCACCGACCGCGACCACGCGCTTGACCATGAGCTCGCCGCCCCAGGCCTCGTCCCGGAAGACCACCACGTCGCCCCGACCGACGGCCCCGCCGTCGACCTTGCGGGCGAGCACGGTGTCCCCTGCCTGCAGCGTCGGGTGCATCGAGGCGGTGGGGATGTTGTACGGGCGGTAGTCGATCGCGATGAGGGCGAAGCCGCCGATCATCAGCACCAGTCCGAGCGCCAGCGCGACGCCCTGCAACACCGCGGCGGGCCGGCGGCGCTCCCGGGCGGGCGCGGCTGGGCGGTCTGCGGTCTGCTCCACGACACTGCTCATCGAAACCGTCCACCTCTGGCCGACCGGAGAACACCACTGGCACGCCGGAGGCACCGGCGGGAACGCCGACGGGCCGTGGCACGTCCGAGCAGATTACTCGTCGGTACCACGGCCCGCGCAAGAGTCGGGGACGACCCGGTGGAGCTCAGGACTCCTTCCGGCGCTCCACCCGGCCCCGCACCCGGCGCACCAGCGGGAGCAGGGCGACGGCCCCCACCGCACCGGCCACGGGGGGCACCGGCGGCGCGGCCGCCGCCAGGCCCTTCTGGTCGAAGGTGTCCGGCACCGGCAGCGTCGCCCAGTGGTCGACCGGCCAGGCCACCACGAAGGCGCGACCGATCACGTTGTCCACCGGGACGGTGCCGCCGCCGGGCTGGTCCATGTGGAAACGGGAGTCCAGCGAGTTGGCGCGGTGGTCGCCCATCACCCAGATCCGGCCCTCGGGCACCTTGACCGGTGCGAAGGGGTGGTCGCCGCAGGGGGTGTTTCCCGGGTAGACGTACGGCTCGTTGAGCGCGACGCCGTTCACCTTGACCGGTCCCTCGCCCTCGCACTCGACGGTGTCCCCGCCGACCGCGATGACCCGCTTGATCAGGTCCTTCTCGTTGGCGGAGGGCATCAGGCCGACGAAGCTGAGCACGTCCTGCACGCCGCGGATGAAGGAGTTGCTGCTCTGCGGGGTCGGCTCGTCGTTCAGCCAGCCGCCCGGGTCGTGGAACACCACGACCTCGCCGCGCTCGGGCTCGGCCCCGAACCACGGGGTCAGCTTGTCCACCAGGACGCGGTCACCGACCTGCAGCGTGTTCTGCATCGACTCCGACGGAATGGAGAACGCCTGGACGAAGAAGGTCTTGATCACGAGCGCGAGGATCAGCGCGATGCCGACCAGGATCGGCAGCTCCTTCCAGAAGGAGCGCTGCTTGCGCGGCTTGGCCGGAGCCTCCGACTCCGACCCGTCCGCCGGCCCGGTCTCCGGGTGCGAGGGTTCCGGCGAGTCCTCGGCCCCGGTGCCCTCCTCGTCGGCGGTCTGGGCCGCGGCGTCGTCGACCGCGGCCGAGGGCGCCGACGACTCGGCGGACCGGGCCACCCGACGGCCTGGGCCTTCGGGCTCTCCGGCGCCCGAGCGGGCGCCGATCACCAAATCCCCCACAACGTCTCCTCCCTGCTGTGCGGACGCCCGCGCGCCCGCGCTCAGAGTGCCGCACAGCGGGCACCACGCTCGCCGTGACAGCGAACGGTCCCAGGACTGCCCACCGTGGGCTCCTCTGACACCGGCACAGCCTCGGCGCCCGGCCGGGACCACTCCCGGCCGCACCTGCACTTCTCTATCACTCCAAGGCATCCGGCTCGCGGTTCCACACGCGCGGCCCGGCCGGTCGACGGCCGGTGCGGCTCACTTCGGAGGTCGCCCCGGCCGACGAACGACGAGCGGAAGGATGCCCAACACACCCATAACGAGCGGAGGTTCCATAGGAACCGGTCCAACACCCACGGATTCCGCGGCAGTTCCACCGGGCTGCGGAGCCCGGGCGAGAGAGGAGAGTGAACTCGGCACGTCGAGTTGATGGAAGCGGTCCAGCGGCCAGGCGATCACGAAGGCCCGACCGACCACGCCGCTCAGCGGGATCGTGCCCTGGCCCGGATTGCCCATGTGGAAACGGGAGTCGGCGGAGACGTCCCGGTGGTCACCCATGACCCACAGCCGCCCCTGCGGCACCTTCACCTTGAAGGGCTGCCGGGACGGTGGGTTGCCGGGCGCGAGGTAGGTCTCATCCACCGGGCGGCCGTTGACGCTGAGCCGCCCCTGCGCGTCGCAGCACTCGACGGTGTCCCCACCGACGCCGATCACCCGCTTGATCAGGTCCTGCTCGTTGTCGGATGGCAGCAGCCCGACGAAGGTCAGCGCCTGCTTGGCCGCGCCCAGTACCGGACCGTCGTCGGAGGGCCTGCGGTCGTTCTCCAGCCAGCCGCCCGGGTCCTTGAACACCACCACGTCGCCGCGCTGCGGCTCACTGCCGAACCAGGGGGTCAGCTTGTCCACCAGCACCCGGTCCCCGACCCGGATGGTCTGCTCCATCGAGCCCGAGGGGATCACGAACACCTGGACCAGGAAAGTCTTCATCACCAGCGCCACCAGCAGGGCCACCAGGATGATCAGCGGGATCTCGCGCACCAGCGACCGCTTGCGCCGACGGGCCGCCCGTCGGGCAGTGCGGCGCCGCTCGGCCCGGCCGCGTACGGGCGGGGCCCCGGCGGACCCGGCGGCCTCCGGTCCCGTGCCGTCCGGCTCGCGGGCCGGTCGGTCGGCGAGCCGGCCCCTACCTCTGGTCCCCATGACCACCCGTCCCCGCAGTCGCGGCGAAGGCCGCGGGCCGGTCCAGGCTGGTCCAGCGCGAGAACGGGTAGACCACCCAGTCCGCCCGGCCGATCACCTTCTCCTCGGGCACGAAGCCGCCGCCGGGCTCGCCGAGGTGGTCACGGGAGTCCCGGGAGGCGCTGCGGTGGTCGCCCATCACCCACAGCTCGCCCGCCGGCACCACCACGTCGAAGGCCACGCTCGAAGGGTCGTCCCCCGGGGAGAGGTAGGAGGTCTCGTCCACCGGCACGCCGTTGACGGTGATCGGCGCGCCCGGGCCGGTACTGGTCACCCGGTCCCCGCCGGTGCCGATCACGCGCTTGACGTAGACGGTGTCCCCGGCCGGGGCCAGCCCGAGGTCCCGCGCGAGCGAACGCACGTCGTCCCGGAAGCCGGTCGGCTTCGCCGACTCCCGCAGGAAGGAGCCCGTCCCGTCGAAGACCACGACGTCGCCCCGCCGGGGGTGGCCGCCGAAGGCGTAGGCCAGCTGGTTCGCGATCAGCCGGTCGCCCGGACGCAGGGTGTTCTCCATCGACCCGGAGGGCACCGAGTAGGGGCGCGCGACGAAGGCGTTCACCAGGAGGAGGGCCGCCAGGCAGATCCCCACCAGCAGCAGCAGGTCACGCGAGCGCGAGCGGCCGGGCTCCTCGTCCTGATCGGAATCCTGATCGGCGCTCTGATCGGCGCTCTGATTGGCGCTCTGATCGGCGTTCTGATCGGCGCGATCGGAGTTCTGCTCCGAGGCTTCGGCGACAACGTTCGCGGCGGCAACGTTCCCGGCCCGGTTCACGGCGGCCGTGGCAGTCGTACCGGTCGCCGGTTCCGCGTCGGGGGTCCCGGAAACGACCGCGGACCGCGACAGCGAGTCCGCACCGGTGGGTGCGGGACTGCTGTCGCGGTCCGCGGGTGGTTCGTGCGTGCTCATCGGGGGGTGAGCTTACCTTGCGGCCGTTCGGCCCCCCAGAGCGCTCCGATCCCCCGGCGAGGCCGGGGGCCGGTGGATCAGCGGTCGCGCTTCTCCTTGATCTTCGCGGCCTTGCCGCGGAGGTCACGCAGGTAGTACAGCTTGGCGCGGCGAACCGCACCGCGGGTCACGACCTCGATCTTCTCGACGACCGGGGTGTGCACCGGGAAGGTGCGCTCCACGCCGACGTTGAAGCTGACCTTGCGGACGGTGAAGGTCTCGCCGACACCGGCGCCGTGGCGGCGGATGACGACGCCCTGGAAGACCTGGACACGGGAGCGGTTGCCCTCGATGACCCGGACGTGGACCTTCAGGGTGTCACCGGCGCGGAAGGCCGGAATGTCGCTACGCAGCGAGGCCGCGTCGACAGCAGCGAGCTTGTTGCTCATGTTGCTCTCCATCGCAGGCGCCACGGGCCGCCCACGGAAATCGTCACAATGGGGTCTGCTGCGGGCCGCATCGGCTGACGACGATCCCCCCGTGGCGGGGGCGCCGGTCCACGTGCCCCCTACGGGAGGGGACCAGCGACAGACAGCAGCGGCCTATTCTTCCACACCACCGGCCGCGGACCGAAATCGGCCGAGTCGCTCGTCCCAGGCCAGGCCGAGGATGCTCAGCGCCTCCCGGTCCTTCTTGTCGAAGGCGCCGTACTGCCAGCGCT
The DNA here is from genome assembly GCF_055560835.1 of Kitasatospora sp. NPDC023120. NCBI lineage: Bacteria > Bacillati > Actinomycetota > Actinomycetes > Kitasatosporales > Streptomycetaceae > Kitasatospora > Kitasatospora sp. NPDC023120. The sequence continues at coordinate 272,388 of NZ_JBVHHY010000008.1, read as the reverse complement.
CGACCAGGTCGGGCCGGTTCGCCAGGGTGCGGGCGAAGGCCTGCTCGCGCCGCCAGCGGGCGATCTTCCCGTGGTTGCCGCTGAGCAGCACGTCCGGCACGGTCCGGCCGCGCCACTCGGCGGGCTTGGTGTAGACCGGGCCCTCCAGCAGGTCGGCCATCGCGCCCGGCGCGAAGGAGTCGTCGCGGTGGGACTCGGCATTGCCGAGCACCCCGGGCAGCAACCGGGCGATCGCCTCGACCATCACCAGCACCGCGACCTCGCCGCCGGCCAGCACGTAGTCGCCGATCGAGGCCTCGACCACCGGCATCCGGGTGGCCGCCTCCTCGATCACCCGGCGGTCGATGCCCTCGTACCGCGCGGGGGTGAAGGCCAGCCAGGGGCGGCCGGCCAGCTCCTGGGCGAGCTCCTGGGTGAACGGGCGCCCGCTCGGGGTCGGCACGACCAGGGTGGGCAGCTCGCCCTCGGGCCCACCGGCGACCACCGCGTCCAGCGCCTCGCCCCACGGCTCGGGCTTCATCACCATGCCGGGGCCGCCGCCGTACGGGCTGTCGTCCACCGTGCGGTGCACGTCGTGGGTCCACTCGCGCAGGTCGTGGACGTGCACGTCCAGCTGGCCGCGCGCGCGGGCCTTGCCGACCAGCGAGATGTTCAGCGGCTCCAGGTACTCCGGGAAGATCGAGACGACGTCGATCCGCATGCCGCTCTGCACACCGCCGGACTGCACGCTGCCGTTCCCCTCGACGGTCACTCCGACTCCTCCGACCCTTCGGCACGCTCCGAACCCTCGGCACGCTCCGACCCCTCGCCGCGCTCGCCCGCGGACGTACCGGCGACCTCGGCCTGCGCCGGGTCGATCAGCCCGGCCGGCGGAGTGATCACCGCGCGCTGGTTCTCCAGGTCGATGGTCGGCACGATCTGGGTCACGAAGGGCACCAGCACCTCCGTCCCGTCGGCCTTCTTCACCGTGAGCAGGTCCTGGTAGGGCAGGTGGACGACCTCGGTGAGCTCGCCGACCAGGGTGCCGTCGAGCAGCACCACGTCCAGGCCGATCAGCTGGTGGTCGTAGTACTCCTCCGGGTCGTCGGGGCGCTCCTCCGGGTCGACCTCGGAGATGAGCAGGGTGCCCCGCAGCGCCTCGGCGGCGTTGCGGTCCTTGACGCCGGCGAAGCGCAGCAGCAGTCGGCCGCTGTGCACCCGGCCGGACTCGACGGTCAGCGGCCCGACCGACGCGGGGTCGGTGAGCACGACGGCACCCGGGCCGAGCCGGAGTTCCGGCTCGTCGGTGCGGACCTCGACACTGACGTCCCCCCTGATGCCGTGGGCACGGCCGATCCTGCCGACGACGAGCTGCACGGTGATCGTTCTCCTGGAGTTCCTGAGTGGGGTGGGGTGGTGCGGGAAAGCGGGTGCCACGGGAAAGCGGGTGCCACGGGAAAGCGGTGGCACGAGGAAGTGCGGTGGTACGGGGAAACGAAAAAGGCCGACCGGGACGCCATGCGTCCCGGTCGGCCCCAAGCCCTGACGGCTGAACGAGCAGCTGCGTCAGCGGATGTTGTCCACGTCGACCAGGTCGACCCGGACGTTGCGACCGCCGAGGGCGCCGACCACGGTGCGCAGAGCGCGCGCCGTGCGGCCGCCCCGGCCGATCACCTTGCCGAGGTCATCGGGGTGCACTCGCACCTCGATGGTGTTGCCCCGACGCAGGTTGCGCGAGCGCACCTGCACCTCGTCGGGGTGCTCGACGATGCCCTTCACCAGGTGGTCGAGGGCGTCCTCGATCACGCTCAGGCCTCGGCGGCGGCGTCGGCCTCAGCCTCGGCCTTGTCCGACTTCTTGGCCTTCGGGGTGATGGCGACGCCGGTGGTGGCGTCCTCGAAGCCGGCGACGGCCTTGGCGAACAGGTGCGAGAAGTCCTCGACCTTCGGCTCCGCGACCTTCAGCGGGGCCGGAGCCGGCAGGCCCTTGAACTTCTGCCAGTCGCCGGTCAGCTTCAGGATGGCGAGCACCGGCTCGGTCGGCTGGGCGCCGACGGACAGCCAGTACTGGGCGCGGTCGCTGTCGACCTCGATCTTCGAGGGGTTGTAGGTCGGCTGGTAGATGCCGATCTCCTCGATCGCGCGGCCGTCACGCTTGGTGCGGGCGTCGGCGACGACGATGCGGTAGTGCGGGGAGCGAATCTTGCCGAGACGCTTCAGCTTGATCTTGACTGCCACGGGAGTGGATTCTCCTGGTGTTGACGTGGGTGAGCGGGCTCGCCGCCGCGTGGGGTTGCGGGGCGGACCGTTCAAGGGACACGCCAGCCGTAGGAGAGAGGGGTCCTGCCCGGCTGCCGAGTACTCAGCTGTCCATTCTGCCATACCGGCGCGAACCGCCTGCACACGGGCCCGGGGAGCGATCAAGGCTCGACCGGGAGCCCCCGCTCCCGGTCCAGCCCATGGACTCACCGTTGTCGCACTGCTGTCCTGCTCTGCCTTCGTACCGCTCCGCCGTGCGACAGTCCCGCCGCACAGCCGTGCGACCGTCCCGCCGCACAGCGCGTCCGTACGCACTCAGGTGCCTGCCGTACCGCTCGCTCCGGCCGGACCGCTGCCCGCACAGCAGACCGCCGGGCCGCCGACCGCCTACGCGATCTTGAACGGCTGCTGGCACGCACCGCAGACGATGGACGCCTGCGCGAGCACCGACGGCACGACCCGGACGTTGCGCCCGCACCCGCAGACCGCCTTCACCCGGACGCCGCCCCCGGAGGAGCCGTGCCGGGCGGCCGGGCCGCGGAAGGCACGCGTCGTGCCATCGCCTGCCACCGCTTCCTGGTGCGCGCCGAGGGCGCGGTCCAGGCGCTCGATGGTCTCGGCGTAGCGCTCCTGGGTCTCCTTGAGCATGGTCACCTGGGAGAAGCCGCTGCTCGCGTGCGGCTCGACCGGGTGCGCCAGACCGAGCTCGGAGGCGAGCATCAGGAAGCGCCGGTTGTGGTAGCGGCCGGCCCGCGAGGTGTCCCGGATGTCCCGGGCCGCGGCCAGACCGTGGGCAGCCTCGTGGAGGAGCCGCTCGAAACCGAGCCGCGTCCCACAGGCCGAGGAGGATTCGCCGATCAGGGCCTCGGGCGAGGCCAGGTCGGGGAGGTCCTGGTGGTAGGCCTGGATGTCGCTCCAGGCGGCGGCCAGTTCGGCCGCGAGAACGAGGGGCTGTGTCGTGCTCACGCTAGACCAACGATGGAGTGCGAGCCGATGTTCCGCATGTTCTCGTTCTCCGGGAATTCACAGGGAACTCCCAGGAATGCAAGGCCGCGCGCGAATTGCACGCTCCGGATCTGACGCAAGACCAACCCCCTGCCGGTTTCGGCCCGTCGAAGAGTCGGCGGGCCTGGTGAAATTCCGCCCCGGAGGGCGGGCTGTCGCCCCCAGGACGTACGGCCCGTGGTCCCGCCTGATTGACAGGGCCACGGGCCGTACACCGTACCGCTATTCCGTTAATACCGGGAGTTGACCGGCCAGTAGGGATGTCCACTGCCGGGAGTCCCTCGGAAGAGTTACCGGATTCTTACCCATCCGCATTCCGGGCAAATGTTGTCGCCGCCGGTCATTACCAGCAGGTAACACACATACCGGAACCCGGAATCAGTACGCGCGGGCGTCAGTACGCGCGGGCGACGATCGCGATGTTGCCGTCCTGGTCGTCCGACGCCGGCACCGAGCCGTCGGCCGCGACGATGCAGCGCACCGTGACGCCCTGCTCGGCCAGCTTGGCCTCGCCCTCCGCGCCGAGCTCGGCCCAGGAGATCCGGCCCCAGCCGGTCGCGGCGGCCTCGACGGCCTCGTCGATGGTCTTGACGTCGACCGTGCGGGACTCGCGGCGCTCGCGGGACTGGCGCAGCAGCAGCGCCTGGTCCTCCTCCAGGATGCCGGGGAGCAGCGCGGCCAGGGCGTCGATGGCGACCGGCTCCTTGCCGCCCGGGATGCGGCGGGCCAGCATCGCGGTGCCGTTCTCCAGGTCGCGCGGGCCGACCTCGATGCGCAGCGGAACGCCCTTGAGCTCCCAGTCGACGGCGCGGCGGCCGAACGGGGTGTCGGTGCGGTCGTCGACCACGACGCGGATGCCGACGGCCTCCAGCTGGGCGCCGATCTCGCGGACCTTGGCGATGACCGCGTCGTCGCCCTTGATCGCGAGCACGACGGCCTGGACGGCGGCCAGGCGCGGGGGCACCCGCAGGCCGTTGTCGTCACCGTGGGACATGATCAGGCCGCCGACCATGCGGGTCGAGACGCCCCAGGAGGTCTGCCAGACGTACTCGCGCTCGGCGCCCTGCAGCTGGTAGGTGGTGTTGAACGCCTTGGCGAAGTTCTGGCCCAGCTCGTGGCTGGTGCCCATCTGCAGCGCCTTGCCATCGCCCATCATGCCCTCGAGGGTGAGGGTGTTGATGGCGCCGGCGAAGCGCTCCTTGGCGGTCTTGCGGCCGAGCACGACGTCGATGCCGAGCACGTTGGTCATGAAGTCGCCGTAGACCTGGGTGTGGATCATCGACGCGTACTCGCGGGCGTCCTCGTAGGTGGCGTGGGCGGTGTGGCCCTCCTGCCAGAGGAACTCGGTGGTGCGCAGGAAGACGCGCGGACGCAGCTCCCAACGGACCACGTTGGCCCACTGGTTGATCAGCAGGGGCAGGTCGCGGTGACTCTGGACCCACTTCGAGAAGTACTCGTTGATGATCGTCTCGGAGGTGGGCCGGACGACGACCGGCTCCTCCAGCTGCTTGCCGCCGCCATGGGTGACCACCGCGAGTTCGGGCGCGAAGCCCTCGACGTGCTCCGCTTCCTTGGTCAGATAGGACTGCGGGATGAACATCGGGAAGTACGCGTTCTGGGCGCCGGCCTTCTTGATCCGGGCGTCCATCTCCTGCTGCATCCGCTCCCACAGGCCGTAGCCGTACGGTCGGATGACCATGGTGCCGCGCACCGGACCGTTGTCGGCCAGCTCGGCCTTGTTGATGAGGTCCTGGTACCAGCGCGGGAAGTCTTCCGCCTGAGGGGTGAGAACGGGTGCCTTAGCCATGGGGCGAATGGTACGGGGAGCGACCCCCTGACTTCGAATCGGTATCACACCCGCGGAGGGTGGCGAGCCGGGTCGCGGAACGGGGGGCGCACCACCGCGACGCGCGCGCACCACCCTGCACCCCTCTGGACGCCGGGCCCGACCCGCTGTTCGCTGGAGTGGGGCGGGACTTTGGGGGAGCCGTAGCAGCACACCGAAGGACCGGATGGGAGGCCGCGATGGCTTCAGCTCGGACGACCGGCACGACCCGCACGACCGTACGACCAACGGGCGCACGCGCGCACCACCCGCAGCCCGGGGCGACCGGGCCCGCGCGGGCGCGCGACTGGGCGGAGATCCAGGAACGCATGCTGGTGCCGCTCTACGAGGCGGTCCACGACCGGCTGGAGGTCGGTCCGGCGAGCAGCGTGCTGGGCCTGGGCTGCCGGTCCGGACTGGCCCTGCTGCTCGCGGCGGGCCGGGGCGCCCAGGTCGCCGGGCAGGAGCCGCGGGACGAGCTGCGCGAGCTGGCGCGCGGGCGCCGGCTGCGGGTGTGCGCCGTGGCCCGGCCGACCGCCGCCGTCCCCCGCTCGGCCCATTCGCTGGTGACGGTTTTCGAGCAGCTGCCCGGCGCCGCCGAGCCGCGCGCGCTGGTGGCCGAGGCTGCCCGGCTCACCCTCCCGGGCGGGCACGTGGTGCTCGCCGCCTGGGGCCCGCCGGAGCGCTGCGAGAGCGCCCCGGTGCTGGACGTGGCCCGGCGGATGGCGGGCCGCACCACCGCGCGCGACCCGTTCGAGCTGAGCGCGCCCGGAGCGCTGGAGGACCTGCTCGCCCCGGCCGGCCTGCGCCCCGCCGGCAGCGGCCGGGTGAGCTGCCCGTTCGCCTACGCGGACCTCGACAGCGCGGTGCGCGGCCTGCTCTCCACCGGCCTGTTCGAGGCCGCCGAGGAGTTCTCCGGCGCCTCGCTGGTGGCCAAGGAGCTGGAGGAGGCGCTGCAGCCGTACCTGCGCGCGGACGGCTCGGTCCGGATGGAGAACGTGTTCCGCTACCTGATCGCCGAACGGCCGCGGTAGGCGGTCCGACGCGCGGTAGCGGGCCCGACGCGCGGTAGCGGGCCCGACGCGCGGTAGCGGGCCCTCACGGCCGCGCTGGAAGCGTTCATGGAGGGCACGATGAAACCGGGGGCGCCCGCCACACGGCGAGCGCCCCCGGACGACCGGCTCACACCTGGTCGAGCGACTTCCCCCCGGCGCCGTCCGGCCCGTCCGAGGCCCCCTCCCGCGGCACCCCCGCCGCCCGGTACGCCTCCTCCTCGTCCAGCGTCTCCGCCTCCAGCAGCGCCGCCGCCAGCGCGTCCAGCCGGTGCCGCTGCTCGGTCAGCAGCCGCAGCGCGTCGTCGTAGCACTCGGCGACGATCCGGCGGGCCTCCTCGTCCACCGCGTCCAGCGTGGTCGGCGCGGCGGAGAGCCCGTACGCGCCGGCGCCCTGCACGTCCGCGGGCACCGCGGTGAGCCGGCCGACCCGCTCGCTCATCCCCCAGCGCCCGGCCATCCCGCGGGCGATGCCGGTGACCTGCTCCAGGTCGCTCTCGGCACCCGTGGTGATCACCCCGTAGACCACCTGCTCGGCCGCCATGCCGCCCAGCGCGCCGATGATCCGACCGCGCAGGTACGGCTCGGTGTACGAGTAGCGGTCGTTCTCCGGGGTGGAGAGGGTGACGCCGAGCGCCCGGCCGCGCGGCACGATGGTGATCTTGCGGACCGGGTCCGCGCCGGGCTGCAGCATGCCCAGCAGCGCGTGCCCGCTCTCGTGGTATGCCGTCCGCTCGCGCTCCTCCTGCGGCATCACCAGCGGCCGCACCGCGCCCAGTTGGACCTTCTCCAGGGCGTCCGAGAGGTCCCGCTCGTTGACCGCGTCCTGGTCGCGCTTGACGGCCAGCAGGGCGGCCTCGTTGACCAGGTTGGCGAGCTCGGCGCCGGTCATCCCGGGGGTGACCTTGGCCAGCTGCAGCAGGTCGGTGCCGCCGGCCAGCGGGACGCTGCGGGTGTGGATGCGCAGGATCGCGGCGCGGCCCTCCCGGTCGGGCGGGCTGACGGTGATCCGCCGGTCGAAGCGGCCGGGGCGCAGCAGCGCCGGGTCGAGCACGTCCGCCCGGTTGGTCGCGGCGATCACGATGACGCCCTCGGAGCCGCTGAAGCCGTCCATCTCGGTGAGGATCTGGTTGAGCGTCTGCTCGCGCTCGTCGTGCCCGCCCATGCCGCCGCCCGCGCCGCGCTGGCGTCCGATGGTGTCGATCTCGTCGATGAAGATGATCGCCGGGGCGACCTTGCGGGCCTCGGCGAACAACTCGCGGACCCGGCTGGCGCCGACACCGACGATCATCTCGATGAACTCGGAGGCGGAGGCGGAGAAGAACGGCACGTCCGCCTCGCCGGCCACGGCCCGGGCCAGCAGGGTCTTGCCCGTCCCGGGCGGGCCGCTCAGCAGCACGCCGCGCGGCATCTTGGCGCCGAGCCTGCGGTACCGCTCCGGGTTCTTCAGGTAGTCGACCACCTCGGTGAGTTCGGCTTCCACCTCGTCGATGCCGGCCACGTCGGCGAAGGTGGTGCGCTTGCCCTGCTCGGCGGTGACCGGCTTGGGCGGCGCCTTGCGCCCGAGCGGTCCGCCGCCGAGGCCCCCGGCCATCCGGCGGGCGAGCAGCACCCAGATGAAGATCAGCAGCAGCATCGGGGCGAGCGAGAGCAGCAGGTTGGTGAGGAAGCTGCGCTGCTGGACCGGCGAGGTGGCGGTGACCTCGACGCCCTGCTGCTGCAGTATGGCCCACAGGTTGTCGCCCGCGAAGGAGGGCCGCTGGGTGTCGAACTCGGTGTAGTCGCCCTTGCCGCCGTCCGGCTTGGGCTGGGCGCTCTTGAGGGTGCCCTCGATCGCGTCGCCCTTGGCGTAGATCTTGGTGATGTTGCCCTTGTTCAGCTGGTCGTTGAACTCGGTGTACGAGATCGTGGTGGCGCCCTCGTTGCCGAAGAAGGACAGCAGCACGTCGGAGATCAGGAACACCACGAGGGCGGTGAGGACGAGGCCGGTCCAGCCGCCGGGCATCCGCCGACGGGGCGGCGTCGGGGGCGGGGCGCCCTCGGAGCGCCAGGGCTGGTCGGGAGTCTGACGCGGCGGCACGGGTTCGGTCACCCATCGGACGATACGGACAGGTGATCGGGCGGGCCAACCGCAACGCCGCGCCCGGGCACCCGTACGGGGGGTGCCCGAGGGCCCTCACCAGCGGCTATGCCGAGGCGCCGGGCCACTCCTCGGCGGTCAGCGCGAACCGCTCGTGGTCCCGCCAGTCGCCCTGGAGGAAGAGCATCCGCGGCGAGAAGCCCTCGTGCCGGAAGCCCAGCCGCTTGGCCATCGCGACCGAGCGCTCGTTGTCCGGCTGCACGTTGATCTCCAGCCGGTGCAGCCCCAACCCGCCGGCCGAGTGCGGGGCGAAGCACTGGTCCAGGACCAGCCGCATGCCCTCGCTCATCCGCCCGGTGCCGGCGAACGGCAGGTACGAGTCGTAGCCCAGCGCCGCGTTGCAGAACCGGCCCATCACGATGTTGGCGACGTTCACCTTGCCGACCAGCCCGCCGGTCGCCCCGTCGACGATCAGGAAGGTGCGCAGGCCCGCCCCCTGGCGCTCGAGCAGCTCGGGCAGCCCGTCCGGCTCGACCGGGTTCCACCGCCCGATGTGTTCGGCGGACCGCCGGACCGCCTCGGCGTACGCAACCGCGTCCTCGGCCCTCGGGGCCCTGATCGTCACTCGCATGTCCCCATCATCGGACACGCGATCGGCCCGCCGCCCGGAAACACCGGACGACGGGCCGACCAGAATCGATCAAGGCCGATCGCGCACAAGCCCCGGAAGGGCCTCGACCGATCAGGAGACCGATCAAGAGCGCCGATCAAGAGCGCCGATCAAGAGCGCCGATCAAGAGGGCTGATCAAGAGGGCTGATCAGGAACACCGATCAGGAACACCGATCAAGGACTACAGCATGTCCTTGAACTCCTTGGGCAGCTCGAAGTCGGCCGGGCCCTTGCCCGCGCCGAGGCCGAACGCCCCGCCGTCCGCCGGAGTCTGTCCGGCGCCCGGGCCGAGCGCGCGGCGCTCGGCGGCCGCGGCCTCCTCCTGGGCCCGCTTCAGCGGGTTGCCGCTCTTGCGCTTGCCCTTGGCCTGCGGGGCCTTCTTGCCGGACTTCTTCGCGCCGCCGCCCATGCCCGGGATCCCCGGCATGCCGGGCATGCCCTTGCCGGAGGCCATCGCGGACATCATCTTGCGGGCGTCGAAGAACCGCTCGACCAGGTTCTTCACCTCGCCGACCTGGACGCCCGAACCCTTGGCGATGCGGGCCCGGCGGGAACCGTTGATCAGCTCCGGCTCGGCGCGCTCGGCCGGGGTCATCGACTTGATGATCGCGCCGACCCGGTTGACGTCCTTGTCGTCGATGTTGTTGATCTGGTCGCGGATCTGGCCCATGCCGGGCAGCATGCCGAGCAGCTTGGAGATCGAGCCCATCTTCTGGACCTGCTCCAGCTGCGACAGGAAGTCGTCCAGCGTGAACTGCTTCGGGCCGCCGCGCAGCTTGGCGGCGATCTTCTCCGCCTCGGCCTGCGAGAAGGTCTGCTCGGCCTTCTCGATCAGCGAGAGGACGTCACCCATGCCGAGGATGCGCGAGGCCATCCGGTCCGGGTGGAAGGCGTCGAAGTCGTCGACCTTCTCGCCGTTGGAGGCGAACATGATCTGCCGGCCGGTGACGTGCGCGACCGACAGGGCGGCACCGCCGCGGGCGTCGCCGTCGAGCTTGGAGAGCACGACACCGGTGAAGTCCACGCCGTCGAGGAAGGCCTGCGCGGTGGTGACCGCGTCCTGGCCGATCATCGCGTCGACGACGAACAGGACCTCGTCCGGGTTCACCGCGGCGCGGATGTCGGCGGCCTGCTGCATCAGCTCGGCGTCGATGCCCAGGCGGCCGGCGGTGTCGACGACGACGACGTCGTACTGCTTCTGCTTGGCGTACTCGATCGAGTCCTTCGCGACCTGCACCGGGTCGCCGACGCCGTTGCCCGGCTGCGGGCCGTAGAAGGCCACGCCGGCGCGCTCGGCGACCACCTGGAGCTGGTTGACCGCGTTGGGGCGCTGGAGGTCGCAGGCGACCAGCAGCGGGGTGTGCTTCTGCTTCTTCAGCCAGTGGCCGAGCTTGCCCGCGAGGGTGGTCTTACCGGCACCCTGCAGACCGGCGAGCATGATGACCGTCGGGCCGCTCTTGGCGAACCGCACCCGGCGGGTCTCGCCGCCGAGGATCGCGATGAGCTCCTCGTTGACGATCTTGATGATCTGCTGCGCGGGGTTCAGCGCGCCGGAGACCTCGGCACCGAGCGCCCGCTCCTTGACCTGCTTGATGAAGGCCCGGACGACCGGCAGCGCGACATCCGCCTCGAGCAGCGCGATGCGGATCTCGCGGGCGGTGGCGTCGATGTCCGCCTCGCTGAGGCGGCCCTTGCCCCGGAGGTTCTTGAACGTCGCTGCGAGGCGATCGGAAAGGGTGTCGAACACGTCGTCGCGGGTCCTCTGCGGCATCGGTATCGGTACGGTCGTCGTCCCCCAGGGTATCCGGCCGCCCCGGGTACGGTCTCCACCCCTGCTCCGAGAGCTCCCCACCTCCTGCTCCCGGAGCTCCCTGGCGCCCCGCGCCCGGCGGTCCTCAGCCCAGCGCCGCCCGCACCGCCGCCGCCACCTCCCCGGCCCGCAGGGCGGTCAGCGGACGGCCCGCCTCGTCGGTCAGGTAGAAGGAGTCGACGGCCTCCGCGCCCAGCGTGGAGACGTGCGCGGTGCGCACCCGTACGCCCGCCCCGTCCAGCGCCCGGCCGATCCGGTGCAGCAGCCCGGGAGCGTCGTGCGCGCGGACCTCCAGCACGGTCGCGGTCGCCGAGGCCACCGCGGGCGCCACCGCGACCAGCGGCGGCGGGGTCGGGATGCCCCTGCGACGCGGGGTGGCCGCGTCCCGCTCGGCGAGGCGGCGCGCGACGTCCAGCGAGCCGTCCAGCGCCCGGCGCAGGTCGGCCCGCAGCCGGGCCGCCTCCGGCAGCTCGCCGAACTCGGCGGCCACCCGCCAGGACAGCAGCAGCACCGGCCCGGCACCGATCGGGTCCAGCTCGCGCAGCCCGGCCGAGCGGACGGTCAGCCGGTGCAGCGCGAGCACCCCGGCGGCGGTGCCGAGCAGCCCGGGACGGTCCGGGACGGCCAGGGTCAGCTCGACGCCCATCGGCTCGGTGCCCGGGTCCGCGCCCTCGGCCTGGGCCCGCAGCGAGAGCGCCGGCTCACCGGTGCGGGCCGCGTCGACCGCGAGCCGCTCCTGCTCGGCGGTCGGCGCCGCCTCCACCGGCGCGGTGCCCGCCCCGGCCAGCCGGTCGGCCGCCCGCGCCACCAGCCCGCCGACCAGCGAGGCCCGCCAGCTGCTCCACGCGGCCGGGCCAGTGGCCAGCGCGTCCGCCTCGGTGAGCGCGTGCAGGAGCTCCAGCTCCGGCAGGGTGGTGACGGCCTTGGTGATCACCTCGACGGTGGCCGGGTCGTCCGGGTCGCGGCGGGTCGCGGTGTCGACCAGGGTCAGATGGTGGCGGACCAGCACCGCCAGGGTCTCGGTGTCCTCGGGGCCGAAGCCCATCCGGGGGGCGAGGTCGCGGACGATCACCTCGCCGGCCTCGCTGTGGTCCCCGGGCCAGCCCTTGCCGATGTCGTGCAGCAGCGCCGCGACCAGCAGCAGGTCCGGCCGGGCCACCCGGCGGGTCATCGCGGCGGCCCGCACCGCCGTCTCCACCAGGTGCCGGTCCACCGTCCAGCGGTGCACGGCGTTGCGCTGCGGACGGCAGCGCACCCGCTCCCAGTCCGGCAGCAGCCGGGTGACCAGCCCCTCCGCCTCCAGCGCCTCCCACACCGGCACGGCCGCCTCCCCCGCGCCCAGCAGGGTGACCAGCTGCTCGCGCGCCTCGTCCGGCCAGGGCACCGGCAGCGGACGGCACTCGGCGGCCAGCCGGCGCACCGTCGCGTACGAGACGGTCAGCCCGTTCTGCGCGGCGGCGGCCGCGGCGCGCAGCGGCAGCACCGGATCGGCCGCCGGGCGGGCGCCCTGGGCCAGCACCGCCTCACCGTCCTGCTCGACCACGCCCTCGGCGAGCGGACGGCGCTCGACCGCGCCCCGGGCCACCGCGCCCGCGCCCCGGCCGACACCGGTGAACGGCGCGGTGAACGGGAGCGCGCGGCGCACCGCCCGGCGGCCCCGGCCGGCCTTGGCGGCGAGCACCCGGTCCACCGCCCGCCAGGTGACGTCGCTCGCGTAGGCGATGGTGCGGGCGGCCTCGTAGACCTGGCGCAGCAGGGTGTCGGCGTCCAGCACGCGGAGCCGCTCGGCAACCTGGTCCTGGTCCTGGAGGCTGAGCCGCTCGGTGGCCCGGCCGGTGACCAGGTGCAGGGCGTCGCGCACGTCGGCGAGCCGCAGCGCGGCGGCGTCCAGGCCGTCCCGGGGCGCGTCGGCCAGCCAGGTGGCGGCGACGGCGTTGAGCGCGACCACGTCGCGCAGGCCGCCGCGGGCCTCCTTGAGGTCGGGCTCCAGCAGGAAGGAGAGCTCACCGTGCCGTTCGGCCCGCTCGCGGCCCAGCTCGCGCAGCTCGGGCAGGCGTGCGGGGGCGCCCGCGCGCCAGTCGGTGAACACCGCGGCGCGCAGCTCGGCGGTGAGCGCCGGGTCCCCGGCGAGGTGGCGGGCGTCCAGCAGGCCGAGCTGGGCCTTGAGGTCGGCGGCGGCGACCGCCCGGGCCTCGGCGACGGTGCGCACCGAGTGGTCGAGCCTGGCGCCCGCGTCCCAGACCGGGTACCAGATCCGCTCGGGCAGCTCGCGGGCGATCGGTCCGTCGTGCAGCAGCAGGACGTCCAGGTCGCTGCGCGGGGACAGCTCGCCGCGCCCGTAGCCGCCGACGGCGACCAGGGCGACGCCGGGCGGGGCGCCGGCCGCCGCGAGCAGGCCGGCCAGCCAGTCGTCGGTGAGCCGGGCGAGCGCCTCACGGCGGGGTCGGCCGACCGGGCCGGGGTCGGCGAGCAGCGCGGCCCGGGCGGCGGCATGGTCGGCGGGGTCGGAAGGCCTGGTCTCGGTGGTCATGCGCTGGGTCCCGTCCGTCGTGCGGCCGGACCGTCCCGCGGGGCGCCGGGAATGCGGTGCGCCGCGGTTCGGCCGAGCGGGGGTACGCCGTCGGCGGGCCCGCGTTCCCCTGGGGGTCACGGGCCCGCCGGCGGTGGGGGCTACAAAGCGTCGGGGCCGCGCTCTCCGGTGCGGACCCGTACGGCGGTGTCGACCGGGATGCTCCAGACCTTGCCGTCGCCGATCTTCCCGGTCCGGGCGGCCTTCACCAGGACCTCGATCAGGTCATCGGCGTCCTCGTCCTCGACCAGGACCTCGATTCTGACCTTCGGTACCAGGTCCACGGTGTACTCGGCGCCCCGGTACACCTCGGTGTGGCCGCGCTGGCGGCCGTAGCCGCTGGCCTCGGTGACGGTCAGGCCGTGGACCCCGAAGGCCTGCAGGGCGGCCTTCACCTCGTCCAGGCGGTACGGCTTGATCACGGCGGTGATGAGCTTCATCAGGCGTCGACCTCGGTCTTCTCGGCAGCCTTTCCGGCGGCCTGCTCGGTGGGCTTCTCGGCGGACTTCACCTCGGGGTTCGCGGCGGCCGGTGCGACGGCCGCGGCCAGGCCCGGCAGGGCCCGGGCCAGGCCCGCCCCGACAGCGCTGAAATCGTAGGCGGACTCGGCGTGTTCGGCCTGGTCGATGCCGGCCACCTCGACCTCCTCGGCGACCCGGAACCCGACCAGCTTGTCGACCGCCTTGGCCAGCAGCCAGGAGAGGACGAAGGAGTACGCCGCGACCACGGCCACGCCCATCGCCTGCTTGCCGAGCTGCCCCAGCCCGCCGCCGTAGAACAGGCCCTTGGCGGCCTGGCCGACCCCGCCGGTGGCGAACAGGCCGACCAGCAGCGAGCCGATCGCCCCGCCCACCGCGTGCACGCCCACCACGTCGAGTGAGTCGTCGAAGCCCCAGCGGTACTTGAGCGAGACGGCGGCGGCGCAGACCGCGCCCGCGACCAGGCCGATCGCCACCGCGCCGAGCGGGCTGACCGAGCCGCAGGCCGGGGTGATCGCGACCAGTCCGGCGACCGCGCCGGAGGCGGCGCCCAGCGTGGTGAAGGCGCCGTGCTTGAGCTTCTCGTAGACCAGCCAGCCGACCAGCGCCGCACCCGTGGCGACCTGGGTGTTGACCATCGCCATCGCGGCGACGCCGTTGGCGGCCAGCGCCGAGCCCGCGTTGAAGCCGAACCAGCCGAACCACAGCAGCCCGGAGCCGAGCATCACCAGCGGCAGGCTGTGCGGGCGCATCGGGTCCTTCTTGAAGCCGACCCGCTTGCCCAGCACCAGGCAGAGCGCGAGGCCCGCGACACCGGCGTTGATGTGCACGGCCGTGCCGCCGGCGAAGTCGATCACACCGTTGCGGTCGCCCAGCCAGCCGCCGTTGCCGCCGTCGAAGAAGAACACCCAGTGCGCGACCGGGAAGTAGACGACCGTCACCCAGAGCGCGATGAACAGGCCCCAGGCGGCGAACTTGGCCCGGTCCGCGATGGCGCCGCTGATCAGCGCCGGGGTGATGATCGCGAACATCAGCTGGAAGACCGCGAAGGCGGTGACCGGGATGGTCCCGGTCAGCTCGTTCAGGCCGATCCCGCGCATCCCGAGGAAGTCCAGGTTGCCGATCAGACCGGCGAAGGAGTCGGGCCCGAAGCTGAGCGAGTACCCGTAGAGGACCCAGAGCACGGTGACGATGCCGAGCGAGAGGAAGCTCATCGCCAGCATGTTCAGTGTGCTCTTCGCCCTGACCATGCCCCCGTAGAAGAAGGCCAGGCCCGGGGTCATCACCATGACCAGGGCCGCACTGATGAGCACGAAGGCGGTGTCGCCCGCGCTGAAGCCGTCCGGCATCGGCGTCTCCTCTGCGTCCAAGCCGATCCGCACCCGGGTACCTGTCCCGTGCCATCCGGGGCGTCGGCGATGAAGAGGAGCGTGCCGAAGGCTGGTTTCGGCCAGTGCGGCCGGTTGTTTCGCGGCCGTGACGCGTTCGACGCACGGGTTACGGCTGCGTGAACCACGGCCCCGCGCTCGCCCGGACGGGTTACCGTGCCGCCGCACGCGACGACCCCGGGCGCGACGGAGCCACCGACCGTGACGGCGGCGGCCGCCACGGTCGGTGGAGTCACGGGGAGGGCCGTTCCCGGGGCCCCGGGACCCGGACCGGCGGGGCTCAGACCACCGAGACGTACTCCGGGATGTCCTGAACGACCCGCTCCTTGAGCCGGCTCACCGCGTCCACGCCCTTGAACCGGGCCGCCGCGGCCTCCGTGGTCTTGCGCACCCGGGAGTTCAGCCGCTCCGAGCGCACCTTGGTCGCGATGTCCACCGCCTGCTCGGCCATCACCACCGCCTGCTCGGCCTCCTTCTGCAGCAGGTGCACGCTGGCCATGCCGATCAGGTTGAAGGCGTACGAGCGCACGTGGTCGCCGTCCTGGCGGAACAGGTCGACCGCGCGCTCCATCACCGGCGCCGACAGCGAGGCGTACAGCTGGGCGTTGTCGGAGTGGTACGCGAGGTCGCGGAAGGAGTGCGCGTTCTCGGCGTTCAGCTCGGCCGGCGAGAAGAACTTCAGCCAGTCCGGATCCCCGTCCCCCTCGCGGATGTCGGTGAAGGTGTCCTCGGCCAGCCGGATCGCCCGGGCGCAGCGGTTCACCTCGCCGATGGTGGCGTAGGCGCGCGCCTCCATCGCGTACAGCAGGGACTGCTGGCGCGGGGTCGCGGTGTCGCGGCTGCCGTACTGGGCCAGGTGGATCAGTTCCAGGGCGTCCTCGCCCCGGTTGAGGTGGATCATCTGCCGGCTCATGTCGGTGAGGATCAGCGCGCCGAACGGGCGGTCGCCGGCCTCCTTGGCCGCGTGCAGGGCCAGCACGTAGTACTTCTGCGCGCTCGGGTGCATCCCGACGTCGTACGACATCCACCCGGCCAGGTGGGCGAGTTCGGCGGTGAGCCGGAACAGTCGCCGGGTGGTGTCCTCGTTGTACGTCTCCTGGAGCAGGTCGGTGACCTCGTGCAGCTGGCCGACGACGGCCTTGCGGCGCAGCCCGCCGCCGTTCTGCGCGTCCCACTGGCGGAACATGACCGTGGTCTGCTCCAGCAGTTCCAGCTCGGGCTCGGAGAGCCGGCCGGTGAACGCCTCGCCCCCGTTGGCCGCGGTCAGGATCGGGGTGGGCACGCCGGTCGGGCCGGGGGTCAGCCAGCGCTGCATCGGCTCGATCAGCGCGGCGCCGGCGGTCAGCGCCAGCGAGGTGCCGAGGAAGCCGCGGCGGTTGAGCATCAGGTCGCTGCGGGAGTAGTCACTGATCAGCTGGACGGTCTGCGGACCGCTCCACGGCAGGTCGACGCCGCCGCCCACGGTGGAGACCGGGATCGCGGCGCGCAGGCCGAGGTCCTCGATCGAGACCACCGAGCCGAAGCGCTCGGAGAAGAGCTCCGACATGATCTTGGGGATCGGCTCGCGGGGCTGCTCCCCGTCGAGCCAGCGGCGCACCCGCGACGTGTCGGTGGACACGTGGTGGGCGCCGATCTGCCGGGCCCGGCGGTTGACCTGACGGGCCAACTCGCCCTTGGACCAACCGCTGCGGGCGAACCACGTGGTCAGCTTCTCATTGGGTTGCTTCTCTGCCATGGGAACGTCCCATCCCGCCCGGCCCCTCGCGGGGCCCCCGATCGTGACCGCCCGACGGTTGCGGGCTCTTGCCAGACGTGCCGTGCCTGAGGTGGTGCCGTGCCGCGTCCTCGCACTGGTGTGCCATCGTCGCGGACGAGCCGTCAGATCCCCAACTCCCGTTCTCCGAAGGCCCGGAGCGGGATCAACGACAGCATCCGCGCACTGAACGTAATGCCCCGCGAGGGGCCCGCGGGAGCGACCCTGGCGAAACGCCACCTTTCGCCACCCCCAGGAGTGAACCGAAGCCAAGGGGTACACGCTTCACTAGGTAGTCCCGACGGTCCGGCATATGCGGGCCGCCAAGTCTCCGGGCTCATCCCGGGGGGCCCGGCAGAACCCGCAATCCACCTCAGCCACAAGCGAGTTCAGCACCCACTCGGGGCGGCAACAGTCTCGCGCACACGACGATCCGGCATCCGCGTCGCCCCCACAAGGCGGCGCCCGAGGCGCACCACCGGAACAGGCGCACGCCACGCGCTGCGCGCCGCCACCGCACAACGCACCACGCGTCCGACAATCGACACACAGTCACCGTCCCGTAACCATCGGCAACGAGAACCTGTTGGGGGAGGCATGGACAACCTGTTCGGCGAACTTCGACTGGGGCACCTGCGGCTGGCACCGCTGGGCGCGCGCCGCCGCACCAAGGTCACCGCGTCCCGGGCCGCCGCGGAGTACACCGGCCGCTGGGGTTGGGCGGTCGCCACCGGCGACCCGGCCACCGGCACATCGGTCAGCGGCGCCACCGACCCGACCCGCTGTCCCTGCGGCGCCACCCGCTGCGCCGCGCCCGGCCTGCACCCCGTACCGGGCGACGAGGGACGGGCCCGCGCCGGCCGCGCCGAGGGCTCCGTGCTGTTCCCCACCGGCCGCGCCTTCGACGTCCTGGACGTCCCCGAGCAGGCCGGCCTGCAGGCGCTGGTCCGGCTGGAGCGGATGGGCACCCAGGTCGGCCCGGTGCTCGCCGCCCCGACCGGCCGGCTGCAGTTCCTGGTCGCCGCCGGCACCGCCCGCCGCCTGCCCGACCTGCTCTACCGGATGGGCTGGGACGACGCCGCGCTCGACCTCGCCTGCCACGGCGAGGGCAGCTACGTGGCCGCCCCGCCCACCGTCCTCGGCGGCCTCGGCCCGGTCCGCTGGCTGCGCCGCCCCACCCGCGACAACGCGGGCTGCCCGCCCGAGGCCCGGCTGCTGCTCGGCACCCTCGCCTACGCCTGCCACCGCGGCCGCGAGCGCACCCCCGAGCCGGCCTGGATCGCGTCGTGACTCATCCGCTCGCCCGCTGACCCGCTCGGGGCGAGGAGCCCCACCCGGTCCCGGGCACGCGAAAGGGCCCGCCCCCTGAGGAGCGGACCCTTCCCACGACAGGCCTACGGGGAACCCCGGTCAGTCCCCGATCAGCGCGTCCACGAACGCACCCGGCTCGAACGGCGCCAGGTCGTCCGCGCCCTCGCCCAGACCGATCAGCTTGACCGGCACGCCCAGCTCGCGCTGGACCGCGACCACGATGCCGCCCTTGGCGGTGCCGTCCAGCTTGGTCAGCACGATGCCGGTGATGTCGACCACCTCGGCGAACACCCGGGCCTGGATCAGACCGTTCTGGCCGGTGGTGGCGTCCAGCACCAGCAGCACCTCGTCGACCGGGCCGTGCTTCTCGACGACCCGCTTGACCTTGCCCAGCTCGTCCATCAGGCCGGTCTTGGTGTGCAGTCGGCCGGCGGTGTCGACCAGCACGGTGTCCGCGCCCTCGGCGATGCCCTCCTTGACCGCGTCGAAGGCGATCGAGGCCGGGTCCCCGCCCTCCGGGCCGCGCACGGTGCGCGCACCGACCCGCTCGCCCCAGGTCTGCAGCTGGTCGGCTGCGGCGGCGCGGAAGGTGTCGGCGGCGCCGAGCACCACCTTGCGGCCGTCGGCGACCAGGACCCGGGCCAGCTTTCCGGTGGTGGTGGTCTTGCCGACGCCGTTGACGCCGACGACCAGGACCACGGCCGGGCCCTCCGCGTGCTTGGTGGAGCGGACGGTGCGGTCGGCGTCCTTGCCGACCAGCTCGACCAGCTCCTCGCGCAGCAGCGCGCGCAGTTCCTCGGGCGTACGGGTGCCGAGCACCTTCACCCGGGTGCGCAGCCGCTCGACCAGCTCCTGGGTGGGGGCGACGCCGACGTCGGCGGTGAGCAGGGTCTCCTCGATCTCCTCCCAGGTGTCCTCGTCCAGGTGCTCGCGGGAGAGCAGCGAGAGCAGGCCCTTGCCGATCGAGTTCTGCGAGCGGGAGAGCCGCGAGCGCAGCCGGACCAGCCGGCCGGCGGTGGGCTCGGGGACCTCGACGGCGGGAGCCGCCTCGGCCTCGGCGGGCACGACCTCGACGGCCTCGGGGACCGCCGGAGCCTCGGGGGCCTCGGGCTCCGCCGGGAGTTCCACCTCCTCGACGGTGCGGCGGGGCTCCTCGGTGGGCGGCGCGGCCTCCTCGCCGACCTGGGGCTCCGCCGGAGTGGGCTTCGGCGCCGTGATGACCGGCGCCTGCGACTTCGGGGGCAGCTGCTGGCGTCGTCTGCCGGAAACGACGAGGCCCGCGATCGCGCCGATGGCGATCACGGCGATGACTACGGCAAGGATCACGTATTCCATAACTGCTCCAGTATCCGCGACCGGAGCCCGGATGGACCGCAGCCGGACTACACGGATGCCGCCCGGGGTCGCTCCCGGTCCTCGTCCCGCAGCCGCTGGCTGATCACCTGCGAGATGCCGTCGCCCTTCATCGTCACGCCGTAGAGCGCGTCCGCGGACTCCATGGTCAGCTTCTGGTGGGTGATCACGATCAGCTGGGAGCTCTCCCGCAGCTCCTCCATGATCCCGACCAGCCGGCGCAGGTTGGTCTCGTCCAGCGCCGCCTCCACCTCGTCCATCACGTAGAACGGGCTGGGCCTGGCCTTGAAGATCGCCACCAGCAGCGCCACCGCGGTCAGCGAGCGCTCGCCGCCCGACAGCAGCGACAGCCGCTTGACCTTCTTGCCCGGCGGACGGGCCTCCACCTCGACCCCGGTGGCGAGCATGTCGTCCGGATCGGTCAGCACCAGTCGGCCCTCCCCGCCCGGGAAGAGCCGGGCGAAGACGGCCTCGAACTGGGCGGCGGTGTCGTGGTACGCCGAGGTGAACAGCTGCTCGACCCGCTGGTCCACGTCCCGGACGATGTCCAGCAGGTCGCGCCGGCTGCGCTTGAGGTCGTCCAGCTGCTCGCCCAGGAACCTGTGTCGTTCCTCCAGCGCGGCGAACTCCTCCAGCGCCAGCGGATTGACCTTGCCGAGCTGCTGGTACGCCTTCTCGGCGGCCTTCAGCCGCTTCTCCTGCTCGGCCCGGACGTACGGGTACGGCTCCCCCGGCTCCTGTCCCTCCTCCGGTACCCCCGGCGGGACGGGCTGGTCCGGCCCGTACGCGGCGAGCAGCTCGCCGCCGTCGATGCCGAACTCCTCCAGCGCGCGGGCCTCCAGCTGTTCGATCCGCAACCGCTTCTCCGCCCGCAGCACCTCGTCCCGGTGCCCGGCGTCGACCAGCTTGTCCAGCTCCTCCTTGAGGCCGCGGCCGTGCTCGCGGTGCTCCCGCAGTTCCTCCTCGCGCTCGGCACGGGCCTGTTCGACGGCTTCCCGCCCGGAGTCCGCGCGGGCCAGCGACACCTCCAGGCAGGCCAGCAGCTGCCGGGCACCCGCCGCGACGGCGTTCGCCACTCCGGCGTCGTGCTCGGCCCGCCGACGGCGCTCGGCGGCCTCGGCGCGCGCCTCGCGCTCGGCGCGGGCGGCCCGGTCCAGTCGGTCTGCCCGCCCGGCCAGCGCGCGGACCCGCTCCTCGTGGGTGCGCACCGCGAGCCGGGCCTCCAGCTCGGACTGCCGGGCGGTGCTCGCGGCCTCCGCCAGCCGCTGCTGCTCGGCGGTGTCCGGCTCGTCCTCCCCCGCGTCCGCCGACTCCTCGGCGGCGGCCAGGCGCTGCGCCAACTCCTCGGCGGTGTCCAGTAGTTCACCCAGGCCCTGGTCTGCCCGCGCGGCGGCGTCCGACAGCCGCCCGGCCTCCCCGGCGGCGGCACGGGCCTGCCCGCCGAGGCGGCCGAGCGCCCCCGCGACCTGGGCCCGCTCCTTCTCCGCCTGCCGCCGCCGCTCGCCGAGCCGCTCCACCTCGGCGGCCGACTCCCGGCGCAGCTCGGCGAGTTCGGCCAGCCGCTCGGCCGACTCGGCGCAGCGCACGGTGAGTTCCTCGATCGCCCGGGCCGCCTCGTCCACCGCCGCCTGGGTCTCCAGCAGGCTCGGCGCCCCGCCGGAGCCGCCGTGCGCGAAGCCGGCGCCCAGCCGGTCCCCGTCGGCGGTGACGGCGGTCAGCCCGGGGCGCTCCGCGACCAACCGCAGCGCCGCGTCCAGGTCCGGGACGACGGCCACCCCGGCCAGCAGCTGCCGTACGGCGGCGAGCAGCTCGGGCGGGCCGCCGACCGGTTCGGAAGCCCAGCGGGCTCCGTCCGGCAACTCCCCTGCCACGCGCGGAACTCCAGGCGCATCCGCGATCAACAGTGCCGCCCGGCCGGCGTCGTCCGCCCGCAGCAGCCGCAGCGCCTCGACAGCGGCGGAGGGCGAGTCGACGGCCACCGCGTCGGCCGCGGCTCCGAGCGCCGCCGCCACCGGCACCTCGTACCCGGCCTCGATCCGCAGCAGCGCGGCCGCCGGGCCGAGCAGCCCGCCCAGCCGCTCCCCCGCGGCGAGCAGCGCGCCGGTGCCGTCCTTGCGGCGCAGCCCGAGCGAGAGCGCCTCGTGCCGCGCGGTGAGCCCGGCCCGCTCGCGCTCGGCGGCGCCGGCCGCGTCCCGGGCGGCGGCCAGTTCCCGTTCGACGGCGGCCAGCCGCTCACGGGCCTCCCGGTACCCGGCCTCGGTCTGCTCGTCGTCCCCGGCGAGGCCGTCCACCTGCTGCTGGAGTTCGTCCAGCTCGGCCTGCGCGGCCTCGGCACGCAGCAGCGCCTCGTCCCTGGCTTCGGTGAGCCGGCCGATCTCGGCCTGGGCCGCGGCGGCCTTGGAGCGGGCGGCAGCCGCCTGCCCCTGCAGCCGGGCCAGGCCCTCGCGGCGGTCGGCGATGGCCCGGGCGGCGTCGCGCAGCCGGCGCTCCTCGGCGGCCAGCTCCCGTTCCAGTCCGCCCTTGCGCTCGACCGCCTCGGCCAGCGCGTACTGCGCCTCCTCCAGCGCCTCGGCGAGCGCGGCCTCCTCCTCGCGGACCCGTTCGGCCTCCCGCTCCAGCTCCTCGGGGTCGCGTCCGCGCCGCTCCTCGACCCGCCCCCCGGCGGCGGCATGCCGGGCGCGGGCCTCGGCCAGCCCGAGCGTGCCGCGGGTGCGCTCGGCGAGCGCGGACAGCCGGTACCAGGTCTGCCGGGCGGTCTCCAGGCTCGGCCCGAGCTGCTGGACCTGCGCCTCCAGGACGCGCTCGCGCTGCACCGCGCGGGCGAGCTCCTGTTCGACGGTGGTCCGGCGCAGCCGCAGCGCCAGTTCGTCGGCGACCTCGGCCTCGACGGCCCGGCGGAGCGTGGACAGGTCGTCGGCGAGCAGCCGCAGCCGGGCGTCGCGCAGCTCGGCCTGGATGCCGGCGGCCCGGCGGGCGATCCGGGCCTGCCGTCCGAGCGGTCCGAGCTGGCGGCGCAGCTCGGCGACCAGGTCCTGGACCCGGTTGAGGTTGGCCTGCATCGCGTCCAGCTTCCGCAGCGCCTTCTCCTTGCGCTTGCGGTGCTTGAGGACGCCGGCCGCCTCCTCGATGAAGGCGCGCCGACCCATCGGGTCGGCGTGCAGGACGGAGTCCAGCTGCCCCTGCCCGACGATCACGTGCATCTCGCGGCCGATGCCGGAGTCGGAGAGCAGCTCCTGGATGTCCAGCAGGCGGCAGGTCTCGCCGTTGAGCGCGTACTCGCTGCCGCCGTTGCGGAACATGGTCCGGGTGATGGTCACCTCGGAGTAGTCGATCGGCAGGGCGCCGTCGGCGTTGTCGATGGTGAGGCTGACCTCGGCGCGGCCGAGCGGGGCGCGCCCGCTGGTCCCGGCGAAGATGACGTCCTCCATCTTGCCGCCGCGCAGCGACTTGGCCCCCTGCTCGCCCATCACCCAGGACAGCGCGTCGACCACGTTCGACTTGCCGGAGCCGTTCGGGCCGACCACGCAGGTGATGCCCGGCTCGAAGCGCAGGGTGGTGCTGGAGGCGAAGGACTTGAACCCGCGCAGCGTCAGACTCTTCAGGTGCACGCGGCCGGTCTCCTCGTCGCTCGCCAGGGGGCCCCAGCGTGCGACTGTATCCGGAGTCGGACACGACGAAGGGACGCCACATCAGGGCGTCCCTTGCAAGCTGCGTCCCTTTCGGGGCGGCTCAGTGCACAGCGGCGTCGATCTGCGAGGACCGGGCGGGACTCAGGTGAGAGCCGGCTCCCGCTGATCCAGATCGATGCTGTTGAGCAGCGAGTGCTCGTCAGCGACAGCGGTGAGAGCGTCGTTCTCAGCCTGCATCCGAAGGAGCTCGGCTTCAAGGTCCTGGACGCGCTGCTGGAGCCGTCGCATCTCGGAGAGCATTCGCGGGTCGGGGCCGCCGACGTACCCGAGAAGCGCCTTTGCCATGATGAATGGTCCTCCACGCTGAGTGACCGAACCGGAACGGTACAGGTCTAGGGGGAAGGGGGACGCACGCGCGGCGCGACACCGGAAGTGCTGGCTGGGCACTTCGGCACAACCACCGTGAGCTGGGCTCCCGAGGGCATGCGCCTGCCGGATGAACGCGGTCGTGTGCGCGGGCTTCCAGCGTCTCACCAAAGACGGAAAGGGTCAACACGATCACCGCACGCTACCGCGCCCCTGTCACCCGCCCGGCGGTGTGGTCACGCCTGGGGGTCCAACGGGACGGGTCCACCACATGCTCGTGGATCATCGTTCGATGCGGAGTCAACCACGAGTCTGCCCGGATGGCAACCTCGTGACACCGACCGTTCCGGATCATTTCCCCAGCAGGCCCGGCGGCAGGCCCGCGAGGGGCCCTCCGGGGGCGGCTCAGCGGATCTCGAAACCCCCGTAACCAGGGCCGACGGCCGTCCAGATCTCGGTCACGCCGCTGACGTTGCCCGGGGTGCCCGGACCGCGCAGCAGGGCCAGCAGCTGCTCGCAGTCGGGAGCGAGCCCCTCGGCGACCACCTGCACCCGGCCGTCGCCGAGGTTGCTGGCGTAGCCGGTCAAGCCGATCTCCAGCGCCCGCGCCCTGGTCCACCAGCGGAACCCGACCTGCTGGACCTTCCCCCGGACCCAGGCGGTGACCCGGACCGGTTCCTCACTGTGGGCGTCGCGACCGTGCATGCCCCGACCCTAACGGTGCGCACGCCCGGTCACAGCTCGGGCCCGGGAGGCGGAGCCGGGAGTCCTGGAGCCCTGGAACCCTGGAACCCGCACACGGGAACGGCCCCGCCGGAGGAACCGGCGGGGCCGCGTGGAGTCGAGCGCTCGGGAATCGGGGGTTACCAGTCCCCGCCACCGAAGTCGCCGCCGCCACCGAAGTCGTCGCCGCCGAAGCCGCCGAAGTCACCGCTGTTGAAGTCGGCGCCGGTGTAGTCGCCGCCCTCGTGCTGGTCCTGGTAGCCGTGGTGGCCGCCGTCCATCATCGGTGCCACCGCGTAGGCCGGGGTGCTCATCATCGAGCCGAGCATGGTGCCGACCAGCAGGCCCGGCAGCAGACCGCCGCCGAAGCTGCTGTAGTAGCCGCCCGCGTACGGGGCGTACGCCGGGCCGGCGTTCCAGTACGGCTGCGGGCCGTACTCGGTCTCCACGGTGCGGACGGCCGGGTCGAGGCCCGCCGCCACCCGGTCCGCGTCGGCCTGGCAGACCGGGACGGAGCGGGCGGAGCCGCCGGCCGGGGCCCAGTCGACGTCCTTGACGGACGGGCCGTGGCGCGGGTCCATGAAGCACGGGGGACGGCGCTCGGGCAGCGGGCGCTTCTCCCGCCGGGCGGCCAGGGTCGCCAGCGCGAACCGGCCGTCCTCGATCGCCTCGGTGACCTGCTTGACGTCCTCCGGCCGTTTGGCCTCCTCCATCAGGCGCTTGGACTTCTCGTACGAGTCCAGGGCGTGGGTGTAGTCCGTGCGCTGGACGTCGTCGGCGTCCGCCGCGCGCGGGTCGAAGTCGAGCCGGTCCAGCTCCTCGCCGAAGGCGGTGATGTCCTCGTCCACCACCCGGCGCAGCTGCTCCAACTCGGCCCGGGCCTGCTCCTCCTTGCGCTTCTTGGCGCGGCGGAAGAGGAAGAAGACGCCGGCACCGGCCAGGGCCACCAGCACGAGCGGGACGACCACCCAGGCGATCGAGGTGCTGTGGTTGACGCCCTGGCCCTTGGTCTGCGGGGCGGCCTGGTCGACGAAGTCGTTCAGGGTGGCGTCGATGTCGCCGTTGTGGGCCCGGAAGGCCGCACCGGAGATCTTGGCGGGGACGCCGGCGGCCATCGCGCCGCGGTCCGCGTCGGCCTTGAACTGGTTACCGCGCCAGACCGCGTAGACCCCGTCGATGCCGACCAGGGTGCGGAGGTCCGTGAAGACGGTCTCCTTGCCGTAGGCCGGCGAGTCGGGGACGACCGCGACGAAGATCGGCTTGTCGGCCTTGTCGATCTTCTTGGTGAGGGCGTCGGCCTGGGCCTGGCTGAAGCGGTCGGTCATCGCCGGGTCGACATAGACCTTGCCCTGCTTCATGGTGGCGGCGGCGTCGCTCAGCCCGCCGGCGGCCGAGGCCGCCGGTGCCAGCAGGAGCAGCAGCCCGAGCAGCGCCGCCACCAGGGCAAGTGGCCCGGCGCCCCGGGAACGTCGTGCAAGGGTTCTCATGCCCCCGACGCTACCGCGAGTGGCGTCGGAGCACGCCATACCCTTCGCATACTGGTTATGACAAGACTCCCCGCCGACCGCCGGGGCCGCTCCCCTTCTCGCGGATGATGTTTCCCCCG
This sequence comes from Kitasatospora sp. NPDC023120, assembly GCF_055560835.1. NCBI lineage: Bacteria > Bacillati > Actinomycetota > Actinomycetes > Kitasatosporales > Streptomycetaceae > Kitasatospora > Kitasatospora sp. NPDC023120. The sequence goes on along the minus strand of NZ_JBVHHY010000008.1, from coordinate 246,531 downwards.
AGCCGACCCTGATGCGGCTGGGGCGCGGGAACCGCGGGAGCTGCCCGGACGTACGTCCCGGCGGGTCCGGCCCGGTTCCGGGGCACTCCGGGGGGCTTGCCGACGGTATCGCGCGAAGGGGCATAGTGGTCCCGGACCGCCGGTCCCTTTGTCTTTTCTTGACCCAGCCCGTTCTCGACCCAACTCCCGATCGGAGCACCCGGTGATCATCGGCCTCGTCACTGCCGTGGCGGCATCCGCCTGCTACGGCACCGGCTCGGTCCTGCAGGCCGTCGGATCCCGCCGTTCCGCCCGGGAGGAGGCGGCCAAGGGCGCCACCACCTCGACCACCGAGCACGGCGGACCGAGCCTGTCCTCCACCGCGAAGGCCGCCGTCACCTGGGAGTTCATCCTCGGCACGGTGCTCGACCTGATCGGCTTCGGGCTCGGCGCGCTGGCCGCGCGGCTGCTGCCGCTGTTCCTCTCGCAGACCATCATCAGCGCCAACCTGGTGATCACCGCGCTGCTCAGCATCAAGCTGTTGGGCATCCGGCTCAAGCAGCTGGAGTGGGCCTCGATCGGCGTCCTCTGCTCGGCCCTGGTGCTGCTGGCCGTGTCGGCGGGCCCGGAGGGCGGCCACCACGCGGACATGTCCTTCCACTGGTGGCTGCTGATCGTCACCACCGTGCTGCTGGTCGGCGGCAGCCTGCTGGTGCGGCGGATGGGCGCGAACGGCGCGATCGTCGCCGGTCTGCTCTCCGGCCTCGGCTTCGGCGCCCTGGGCGTCGGCGTGCGCATCCTGAACGGCGTCGAGCCGTTCGGCCTCGGCACGCTGCTCTCCGACCCGGCGCTGTACGCGATCCTGGTCGGCGGCCTCGGCGGCATGTACATCCACACGGTGGCGCTGCAGATCGGCTCGGTGAACGGCGCGACGGCCGCGCTGGTGGTCGGCGAGACGGTGCTGCCCGGCGCGGTCGGCGTGCTCTGGCTCGGCGACTCCTCCAAGGCCGGCCTGGGCTGGCTCGGGGTGGTCGGCTTCCTGCTCGCGGTGGTCTCCGCGGTCGGCGTCGCCTACTTCGGGCAGGACACCCACGGCACGCCCGGCGAAGCGGGCGCCGAGCAGCCCGCGCTCGCCGGCAAGAAGTAGGACCGGCCGGAAGCAGGGTCGGTTCAGCCCTCGCTGCGGGCGCGCGGCACGCGCTGGCAGCGGGGGCAGAAGTAGCTGGAGCGGTTCATCCAGGCCGCCCGCCGGATCGCGGTCCCGCAGCGGCGGCAGGGCTCGTGCTCGCGGCCGTAGGCGTCGAGGTCCCGGGAGAAGTAGCCGCTCTCGCCGTTCACGTTGACGTAGAGGCTGTCGAAGCTGGTGCCGCCGACGGCGAGCGCCGCGGTCATCACGTCCCGGGCGTTGGCCAGCAGGAGGGCGGCCTGCGGGCGGGTGAGCGTCCCGGCCGGGCGCTCGTAGTGCAGCCTGGAGCGCCACAGCGCCTCGTCGGCGTAGATGTTGCCGACGCCGCTGATCAGTGTCTGGTCGAGCAGCGCGCGCTTGACGGTGGTGCGCCTGGCCCGCAGCGCGGCCACGAAGGCCCCGTCGTCGAAGCGCGCGTCGAGCGGGTCGCGGGCGATGTGCGCGATGGAGACGGGCGTGCCCTCCGGGTCGCCCTCCTCGGCCTCCTCGACCGCGAGGCCACCGAAGGTGCGCTGGTCGACGAAGCGCAGCTCGCGCCCGCCGTCGGCGAAGCGCAGCCGGACGCGCAGGTGCGTCTCGTCCGGTACCGACGGGTCCTGGACGAGGAGTTGGCCACTCATCCCGAGGTGGCCGATCAGCGAGAACCCGGTACCGGCACCGGAGAGCGGCACCCACAGGTACTTGCCGCGGCGCTGCGCGGTGCCGAGGGTGGTGCCGGTCAGCCGGGCCGTGAAGTCGGCGGCGCCGGCCGGCTGGCGGCGCACCGCGCGCGGGTGCAGCACCTGGACCTCGGCGACGGTCCGCCCGGCGACCCAACTGGCCAGACCACGGCGGACGACCTCGACCTCGGGGAGTTCGGGCACGGGAAGGAGCCTCCTGCTTCGATACCGATCAGCAGGAAAAGGCTACTTCTCGATCAGTTGCCCGCGGGCAGCCGGTCGGCGTACTTCTCCTTGATCGCACGCCAGGCGCTCTCGGCGGCCTTCTGCTCGGCTTCCTTCTTCGAGCGGCCGACGCCGCTGCCGAAGTCCTCGCCGGCCACCCGGGCCGCCGCGGTGAAGGTCTTCTCGTGGTCCGGGCCGGACTCCATGACCACGTACTCGGGCACCCCGATGCCCACCGAGGCGGTGAGCTCCTGGAGGCTGGTCTTCCAGTCCAGGCCGGCGCCCAGCTGAGAGGACTCCTCGATCAGCGGGTCGAACAGGCGGTGGACGAACTCGGTGGCCGCGTCCAGACCCTGGTCCAGGTAGACGGCCCCGATCACGGCCTCGACGGTGTCGGCGAGGATCGACGACTTGTCGCGGCCGCCGGTGCCCTCCTCGCCCTTGCCGAGCCGGATGAACGCGCCGAGGTCCAGGCCCCGGCCGACGTCCGCGAGCGCGCGGGAGTTGACCACCGCGGCGCGCAGCTTGGCGAGCGTGCCCTCCGGGACGTCCGGGTGGACGCGGTAGAGGGTGTCGGTCACCACCAGGCCCAGCACCGAGTCGCCGAGGAACTCCAGGCGCTCGTTGGTGGGCAGACCCCCGTTCTCGTACGCGTACGAGCGGTGGGTCAGGGCACGTACTAGAAGGGCGCGCTCGAGCGTGTACCCGAGGCGCCCTTCCAGGACGTCGTATTCGGTCGAAGCCGGCCCGCCGGCCTTGCCTCCGTTGGAAGCCGACTTGCGGGAGGAGTTACCGTCCGACATCGATCCGTACACCCCGCCGATCAGACCGAGAGGACCTGGCGACGGTTGTACGTGCCGCAGCTCGGGCACGCGATGTGCGCCAGCTTCGGCTCGTGGCAGCGGTCGCACGCCACGAGGGCCGGAACGACGGCCTTCCAGTTGGAACGGCGGTGGCGCGTGTTGCTGCGCGACATCTTCCGCTTCGGAACAGCCACGGCTACTTCTCCTGGTTCTCGGCGGCACCCTCACGGGTGTCGCTGTTCTTGATCCCGTCACCCTCGTCGCCGGGGGCGGCGGAGAGTCCCTGCAGTGCCGCCCACCGGGGGTCGACGGCATCGTGGTGGTGCGCCGGGTCGTCGCTCAGGCGCGCTCCGCACTCGGAGCACAGGCCCAGGCAGTCTTCCTGGCACACCGGCTGCAGCGGCAGTGCGAGCACCACCGCGTCACGCAGCACCGGCCGGAGGTCGAAGAAGTCGCCCTCCAGACGGTAAGTCTCGTCTTCCGGGTCCTCGTCGAGGTCCTCGGCACCGGCGGTCCGGGCGCGGTGGCGCTCGTCGGACTCCGGGTAGTAGTACAGCTCCTGGAAGTCCACGTCGACGTCGAACTCGACGGGCTCCAGGCACCGGACGCACTCGCCCTCGACGTGGGCGTCGGCGGTGCCGGTGACCAGCACGCCCTCGACCACGGACTCCAGGCGGAGCTCCAGCTCGATCGGGCTCTTCTCCGGCACGCCGATCACATCGATGATCCCGAAGCCCTCGGGGGCCTCCAGGGTCCGGGACACCTTGCGCATCGCACCCGGGCGACGACCGAGCTCGTGCGTGTCGAACACGAGGGGGTCGCGGTGGTCGAGGCGGTTCACGGTGTCCTGACTTCCATAGGAAATGATCGAGGGATTCCCCAGACGATTCGGCCTTGCGCGGGCAAGCCGACAGCCGGACATGGGGATGCCGGAGTGGTCAGACTACCGGAGTCTCCCGCCAGGCCCAACTTCGGTCCCGTCAGGAGACTCCGCGACGCTCCGCTCAGCGGCCGCCGAGCTCCCGCAGCCTGGACATGTCGATCATGCTGGTGTCGAAGAAGCTGGTCTCGTCCAGGCCCTGCTGCTGTTGCGGCACGGCCGGCGGGGCGGCGGGCGGCTGCGGGTAGGCGTAGCCGTCGTACGGCTGCGCGTCGTAGCCCTGCTGCTGCTGTTGCGGGTAGGCGTAGCCGTCCTGCTGCTGGGCCGGGTAACCCTGCTGCTGGTAGCCGCCCTGCTGCTGGCCCCACTGGGTGTTGTACGGGTCGCCCTGGCCCGCCGGGTCGAAGCCGCCGCCGTACACCTCGGCGTACTGCCCGCCCGGCTGCTGCGCGGCGGCCGCGTACTGGTCGTTCCCGGGGGTCTGCCAGCCGGCCGCGGCCGGGGTCTGCTCGGGCCAGGTCTGCTGCTGTGGGACGTCCTCGCGGTACCAGGCGATGTCCTCGCCGTCGGCCTCCGCGGCGAAGCCCGACGCCACCGCCTCGGCCCGCTCCTTGGCCTGCTGCGCCTCGTCGGCGGCGGCCAGGTAGGCGCCCAGCTCGTCGATGGGCCGCTTGCCGAGCAGCTTGTCGCGGCCCTTGCCGACGGCCTCCAGCGTGGCGCCGAGCACGTTCTCCAGGGTGGCGAGCTTCACATCGACGTACTCGTCGACCTCGGGGCTCGGGCTGATCCGCTGCGGGCGGAACTCCTCGCCGTCGGTCTCGCCGTCGTGCTCGTTCTCGAAGACGCTCGAGTCGCCCCGCAGCTTGGTGCGGCCGCGACCGACCGCGCCGAGCGTCTTGGTCAGCACCACCTCGAAGTTGGCGAGCTTGCTGTCCACGTAGTCGTCGGCCTCGGCCCGCTTGGCCTCGGCCTCGGAACGCGCCTCGGCGAGGATCCGGTCCGCCTGGGACTGGGCCTGGCGGACCACCTCGGTGTCCGAGATCAGCGAGCCGCGCTCGGCGTGCGCCCCCTGGATGATCCGCTCGGCCTCGGCCTGGGCTCCGGCCACCACCTGCTCGTGGTCGGCCATCACCGACTGGGCCTGGGCGAGTTCGGCGGGCAGCGCCGCCTTGAGGTCGTTGAGCAGGCCGATCAGCTCGGCCCGGTTCACCACGCAGGAGGCCGACATCGGCATCGAGCGGGCGTTCTCGACCGCCGCCACGATCTCGTCGACCTTGTTCTGCACGTCCACGGGGCTTCGTCTTTCCGTGTGCCGCCGACGGTCCGGCGGAGGCAGGCCCGGCGCGGTGGACCTCACCGCAGGGCAGGAGTACAGACTGTACGGCCACCCCGGGGCAGGGTCACAACGCCCGAGCCCGGCCCGGACGGACATGCCGTGACGAACCGGCAGAAAAGGACCGGCCGACCACCGCCGGCCGCCGGACCTACTGCTCGGCCTTGCGCTCCGCGATCCGCTCGACCAGCCGGCGGTGCACCGTCTCCGGCAGCAGGTGCGAGACGTCGCCGCCGTACGAGGCGACCTCCTTGACCAGCGTCGAGGAGAGGAAGCTGTACGTCGGCGAGGTCGGCACGAACAGCGTCTCCACGCCGGTCAGACCGTGGTTCATCTGGGCCATCTGCAGCTCGTAGTCGAAGTCGCTGACCGCGCGCAGGCCCTTGATGATCGCGGGGATGCCGCGCTCCCGGCAGAAGTCCACCAGCAGGCCGAGGTGCGACTCGACCACCACGTTCCCGTACTGGGCGGTGGTCTCCTCGATCAGCTCGATCCGCTCCTCGATGGTGAACATGCCCTGCTTGTTGCGGTTGACCGCCACCGCGACGTGCACCACGTCGTAGAGCTTCGAGGCCCGCTCGATGATGTCGAGGTGACCGTTGGTGATCGGGTCGAACGACCCGGGGCAGACGGCTCGGCGCATGGCGTGTGTGCTCCCTCGTGGGGTGACGGCTCGTGCGGGCCGACGGGCCCGCTACTCCTGCTGGTCGGCCGCGGCGGCGGCGCGACCGTACCAGAGCGTGCCCTCGCCGTAGCGGCGGGAGCGCAGCCCCTCGAAACCCTCCGGCCAGTCGAACTCACCGCCACGGGTGCTGCGCTCCACGGTGACGAGTGTGTCCTCCGCGAGCCAGCCCCCGGCCAGGAGTGTGATCAGCATCTCGCGCAGTTCCGCGTCCGTCACGGCGTACGGCGGGTCGAGGAACACCAGGTCGTAAGTGCTCTGCGGGGGCGGGCCGACGATCACCTTCTCCGCCTTCGCGGCCCGGACCTCGGCGCCCGGCAGGCCGATCGTGCGGACGTTCTCCCGGATCACCCGGGCCGCCTGCCCGTCCGCCTCGACGAGCAGGACGTGCTCGGCGCCGCGCGACAGCGCCTCCAGCCCGACCGCGCCCGATCCGCCGAACAGGTCCAGCATCCGGGCCCCGTGCAGGGTGCCGCGCAGCGCCTCCAGGGTGGAGAACATCGCCTCGCGGGCCTTGTCGGAGGTCGGTCGGGTGCCCCGGCCGGGCGGTACGGCCAGTCGGCGGCCACCGGCCGCCCCGGCGATCACGCGGGTCATGGTGGTGGGAGGTCCTTTCGTCGCTGCCCGACCACGCTATACGCAGGTGGCCCCGCCGGTCGGACCGGCGGGGCCACCTCGGTCACCGGCTCAACTGGCGTCCGCCGCCGCTCCCTGGGCCGGGACGGCCGCGCCGAGCAGGGCCGGCGAGGCGTAGCGGGACCAGGACAGGCAGCCGTCGGGCGGGCAGAACTCGGGGCGGCGCGGGTCGTGCCCGAGCTCGCGCAGCTTGGTCCGGACGGAGTCGGGCGTGCGGCCGAAGCGGGCGGCGATCCGGGCGACGGTCTCGCCGTCGTGGAAGCGCCGGACCAGCTCCTCCTCGTGCTGCGGCACCCAGGGGGCGCCGTGGCCGGGGTACAGCTCGCGCAGCACGTCGCGGTCGGGGATGGGCTCGGAGACGTCGGCGACGATCGCCAGCGCCCGCAGCGCGCGGTTGAGCGCGATCCGCAGCGAGGCGACGTCCTCGACCGGCAGGCGGAGCTTGCCCGAGGCGAGCGGCGCGGCGGCCGCCCCCTCACGCCAGCCGGTCAGGGTGAGGGTGACCTCGCGGTCGTCGTCGCTGGCGAGTTCGATCCGGAAGACCTTGTCGCCCAGCGGGAGCTCGTTGAGATGACGGAATGCCATGGCAGGACCCCCAAGTGTCGCGCCAGGTACGCACCTTGAGGGTGCGTCCTGAACACCTTCATTCTCTCGCGGGGGTCTGACAATCCGGCCTGCCCGACGGCCCGCTCAGCCCTTCTCCATGTAGGCCGCGCGGTCCTCGTCGAGCAGGCTCTCCAGCTCGGTGCGCAGCTCCGGGTGAGCGGCCAGCTCCGGGTCCTCGGCGACCAGCCGGGTGGCCTCGGTCCGGGCGGTGAGGATGACGTCCTCGTCCTCCAGCACCGAGAGCACCTTGAGCGAGGACTTCACCCCGGACTGCGCCTGGCCCAGCACATCGCCCTCGCGGCGCTGTTCGAGGTCGATCCGGGACAGCTCGAAGCCGTCCAGGGTGCCCGCCACCGCGTCCAGCCGGGCCCGCGCGGCGGTGCCCGCGGGCATCTCGCTGACCAGCAGGCACAGGCCGGCCGCGCTGCCGCGGCCGACCCGGCCCCGCAGCTGGTGGAGCTGCGAGACGCCGAAGCGGTCGGCGTCCATGATGACCATCGCGGTGGAGTTGGGGACGTTGACGCCGACCTCGATGACCGTGGTGGCGACCAGTACGTCCACCTCGCCGGCCGCGAACCGGCGCATCACCTCGTCCTTGGCCTCCGGCGCGAGCCGGCCGTGCAGGATCTCCACCCGCAGTCCGGCGAGCGGGCCCTTGACCAGCTTCTCGGCGGTCTCCACCACCGAGAGCGGGGGCCGCCGTTCGTCGCTCGCGGCCCCGAGGTCGGCGATGTCCTCGAAGTCCTCCTCGCCCGCCCTGCGCTTGCGCTTCGGCTCGGCCGCGGGCTCCTCGTCCCCGATCCGGGGGCAGACCACGTACGCCTGGTGGCCCTTGCCTACCTCCTCGCGGACCCGCTCCCAGGCCCGGGTGAGGAAGTTGGGCTTCTCCAGGGCCGGGACGACATGGGTGGAGATCGGCGAGCGGCCGGCCGGCAGCTGGTCCAGGACGGAGGTCTCCAGATCCCCGAAGACGGTCATCGCGACCGTGCGCGGGATCGGGGTCGCGGTCATCACCAGCAGGTGCGGCGGCTGGTCGCCCTTGGCGCGCAGCGCGTCCCGCTGCTCGACGCCGAAGCGGTGCTGCTCGTCGACCACGACCAGGCCGAGGTCCTGGAACTGGACCTTGTCCTCGATCAGCGCATGGGTGCCGATGGCGATCCCGGCGTCCCCGCAGGCCATGTCGAGCAGCGCCTGTCGGCGGGCGGCGACGCCCATCGAGCCGGTCAGCAGCACCACCCGGGTGCCGAGGTCCGAGCCGCCGAGCATGCCGCCCTCGGCCAGGTCCCCCATCATCTCGACGATCGAGCGGTGGTGCTGCTGCGCGAGCACCTCGGTGGGCGCCAGCAGGACGGCCTGGCCGCCCGCGTCCACCACGGCGAGCATGGCGCGCAGTGCGACCAGGGTCTTGCCGGAGCCGACCTCGCCCTGGAGCAGCCGGTGCATCGGGTGCTCCGTCGCCAGGTCGGCGGCGATCTCGGCGGAGACCTTCTGCTGGCCCTCGGTGAGGGTGAACGGCAGCCGGGCGTCGAAGGCGTCCAGCAGACCGCCCTCGCGGGCCTTGCGCGGCTTGGCGGGCAGCGCCGAGTCGGCGGCCCGGCGCTGGGCCAGGGCGACCTGGAGCACGAAGGCCTCGTCCCAGCGCAGCCGGCTCTGGGCGCGCTCGCGGTCGGCCTGGCTGCGCGGGCGGTGGATCAGCTCCAGCGCCTCGGGCAGCGGGATCAGGTCGTGCCGCTCGCGCAGTTCGGCGGGCAGCGGCTCGCCGACGTCACCGAGGTGCTTGGTGAGCGCGGTCTCGATGCAGATCGACAGCTTCCAGCTGGGCATCTGCGCGCTGGCGCCGTAGACCGGGATGAGCCGGCCGGCGAACTGCTTGGCGGCGTCGGAGCCGGCGTCCTCGTCGAGCAGCTGGTAGTCCGGTGAGACCAGCTGGCGGGTGCGGTTGAAGACGCCGACCTTGCCCGCGAACAGGCCCTGGGCACCGGCCCTGAGCTCCTTCTGCCGCCAGCCCTGGTTGAAGAAGACCAGCGAGAGCCGGCTGCGGCCGTCGGTGACGACGACCTCCAGGCGGTCTCCCTTGCGGCCGCGGAACGGGATCAGGGTGACCTTCTCGATCCGGGCCAGCACGGTGACGTGCTCGTCGACCTCCAGCTCGTCCAGGCTGGTGAGCTGGCCGCGCTCGACGTAGCGGCGCGGATAGTGGTGCAGCAGGTCCCCGACCGTGCGCAGCTTGAGGCTGTCGGCGAGCACCTTCGCGGTGCGGTCGCCGACGAGCTTGGTCAGTGGTTCATCGAGAGCGCCCATCAGCGCCCTGTTTACACCACCGGGCCGACAAAATCCCTGCCCTACTCCACCCCGATGAGCAGCGGCGCGGACTCCTGGCCGCCGTGGAAGACCACCGCGTCCACCTCGGGCCGCCGGTGCCGCACGTGGGCGACCAGCCGTTCGGCGAGCGTCTCCTCGATGCCCTCGCCGAGGATCAGGGTGACGAGTTCGCCGCCTGCGCCGAGCATCCGGTCCAGCACGCTCTCGCCGACCTCGGCCAGCCCCGCGCCGATCACCGCGACGTCGCCGTCGATCAGCCCGAGCACGTCCCCGGCCTGGCAGACCCCGGCCATCGTCCAGGACTCCCCCTCGGCGACGGCCAGCTCGGCGTACCGGGTGGCCCCGGCGGCGGAGGTCATGGCGACCACGTCCTCGTCGAAGCGGCGGCCGCCCTCGTGCACCGCGAGCGCCGCCAGCCCCTGCACCGGCGAGCGGGTGGGCAGGACGGCGATCCGGACGCCCTCCTCGCGCAGCTGGTCGGCGGCGGCCCCGGCGGCGGCGCGCAGTTCCGGGTCGTTGAGCAGCAGGACGACCTCGCGGGCCGCCGAGCGGCGCACCGCGGCGGCGAGTTCGGCACTGGCCGGCGGGCGGTCCGGGTCCGCGTGCAGGACGACGGCGCCGGACTGCTCGCAGAGCTCGGCCAGGCCCTCGCCGGAGACCACCGAGAGCACCGCGCGGGCCCGCTCCTCGCGCTCGCCGCGCTCGGCGGCGGTGCTGCCGGCCCGGGCGGCGGCCTCGGCGAAGTGCGTGATCCGGATCTGGTGCGGGCGCCCCGCCTCGACCCCGGCCTCCACGGCGGCGCCCGCGTCGTCCACGTGGACGTGCACGTTCCACAGGCCGTCGCCGCCGCCGATCACCAGCGAGTCGCCGAGCCCGCCGAGCCGCTCGCGCAGCGCGGGCAGCGCCTCGTCGGGCGCGTCCAGCAGGTAGATGACCTCGAAGGCGGGGTGCCCGGGGCCCGGCGGCCGTACGTGCACCTCGCAGCTCTCCACCACGTCCCCGCGCAGCGCCACCGGGCCCATCGGCTGCTGCCCGGCGACGGCGTCGGCGAGCGCGCCGAGGACGGCGACCAGGCCGCGCCCGCCGGCGTCCACCACGCCGTTCTCGGCCAGTACGGCGAGCTGCTCGGGGGTGTGCCGCAGCGCGTCCCGGGCGGCCCGGTACGCGGTGTCGGCGACCTGCGCCAGCCCGTCCCCGGCCCGGACGGCCTCCCGGGCGGCGACCCTGGCGACGGTCAGCAGGGTGCCCTCGACCGGTTCGGCGACGGCCTGGTAGGCGGAGTCGGCGGCCCGCTGCAGGGCGGACCGCAGCTGTTCGGCGCCGCCGCCCTCGGCCAGCGTCTCGGCGGTGCCGCGCAGCCACTGGGCGAGGATCACCCCGGAGTTCCCGCGGGCGCCGACCAGCGCGCCGCGGGCCATCGCCCGGACGGCTTCGGCCAGTCCGGGGGCCGGGTCGGCGGCGGGGTCGGCGAAGCGGCTCTCCACCTCGGCGGCGGCGGACTCGACGGTCAGGTAGAGGTTGGTGCCGGTGTCGCCGTCCGGGACCGGGTAGACGTTGAGCGCGTCGATCTCCTCGCGGGCCTGGCCGAGCGCGCGCAGGGCGAGCTGGCACCAGGTGCGCACGGCCGGGGCGTCGAGCGTGTGCAGCACCAGGTCTCCTCCGGATGGGACGCCGCGATGGCCTGTGGGGCCTCGAACGCGTCGAGGCAGCGGTAGGGGTGATACCGGCAGGTTATCGGGGGCCGGGGAGGCCCGTCCGGACCGGCGACCGGAGCGATCACTCGGCCGGTCATGGTAGTTTCGTGGGACGGAAGCAAGCGTTGTATGCTCTTCCGGTTGCCTGGAACCGTCCAGGCTCACCCCCTTGTCCGGTCTGGTTCACGTGAGTGCTCCGGTGGTTGAGCGGGGTTTTCGAAAGTATCTGATCTGAAGTCTTGGAGTGACTCCTGTGGCTGCCAACTGCGACGTCTGCGGCAAGGGGCCGGGCTTCGGCAACAGCATCTCCCACTCTCACCGCCGTACCCCCCGTCGTTGGAACCCCAACATCCAGACGGTGCGCGCTGTGATTGGGCGGACGCCGAAGCGGCTCAACGTCTGCACCTCGTGCATCAAGGCCGGTAAGGTCTCGCGCTGACGCGCAGACCGGCATGCCGGTCCTCCAGTGAGTCGGTTCATCCCCGGATGGACCGGCTTCGCTGTTTTCACGATCGGCTACGCCGCTTTCCGGACTCACCACTGGTGGGCGGGCTCCTTCGGGGGTCCGCCCACCAGTGTTTCGTCCGGCATGTCGGGCCGGCTCCTCAGCGCCAGCGCCAGGCGTGGTCGACCGGCCCGATCCCGGCGCCCAGCGCGAAGCCCCCGGCGATCGCGCCGGTGATGTACTCCTTGGCCGAGCCCACCGCCTCCGGCAGCGACTCGCCCTTCGCCAGGCCGGCCGCGATCGAGCTGGCCAGGGTGCAGCCGGTGCCGTGGGTGTGCCGGTTGTCGTAGCGCGGCGCCCGGTACCAGTGCACCTCCCCCGGACCGCCGTACAGCAGGTCGGCTGCCTCGCCCTCCAGGTGGCCGCCCTTGACCAGCACCCAGCGCGGCCCGAAGTCGAGCAGCGCCCTGGCGGCGTCCAGCATCTGCCCCTCGTCCTCGACGGTGCGGCCGGTGAGCTGCGTCACCTCGTGCAGGTTGGGGGTGGCGAGGGTGGCGACCGGCAGCAGCTTCTCCCGGACGGTGGCGACGGCCTCGGCGGCCAGCAGCGCGTCCCCGTGCTTGGAGACGCCGACCGGGTCGACCACCACCGGGGCGTCCACCCCGGCGAGCAGCTCCGCGACGGTTTCGACCAGCTCGATCGAGGCGAGCATGCCGGTCTTCACCGCCTGCACCCCGATGTCGTCGACCACGCTGCGGAACTGCGCCCGGACGGCTTCGGCGGGCAGCTCCCAGTAGCCCTGGACCCCGAGCGAGTTCTGCGCGGTGACGGCGGTGATCACGCTCATGCCGTGGACGCCGAGGGCGAGCATCGCCTTCAGGTCGGCCTGGATGCCGGCGCCGCCGCCGGAGTCGGAGCCGGCGACGGTGAGCACGCGGGGCGGGGCCACGCGGGAAGGAGCATCGGAAGTGCCGCGCGAAGCGCGTCGGCCAGGGGCGGGGGTGGGAGACGGGAGGGCCATGGGACCCAACCTACCCGCGCGGGATCACAGCACCGCTTCGGACTCCGTCCAGCGGTCCTCCGGCACCGTCTTCAGCCGGCTCACCGCGTCACTGATCGGCAGCAGCTCGATCCCGGTCCGGCGCAGCGCGGTGAAGTGCCCGAACGCGCCCTGGTGGACGGCCTCCACCGCGTGCCAGCCGAAGCGGGTGGCGAGCACCCGGTCCCGGGCGGTCGGGGTGCCGCCGCGCTGGACGTGGCCGAGGATGACCGGGCGGGCCTCCTTGCCGAGCAGGTTCTCCAGCTCGTGGGCGAGCCGGTTGCCGATCCCGCCGAAGGTCCGGTGGCCGTACTGGTCGACCTCGCCGTGGTCGAAGCGCATGGTGCCGGGCCGCGGGGACGCGCCCTCGGCGACGGCGATGATGGCGAACTTCTTGCCGCGTGCGAAGCGGTCCTCGATCATCCGGGCCACCGCCTCGATGTCGAAGGGCTTCTCCGGGATCAGGATGCCGTGCGCACCGCCGGCCATGCCCGCGGTGAGGGTGATCCAGCCGGTGTGACGCCCCATCAACTCCACCACCATGACGCGCTGGTGGGACTCGGCGGTGGTCTTCAGCCGGTCGATCGCCTCGGTCGCGACGTGCACCGCGGTGTCGAAGCCGAAGGTGACGTCGGTGGCGTCGATGTCGTTGTCGATGGTCTTCGGCACCCCGACCACCGGCAGCCCGGCCTCGCTGAACAGCCTGGCGGCGGTCAGCGTCCCCTCGCCGCCGATCGCGATCAGCGCGTCGATGCCGATCTCCCGGGCCAGCTCCTTCGCGTTCTCCACCGCCCAGGCGATCCGGTCGCGCCGCACCCGGGCCGAGCCCAGGATGGTGCCGCCCAGGGTGAGCAGGCCGGTGACGTCATCGTGCGAGACCGTCCGGGTGCGGCCCTCGATCAGCCCGAGGAAGCCGTCCTCGATGCCGACGATCTCGTCGCCGTGGACGTCCGTGCCCCGGTGCACCACCGAGCGGATCACCGCGTTGAGGCCGGGGCAGTCGCCGCCGCTGGTCAGTACACCGATGCGCATGTCAGGTGTGCTCCCGCTCGCAGTGGTTCGGCCCACCCGCCGGACGGGCGGGCGGGCTCGGATGCCGCAAGCCTACGCAAAACGCACCCTCGAAGCCCGTCCGCCGCACACCCCGGGCGTCCCGCGCCGCAACGGCGTCCAGCGCCCATCAGCCGTACGCCGTAGGGCAATCGCGAGCGGGCGGGCAGCGGCCTACTATTCTGCGAAGTGGTCCCAGCCGCCGACCCGGTCCCAGGGGGCGCCGTCCACCGTCACGCGGCCGCTGCGGCTGCCCGTCGGGCGGCCGGTCACCTCGCCCACCACCCGCCAGCGGGCCGGGAGTTGGACCCCGCGGGGGAAGGTCGCCACGATCGCGTGGTCCTCGCCGCCGGAGAGCACCCAGACCAGCGGGTCCACCCCGACCGCCTGGCCGATGTCCGCCATCTGCGCCGGGACGTCGAAGTCGGCGGCCTTCAGGTCGATGTCCACCTCGCTGGCCCGGGCCACGTGGCCGAGGTCGGCGACCAGTCCGTCGCTCACGTCGATCATCGAGGTCGCGCCCAACTCCGCTGCCGCCGGGCCCGCGTGGTACGGCGGCTCGGGCCGGCGGTGCGCCTCGACGAAGGCGCGCGGGGAGCGGAATCCGCGCTGCAGCACCGTCAGTCCGGCGGCCGACCAGCCCAGCCAGCCGGTCACCGCGACCACGTCGCCGACCTGCGCACCGGAGCGCGTCACCGCCGCCCGCCCCTGCAGGTCACCGAGCGCCGTGATGGCCAGCGTGACGGTGTCACCGCGCACCACGTCGCCGCCGACCACCGTCGCCCCGGCCACCTGGCACTCGTCGCGCAGCCCGTCCATCAGCTCGGTCGCCCAGGTGGTCGGCAGGTCGGCGGGGGCGACCAGGCCGAGCAGTATGGCGGTCGGCACCGCCCCCATCGCGGCCACGTCGGCGAGGTTCTGGGCGGCGGCCTTGCGTCCCACGTCGTAGGCGGTGGACCAGTCCCGGCGGAAGTGCCGGTTCTCGATCAGGACGTCGGTGGTCGCCACCACCCGGCCGTCCGGAGCCCGTACCACCGCGGCGTCGTCACCCGGGCCGAGGTCGACCGCATCGGTGAGCGGTACCCGGGCGGTCAGCTCCCTGATGAGGCCGAACTCGCCGAGCTCGCCCACGGTCCCCTGCATCTGCCGTCCTCTCGCCTTTCTTCCGGATGGCGCTGCCATCCGTTCCGGTCCCCGTCGCGCTCCCCCGCGCGCAGCGTACGCCCTTCGGGGGTGCAGAAGTCTCCCCTCCCCGGCCCGCTGCGCGGTAGCGTGGTGATCAGCCTGCCGGTGAGCCCGTTCCCACCCCGACGCCTGACCGGGCGATCACGGCGGCGATCCCCGTAACCGGCCGCCGGGAGGTCCTTGTGGTACAGGCATACATCCTGATCCAGACCGAGGTAGGAAAGGCCACCGCGGTGGCCGAGTTGATCTCCGGGATCCCCGGCGTGCTCACCGCCGAGGACGTCACCGGCCCCTACGACGTGATCGTCAAGGCCGAGGCCGAGACGGTGGACGACCTGGGTCGCATGGTGGTGGCCCAGGTCCAGAAGGTCGAGGGCATCACCCGCACCCTCACCTGTCCCGTCGTCCACCTCTAGACCCGGCTCCCGGTAGCCCCGGCTACCATCGGCGGGTGGCCAGAGAATCCCGCGTCCCCAAGGCGCTGACCGCCCTGCCGGCGCCGGTCCGCTGGCTGGCCCTGCCCGTCGCGCTGACCTGCACGGTCGTCGTGCTGGTCGGCAGCTGGGGCTCGGGCGACCGCGCGATCGAGGTCCCGGAGCCGAGCGGCAGGGCGGCCGACTACTGCAGGGCCCTGGCCGCCGCGCTGCCGCAGCAGCTGCTCGGGCACGCCCGCAAGGACCCGGCGCCCGCCTCGCCGTACGTGGCCGTCTGGGACAGCTCGCCCCGGACGGTCATGCGCTGCGGCATCGACCGGCCGGAGGAGCTGAACGGGCCGCACGCCAAGGACCTGTCGCCGACCGTCGACGACCTCACCTGGTGGTCGCAGAAGCTGGACGACGGGAGCTACCGCCTCGTCGCGACCATGCGCGCCGCCTACGTCGAGGTGGTCTCCCCGCCCGGCGTCTACTCCAGCCCGCTGGACCCGGCCGCCGCGCTCACCCCGCTGGTCAAGGCCAACATCCCCGGCTGAACCGGGCGGTGCCGACGTACCGAGGGCGGGCCGGGAGCTTCCCGGCCCGCCCTCCGCCGTACGGGACGGCTAGCGCAGCCCGGTCGAGCGCCGCAGCGCCGTCTGCAGCAGCCGGTCGATCAGCTCCGGGTACGAGACCCCGCTGGCCTCCCACATCTTCGGGTAGGCCGAGATCGGGGTGAAGCCGGGCATGGTGTTGATCTCGTTGATCACCCAGGAGCCGTCCTCCAGCAGGAAGAAGTCGACCCGGGCCAGGCCCTCGCAGCCGAGCGCCTCGAAGGCCTCGATCGCCTGGCGCTGGATCTCGGCGAGCTCCTCGGGGGTGAGGTTCGCCGGGATCTGCACGTCGGAGGAGTCGATGTACTTGGCCTCGAAGTCGTAGAAGTCGTAGCCCTCGCCGACCAGGACCTCGCCGGCCACGCTGGCCCGCGGGCCGTCCTCGAACTCCAGCACGCCGCACTCGATCTCGCGGCCGGTGACGCCCGCCTCGATGATCAGCTTGGGGTCGTGCCGACGGGCCTCCTCGATCGCGGCGTCGAGGTCGGCCAGGTCCTTCACCTTGGTGATGCCGATGCTGGAGCCGGCCCGGCAGGGCTTCACGAACAGCGGCAGGCCCAGCTCGGCGGCCCGCTCGCGCACCGCCGCGCGGCCCGTCTCGGTCTCCCAGTCGCGCGGCCGCACGATGGTGTAGCGGCCGACGCCCAGGCCGTGCGAGGCCAGGACCCGCTTCGCGAACTCCTTGTCCATGCCGACCGCGCTGGCCAGCACGCCGTTGCCGACGTACGGGACGCCGGAGAGCTCCAGCAGGCCCTGCAGGGTCCCGTCCTCGCCCCACGGGCCGTGCAGCAGCGGGAACACCACGTCGACGTCGCCGAGGGCCTTGGGGGCGCTTCCCGGCTCGCTCAGCAGCACCTCCCGGTTGCCCGGGGCGACCGGCAGCGCGACCTGCGCGTCGACGGACTCGGCGACGTGTGCCACGTCCGGCAGCCTGCCGTCGGTGATGGCCATCCGGGCCGGCTCGTCGCTGGTCAGCGCCCAGCGGCCCTCGTGCGTGATGCCGATCGGCAGCACGTCGTACTTGTCGCGGTCGATCGCCCTGAGCACACTGCCCGCGGTGGAGACCGAGATGGCGTGCTCGGAGCTGCGCCCGCCGAAGACCAGCGCGACGCGCGGCTTCGAGGCGGACGGGTTCGGGGAGGACTGTTCGATGCTCATATCGGGTTTGAGACTACCGTGCGACGTGTTTCCGGCACGTCAACCGTCCCGGCGACCGCCTCCCCCGCCCTGTCGGCGCCCCCGGAGACCCCAGGGACCCCGGCGCCGTCGACGCCGTCAGCGCCGCCGCTCCGCCTTCGCCGAGCGCGACATCAGCGTCTGCAGCGCCTCCTGGGTCGGCCGCCCGTTGTGCACCACGTCCACCACGGCCTCGACGATCGGCATGTCGACGCCGTTGCGCCGGGCCAGGTCCAGCACGGACTCGCAGGACTTCACGCCTTCCGCGGTCTGCCGGGTGGCCGCGATGGTCTCCGCGAGCGACATGCCGCGGCCCAGGTTCATGCCGAAGGTGTTGTTGCGGGACAGCGGCGAGGAGCAGGTGGCGACCAGGTCGCCCATCCCTGCGAGCCCCGCGAAGGTGTGCGGGTCGGCGCCCAGCACCTCGCCGAGCCGGGTGGTCTCGGCCAGCCCGCGGGTGATCAGCGTCGCCTTGGTGTTGTCGCCGAGGCCCATGCCGGCCGCCATGCCGACCGCCAGGCCGATCACGTTCTTGACCGCACCGCCGAGTTCGCAGCCCACCACGTCGGTGTTGGTGTACGGCCGGAAATACGGCGTGTGGCAGGCCGCCTGGAGCCGCTTGGCGACCGCCTCGTCGGTGCAGGCGACGACGCTGGCCGCGGGCTGCCGATTGGCGATCTCCTTGGCCAGGTTGGGCCCGCTGACCACCGCGACGCGCTCCGGACCGACCTTGGTGACCTCGTCGATCACCTCGCTCATCCGCTTGGCGGTGCCGAGTTCGATGCCCTTCATCAGGCTCACCAGCACGGTCTGCGGCTCGATCAGCGGCGTCCAGGCGGCCAGGTTGTCGCGCAGCGTCTGCGAGGGCACCACCAGGACGGCGAAGTCGGCCCCGGCCAGCGCCTCGGCGGCGTCCGTGGTGGCCCGCACGGTGTCGGGCAGCCGGACGCCCGGCAGGTAGTCCGGGTTCTCGTGCGTGGAGTTGACGGCGTCCACCAGCTCCTGGCGGCGGGCCCAGAGCACGACCTCGCAGCCCGCGTCGGCGAGCACCATCGCGAAGGCGGTGCCCCAGGAGCCGGTCCCCATCACGGCGCAGCGCGTCACTTGCCGGCCTCCTCGGCGCCCTTGCCCGGCTCGCCCTTGGCGCGCCGGCGCTCGGCCAGCGCCGCGGCGGCGCGCTCCCGGGCCGCCTTGCGCATGTCGTAGCGCTCGGCCGGCGGCTGCTCCCCGCGGACCTCGGCCAGCACGGCGGTGATCGCCGTCATGATGTCCTCGGTCGCGTCCGCGAGCACCTGGGCGGTGAGCTCCTGGCCCCGGTACTTGCTCAGGTCCACCGCGGGACCGGCCGCGACCGTCACCTTGTGGCGCGGGAAGAGGTTGAACTTGCCCTTCCCGTAACCGGGCCGGCCGTACGGCGGGATGATCTCGTGCGCGCCCCAGTGGGCGACCGGGATGACCGGCGCGCCGGTCATCAGCGCGACCCGGGCGACGCCGTTCTTGCCGGTCATCGGCCACAGGTCCGGGTCCCGGGTGAGCGTTCCCTCCGGGTAGAACTGCACGCACTGACCGCTGTTGACGGCGTCGATCGCGGCCCGGAACGCCTGCGCGGCATCGGTCGACTCGCGGAACACCGGAATCTGGCCGGTCTTGCGCAGCATGAATCCGATGAAGGGAATCGAGAACAGCGAGGACTTGCCGAGAATGCGCGGCGGGCGACCACTGTTGTACTGCCAGTGCGCGTAGATCACCGGGTCGATGATCGAATTGTGGTTCACCGCGGCGATGAAGCCGCCTTCTTTCGGAATGTGCTCCCAACCCCGCCAGTCGGGCTTCACCAGGGCGGTCGTCACCGGCTTCACCAGCACGGCCGCGAAGCGGTACCAGATGCCGTAGTCGGCGTTGCCGAACTTGGCGTACGAGCGGCGGGCCACCCCAGCTCCTTCTCATCCGAGTGCGGCACGTGGAGTGCCGCCGTCATGGCCTCCCGGTGCGGCGCACCGGTGCCGTCGGTGCCCGGGCCACGGGCGCGGAACAGTCTCGCCCGCCCGCTCACCGGCTGTCGAGCGACCGCGCCAACGCGCCGGGCAGGCGTGATCAAACGCACGTCCGCACAGTTCGGACGGCCTGGCGAGGGCTCCGGGACCGGCGACACAATGACGCCGATGACCCAGGACACCGTACGCCCCAGCGGGCCCGTCGCGCCCGCCGCACCCACCGCCGGCTGGTCGCTGGTGCTCCCGCTCAAGCCGCTCGCGCTGGCGAAGAGCAGACTCGCCCCGTACGCCGGAGCGCACCGGGCCGACCTGGCGCTGAGCTTCGCGCTCGACACCGTCACGGCCGCGCTCGCCACCCCGGGCGTCGCCCGCGTCCTGGTGGTCACCCGGGACGCCGTGGCCGGTGCCCGACTTGCCGCGCTGGGCGCGCTGGTGGTCGCCGACGAACCCGGCGGCGGCCTCAACCGGGCGCTGGCGCACGGCGCGTCGGCCGCCCTGGCACTCGCCCCGCGGGCCCCGCTGGCCACCCTCTCGGCGGACCTGCCGGCCCTGCGCCCCGCCGAACTCGCCCGGGTGCTGGGCGCGGTGCCGCCGGACGGCCGGGCGTTCCTGCCCGACTCCCCCGGCCTCGGCACCACACTGCTCGCCTGCACGCCCGGCCGGCCGCTCTCCCCCGCCTTCGGGGACGGCTCGCGGGCCCGGCACGCGACCGGCGGTGCGCTCGAACTGCGGCTCGCGGACGTGGAGTCGGTGCGACGGGACGTCGACACCGGTACGGACCTCGGCGAGGCCGCGGCGCTCGGCCTCGGCCCGCACACCAGCGCGCTGTTCGCCCGCCTGAGCCTGTCCTGAGCCCGCCCCGCGCCCTTCCCGCAACCCGCACCTCAACCCGCACCGATCCCGCCCTGCGGCCCGTCCGGAGCACCGAGCGACCCACGGCCCGGGTCCTGGCCCCGGGTTCGGACCGGCCCGCTCGCTATGCTGCTGACATGCAGGCCACCGCGTTCACCTTCGACCCCGCCACCCGGGCCGGCTCCGTGCTGCTCGACGACGGGACCCCGGTGCCGTTCGATGCGGCCGCCTTCGACGCCGGCGGCCTGCGGCTGCTGCGGCCCGGCCAGCGGGTGCGGATCCGCACCGAGGGCACCGGCGAGGCCCGCCGGGTGGTCTTCGTGACGCTGCAGACCTTCCCGGACCCCGCCGACGGCTGACCCCGCCGACGGCTGACCCCGCCGAGGGCGCCTGCCCCGGGATCCTCCGACCACCGACCATCCGGTGCCCCGCCCCGAGGCCTCGATCGGAAGGCGAGTGGGCGAGTCACACCGTCGAATCCTGACTAAGCGCCCGGAAATCGGAAGAGCCGCGGCGACCGGTCTCCGCGAATTCGCGGGAGGGGCGCCGCGGCTCTTGGCCGAAGGCCGTCCGAGGACGGTCGCGCGGGACTTACTTGGCGGTGGTCTTGCGCGCGGTGGTCTTGCGGGTGGCGGTCTTCTTCGCCGGAGCCGTCTTCTTGGCGGTGGCGGTCGCCTTCTTCGCGGCGGTGGCCGTGGTCTTCTTGGCGGCGGCGGTGGTGGTCGCCTTCTTGGCGGCGGCCGTCTTCTTGGTCGCGGCAGCCGTGGTCTTCTTGGCGGCGGCCGTGGTCTTCGCGGCGGTGGTCTTCGCCGCGGTCTTCTTGGCGGTGGCGGTCGCCTTCTTCGCGGCGGTGGCCGTGGTCTTCTTGGCGGCGGCGGTGGTGGCCGTCTTCTTGGCGGCGGCCTTCTTGGTGGCCGGAGCGGCGGCGGCAGCGGCGGTGGCGGCACGCTTGGTGGCGGCGCGCTTGGCGGCCGGGGTGGCGGCGACACCGCTCTTGCCCGGGGTGAGGGAGCCCTTGGGGGCCTTCTTCACCGAGGGGCCTTCCTTCGGCAGCTTCTTGCTGCCGCTGACCAGGTCCTTGAAGCCCTGGCCCGGGCGGAAGCGGGGCACCGAGGTCTTCTTGACCTTGACGCGCTCGCCGGTCTGCGGGTTGCGGGCGAAGCGCGCGGAGCGCTCCACCTTCTCGAAGGTGCCGAAACCGGTGACCGAAACCCGGTCGCCGGCCACGACGGCACGGACCATGGTGTCGAGCACTGCGTCGACGGCCTCTGCGGCAGCCTTGCGACCGCCCAGCTGCTCGGCCACCGCTTCGACAAGCTGAGCCTTGTTCACGTCTTCCCCTTCGGAAACGGGCGCCGGATGATTCCATCCGTTCTTTTCGCACGTTAGGTATGTATCTGCGGACTTTCAATTACCAAACGCGCGAATCACCCTAGTGTCGCAATGGATTTGCGCGTCGGCGACCTCAGCCGAGCGGCGGGCGCCCCTCGTCGAGGTCATGTACAAAGCGACTCAACCGCCTTGCCGCCTCCGGAAGATCGCGCTTGGCGGTCTCGGTGACGATGAGGAGTTGACGGGTGAGAGCGGTCTTTGCATCGGCAGACACGTTCAGCGCATGCACGCGGGCGTGAGCTTGCTTCAACCGCTCGGCCACGAGCGCGTAGAGCGCTGCGACTTCCTGGTCGTCCGGCCCCTCAGCTGGCGCGGAGGTGACGTCCGGCCGATCGTCAATTCGGCGTTCGGATGGCCGGCCCATGGAGTCCTCAGCCGCGGGTTCGCCGCCCGCGTACGGAGGTTCATGGTGCCGGTGCATGTACTGATTGTGCCATCTACCCGCAGTTGTACTTGCGCGGGGCCCTCTTCCGCAAAGCCAAATGGGCAATCCGGGGCGGGCCGCGGCGCTAACTCGTGCTCCGGAACGACGGATGGCCCGGCCCCCCCGAGGGGAGCGCGGGCCATCCGGTGGATCGTCAGAATGCTTGTTCTGAAGGGAACTCAGGCGACCGGCAGAGTACGGGGCTTGAACGCCGGGCGGGTCGCCTCGAAGGCCGCGATGTCGGCCTCGTTCTGCAGCGTGATGCTGATGTCGTCCAGGCCGTTGAGCAGCCGCCAACGGACGTTGTCGTCCAGTTCGAAGGCCGCCGTGACGCCCTCGGCCCGCACTTCGCGCGCCTCCAGGTCAACGGTGATCTCGGCCGAAGGGTCACTCTCGGTGAGCGCCCAGAGCCGTTCCACGGTCTCCTGCGGCAGGACGACCGTCAGCAGGCCGTTCTTCAGGGAGTTGCCCCGGAAGATGTCGGCGAAGCGCGAGGAGATGACCGCGTGGAAGCCGTAGTTCTGCAGCGCCCAGACGGCGTGCTCGCGGGAGGAGCCAGTGCCGAACTCGGGGCCGGCCACCAGGACCGTGGCGCCCTGCCGCTCGGGCCGGTTGAGGATGAACGACTCGTCCTTGCGCCAGGCTTCGAACAGCCCGTCCTCGAAGCCGGATCGGGTGACCTTCTTGAGCCAGTGGGCCGGGATGATCTGGTCGGTGTCCACGTTGCTGCGGCGCAGCGGGACGGCCCGGCCGGTGTGGGTGGTGAACTTCTCCATGGCTCAGGCCTCCACGCTGTGCTGGGTCGAAGAGAGGGCTTCGGCGGTCAGGTCGGACGGGGCGGCGAGGCGGCCCAGCAGGGCGGTCGCGGCGGCGACCTGCGGGGAGACCAGGTGGGTGCGGCCGCCCTTGCCCTGCCGGCCCTCGAAGTTGCGGTTCGAGGTGGAGGCGCAGCGCTCGCCCGGGGCCAGCTGGTCCGGGTTCATGCCCAGGCACATCGAGCAGCCCGCGTGGCGCCATTCGGCACCGGCGGCGGTGAACACCTTGTCCAGGCCTTCCTCGACGGCCTGCAGGGCGACCCGGACGGAGCCGGGAACCACCAGCATCCTCAGCCCGTCGGCGATCCGCCGGCCCTCCAGCAGGGCGGCGGCGGCCCGCAGGTCCTCGATTCGGCCGTTGGTGCAGGAGCCGACGAAGACGGCGTCGACCTTCACCTCGCGCAGCGGGGTGCCGGCCTCCAGTCCCATGTACTTCAGGGCGTTCTCGGCGGCCAGGCGCTCCTGCGGGTCGGCGAAGGAGGCCGGGTCCGGCACGTTCGAGCCCAGCGGGGCGCCCTGGCCGGGGTTGGTGCCCCAGGTGACGAACGGGCTCAGCTCGCTCGCGTCGATGAAGATCTCGTGGTCGAAGACCGCGTCCTCGTCGGTGCCCAGGGTCTTCCAGTACGCGACGGCCGCGTCCCAGTCCTCGCCCTGCGGGGCGTGCGGGCGGCCCTCGAGGTACGCGAAGGTGGTCTCGTCCGGGGCGATCATGCCGGCCCGGGCGCCGGCCTCGATCGACATGTTGCAGATGGTCATCCGGGCCTCCATGGACAGGCTCCGGATCGCCGAACCGCGGTACTCCAGGACGTAGCCCTGGCCGCCGCCGGTGCCGATCCTGGCGATGACGGCCAGGATCAGGTCCTTGGCGGTGACGCCCTCGGGCAGTTCGCCCTCGACGGTGATCGCCATGGTCTTGAACGGCGCCAGCGGCAGGGTCTGGGTGGCCAGCACGTGCTCGACCTGGCTGGTGCCGATGCCGAACGCCAGGGCGCCGAAGGCGCCGTGGGTGGAGGTGTGGGAGTCGCCGCAGACCACGGTCATGCCGGGCTGGGTCAGGCCGAGCTGCGGGCCGACGACGTGCACGACGCCCTGCTCGACGTCGCCGAGCGAGTGGATCCGGACGCCGAACTCGGCGGCGTTCCGGCGCAGGGTCTCCAGCTGCACCTTGGACACCGGGTCGGCGATCGGCTTGTCGATGTCCAGGGTGGGGGTGTTGTGGTCCTCGGTGGCGATCGTCAGATCGGTACGGCGGACCGTGCGGCCCGCCAGGCGCAGCCCGTCGAAGGCCTGCGGGCTGGTGACCTCGTGGAGCAGGTGCAGGTCGATGAACAGGAGGTCGGGCTCGCCCTCCGCACGTCGCACGACGTGGTCGTCCCAGACCTTCTCTGCGAGTGTCCGTCCCATCGGATTCCCTCCAGCCGGCCGCGTTGCCGGCCTTCTCGTGTCGTCGAGGTCAAAGCGTGCGCCGCCCAGTGCGGAGCGCGTTCGCGCGACCTGCACGCCGGATCGCTGTCCACGATGCGGACACTCGGACGAGGCCCCATCCTGGATGTCTCCCGGGCTGCTGCATCCAGAGTGGCGCTTTTCCCGGAAGATTGAACTTGCGTCTCGCGGAATGAGACTGCAGTCTTAGAGCATGGACAACACTAGTGGCGTCGGCGTTCTCGACAAGGCCGCTCTGGTGCTGAGCGCACTGGAGTCGGGCCCCGCCACGTTGGCGGGGCTGGTCGCCGCCACCGGTCTGGCGCGCCCCACGGCCCACAGACTCGCCGTCGCACTCGAACACCACCGTCTGGTCACCAGGGACATGCAGGGGCGCTTCATCCTCGGCCCCCGCCTGTCCGAACTCTCCGCCGCGGCGGGCGAGGACCGGCTGCTCGCCACCGCGGGCCCGGTCCTGACCCACCTGCGCGACGTCACCGGCGAGAGCGCACAGCTCTACCGCCGCCAGGGCGAGATGCGGATCTGCGTAGCCGCCGCCGAGCGGCTCTCCGGCCTGCGGGACACCGTCCCGGTCGGCAGCACCCTGCCGATGAAGGCCGGCTCGGCCGCCCAGGTCCTGCTGGCCTGGGAGGAGCCGGAGCGGCTCCACCGCGGACTGCAGGGCGCCCGGTTCACCGCCACCGCGCTGAGCGGCGTCCGGCGGCGCGGCTGGGCCCAGTCCATCGGCGAGCGCGAGCCGGGCGTCGCGTCCGTCTCCGCACCCGTCCGCGGCCCCTCCAACCGGGTGGTGGCCGCAGTGTCGGTGTCCGGCCCGATCGAGCGCCTGACCCGCCACCCCGGCCGCCTGCACGCCCAGGCCATCATCGAGGCCGCGAACCGGCTCACCGAGGCCCTCCGCCGCAGCTGACCCGGCTGCGCCCCGGCTCCCCCGGGAAATCTCCCACCCACCCCACCGATGTCTCCCACCGCACTTCCCCCACCGACAGCCGAAAGGGCCCCGCTCCGAATCGAGCGGGGCCCTTCGACGAATTTCCCGGGGAAAGCAAAAAGACCCCGGGAACCGGGGCCTTCCGTTACTGGCTGGGGTACCAGGACTCGAACCTAGACTAAATGAACCAGAATCACTCGTGCTGCCAATTACACCATACCCCAACACAAAGCAAGGGCCGATGGGCGAGCCCATCGGCTTCCTGCTCTGAAGTACCCCCGACCGGATTCGAACCGGCGCTACTGCCGTGAGAGGGCAGCGTGCTAGGCCGCTACACAACGGGGGCTTCCTGGCGATCCCTTGCGGGATCAGTACCCCCGACCGGATTCGAACCGGCGCTACTGCCGTGAGAGGGCAGCGTGCTAGGCCGCTACACAACGGGGGCTTTCCAGGTGATCCCTTGCGGGATCAGTACCCCCGACCGGATTCGAACCGGCGCTACTGCCGTGAGAGGGCAGCGTGCTAGGCCGCTACACAACGGGGGCTTGATCTTCATTTGTACTGCGGTACTGCGGTTACTGCAGTACTGCGCTGGGGTACCAGGACTCGAACCTAGACTAAATGAACCAGAATCACTCGTGCTGCCAATTACACCATACCCCACCAGAGTTGAACCCTCGTCGGGATCTTCTCAGGCGTTGCGCCTCTCGTTCGGTCCCGGCCGGGGGGCTTTCGCTCCCTCGTCCGTTCCCTCCCGGGCGGCGCAGAAAGAACATTACCCGACGTCGGCCCTGGCTCCAAAATCGATAACCCCAGGCAGCGGCCGGGAGGCCGGCGGACGGCCTCCGGGTACGCCGCGGGCCCGGCACGGAGCCGGGCCCGCGGCCTGCTCAGCGGCCCGTTCAGGCGGCGGGCAGGGCGTCCAGGGCGGAGCGCAGTCGGCGCAGCGTCTCGGGGCGCCCCAGCAGCTCCATGGACTCGAACAGCGGCGGCGAGACCCGGCGGCCGGTGACGGCCACCCGCAGCGGCGTGAAGGCGAACTTGGGCTTGATGCCCAGCCCGTCCACCAGCGCCTCGCGCAGCGCGGCCTGGATCGGCTCCGGGGTGAAGTCCGGGAGCTCCTCCAGGGCCTTGATGCTGGCCTCCAGCACCGGGCGGGCGTCCGCGGTCAGCACCTTGGCGGCGTCGTCCGGGTCGACGGCGAACTTCTCCGGCGCCACGAACAGGAAGCCGGCCATGTTGACGATCTCGCTCAGCACGACCATCCGCTCCTGGGTGAGCGGCGCGACCTTGGCGAGCACGTCCAGCTGCTCGGCGGTCGGCTCGGCCGGCAGCAGCCCCGCGGTCTGCAGGAACGGCACCAGCCGCCCGGCGAAGTCCTCCGGGGCCAGCTTGCGGACGTGCTCGGCGTTGATCGCCTCGCACTTCTTCAGGTCGAAGCGGGCCGGGTTGGCGTTCACCTTGGCGATGTCGAAGGCGGCGACCATCTCGTCGATGCCGAAGATGTCGCGGTCCTCGGCCAGCGACCAGCCCAGCAGGGACAGGTAGTTGAGCAGGCCCTCGGGGATGAAGCCGCGCTCGCGGTACAGGTTGAGCGAGGACTGCGGGTCGCGCTTGGAGAGCTTCTTGTTGCCCTCGCCCATCACGTACGGCAGGTGGCCGAAGCGCGGGGTGGTGCCGTTGCCGACGCCGATCTCGGCGAGCGCGGCGTACAGCGCGACCTGCCGCGGGGTGGAGGACAGCAGGTCCTCGCCGCGCAGCACGTGGGTGATGCCCATCAGCGCGTCGTCCACCGGGTTGACCAAGGTGTACAGCGGGGCGCCGTTGGCCCGGACGATGCCGTAGTCCGGCACGTTCTCCGGCTCGAAGGTGAGCGTGCCGCGCACCAGGTCGTCGAAGGAGATCGTCTTGTCGGGCATCCGGAAGCGCAGGATCGGCTCGCGCTTCTCCAGCTTGTAGACGGCGACCTGGTCGTCGGTCAGCTCGCGGCAGTGGCCGTCGTAGCCGGAGGGCTTGCCGGCCGCGCGGGCGGCCTCGCGGCGGGCGTCCAGCTCCTCGGTGCTGCAGTAGCAGTGGTAGGCGTGGCCGGCCTCGTGCAGGCGGCGGGCGACGTCCGCGTAGATGTCCATCCGCTGCGACTGGCGGTACGGCTCGTGCGGGCCGCCGACCTCCGGGCCCTCGTCCCAGTCGAAGCCGAGCCAGCGCATGGCGTCGAGCAGCTGGTTGTACGACTCCTCGGAGTCGCGGGCGGAGTCGGTGTCCTCGATCCGGAAGACCAGCGTGCCGCCGTTGTGGCGGGCGAAGGCCCAGTTGAAGAGGGCGGTGCGGACCAGGCCCACGTGGGGGTTGCCGGTCGGGGAGGGACAGAAGCGAACCCGGACGGCCGGGTCAGTGTTAGCCACGCTTGATCACCTTGTTGGTGAGAGTGCCGATGCCTTCGATGGAGACGGCGACCTCGTCGCCGACGTTGAGGGGGCCCACCCCTGCGGGCGTGCCGGTGAGGATGACGTCGCCGGGCAGCAGCGTCATGGCCTCGGAGATGTGGACGATCAGCTCGGCGACCGAGCGGACCATCAGGGAGGTGCGGCCGGTCTGGCGGAGCTCGCCGTTGACCGTGCAGGTGACGGCGAGGTCGCTCGGGTCCAGGTCGGTCTCGATCCACGGACCCAGCGGGCAGGAGGTGTCGAAGCCCTTGGCCCGGGCCCACTGGCCCTCGCGCTGCTGGACGTCCCGGGCGGTGACGTCGTTGGCGCAGGTGTAGCCGAGGATCACCTCGGGCACCCGCTCCAGCGGCACCTCGCGGCACATCCGGCCGATCACCACGGCCAGTTCGGCCTCGTGGTGGACGTCCGAGGAGAACGGCGGGTACGCGATGTTCTCGGTCGGACCGATCACCGCGGTGGACGGCTTGAAGAAGGTCAGCGGGACGTCCGGGACCTCGTGGCCCAGCTCCTGCGCGTGCGCCGCGTAGTTGCGGCCGACCGCCACGATCTTGTTCGGGAGCATCGGGCTGAGCAGCCGGACGTCCTGGAAGCGGTAGCTCTCGCCGGTGGGCTGGGGCTGGCCGAACGGGTGGCCGGCCAGCGCGTGGACGACCAGCGAGTCGGGCTGGGAAGGGTCGCCCTCCACCACGCCGAAGGAGACGCTGCCGGCGGCAGGGCTCCCTTCCCGGACGGAAAACCTGGCAATGCGCACGGCTGGGCTACCCCTCGCTTCGTCGGCCGCCCGGGGCGCGCCCGGGCGCTGGTGGGCGCCTCGCCCAAGGGTGGGCGCGACCCCGTCAATCGGCCTCCAGGCTATCGCGTGAGGCCTCGACTGACCGCTTTGCCCCTGTTCAGCGCGGTTGGGGCGGAAACCGCGCGGGTGGGACTCCAGAGCACGGCAGAGGGCGCCGTCGTCACCGGGTGACGACGGCGCCCTCTGCCGTGCGCGCTGGGTTCAGTCCGCCACGACGACGACCGGGGCGACCATCAGCTGGGTGCGCCGCGGGTTGGCGGTGACGGCCGGCAGCTCGGTGCCGTAGGTCACGACGTCCTCGGGCTTGCGGGCGCCCGGGATCTTGCTGAAGTCCTCGACCGAGGCCAGCGTCGTCCGGCGCGGGTTCGCCGTGGAGCGGCAGGACAGCGTGGACTTGGTGGCCTTCTTCGCCTGGGACATCGAGAGCACCTCGTGGTCGCGGCCGGGCGGATCCGCGCGGATCGGCACCGGCCTGAGTGGTTCCGAATGATTCGGAGGGGTTCTGGGCAGGCTGATCGGGGCCGTGCTCCGGAGACAGCCCACATTACGAGATCTCTTTCCACAGAGACCGTGACCAAAGCTACACATTAGTCTGTGACTTTGCTCACAAAATGCTGAGCAAAACGCAGATATCCGACATATCGCCGGATCGGAATTTCCCGACATTCGGCCGGTATCGGGCATTCCGGAAGGTCTGCGACTCTTTTCGATCTACGGTCCGGTTGGCATGTATCCGGCGAGTGTCCGAAAAATGCGGTATTCCGGTCCGGTTACCGCACAGTCAGTGAGATCCCGCAAGCGGTCGGTAGCGCCGGGCGCCGGGTTCCTGCGGCCCTTGTTGGGATTCCCCGGCTGTGCTGGAATGCGACGGACCGTGGGTAGGGAGTGGTCCACCCCGGTGACCCGCTCTCCCGGACCGGCCGGGGAGCGAAGGAAACTCGACACCGTCCAGGCCGTGGCGACGCGGCGGGACGCCCGGTCCAGAGGTTGCGACGCCAGTGCAGGGACGTTTCAAAAGGGGTAGGGGCGCCGCGGGTAACCCGGAGTCTCGCGAGCCTGTGGCAGCCCCCCAGC
The DNA here is from genome assembly GCF_055560835.1 of Kitasatospora sp. NPDC023120. Classification (NCBI taxonomy): domain Bacteria; kingdom Bacillati; phylum Actinomycetota; class Actinomycetes; order Kitasatosporales; family Streptomycetaceae; genus Kitasatospora; species Kitasatospora sp. NPDC023120. The sequence continues at coordinate 217,445 of NZ_JBVHHY010000008.1, read as the reverse complement.
AGGCGGCGGCGCCCGGCGGCCCGGCCGAGCCGATGACGCCCGAGGCCGTCGGCCGTCCGGAGGCGGACGGACAGGACAGGAAGTCCGCCCGGGGCAAGCTCCGGACCTCGCTGACCCGACGCCGGGCCACCGGTATCAACCGGCTCGCGATGCGCAACTGGCGCATCCGTACCCGACTGATCGCCCTGCTCGCCCTCCCCGTCCTGGTCTCGCTGGTCCTCGGTGGCCTGCGCATCCAGAGCTCGATGGAGAACTCGCAGCAACTCGCCCAGATGGCCAACCTGTCCGACCTGGCCAAGAAGGCGACCAACCTCGCGGACGCGCTGCAGACCGAGCGCGACATCAGCGCGGGCCCGATCACGGACAAGCCGAACGCCCCGCTGGACGACGACATCGTCGCCGCCCGCAAGGCCACCGACGATCTCAGCCGCACCTTCTCCGCGTCCTCCGACAGGTTCGACAACCTCGAACTGTCCGGCGGTAAGGCGCTGCTGCTGCAGATCCGCAAGGACCTGAACTCGATCGCGGACACCCGCAGCCTGCCGTACCAGAACAACCAGAACATCCAGTCGACGATCACCGCCTACGACGTGATCATCCGCGACCTGCTGTCCATCACCCAGGACATCGCGCTCGCCTCGAACAACAAGGACCTGGTCCTCTCCACCCGCGCGCTGCAGCAGTTCTCGCTCGCCAAGAACGCGACCTCGCAGCAGCGGGCCCTGATCAGCGCCGCGCTCGCCAACCCCAAGGGCCCCGACCTCAGCCTGAGCGACGAGTCCTTCGGTATCCGCCTGCGCGTGTCGTTCACCAACGCGGTCGACAGCTTCAACAACATCTACACCGCGCACGACCTGGACAACCTGCGCAGCCAGCTGAGCTACAACGGCGTCGTCGCCGACGCCGACCGCTACGCCCAGACCGTCCTCGTCCAGGGTGGTATCCGCCAGACCGAGCCGGTCACCTACAAGGACTGGTACGAGAAGTCCAGCGCCAAGATCTCCGCCGAGCGCCGGATCGAGTCCAAGCTCATCGAGAACCTCGACGGCAAGGCCCAGGACCTGCAGTCCCAGGCCGACACCGACGCGCTGATCATCGGTGTCGCGGTCGCCCTGGTGCTGCTCGTCGCCCTCGGTGGCGCCGGTCTGATCGCCCGCTCGATGGTGCGCTCGCTGACCCGTCTGCAGGCCGCGGCCGAGGACGTCGCCGAGCGCCGTCTGCCCGAGCTGGTCAAGACCCTCTCCGAGAGCGACCCGCACGACGTCGACACCACGGTCGAACCGGTCGCCGTCGACTCCGCCGACGAGATCGGCCACGTGGCGCACGCCTTCGACATGGTGCACAGCGAGGCCGTCCGCCTCGCCGCCGAGCAGGCCCTCCTCCGCGGCAACATCAACGCGATGTTCACCAACCTCTCGCGCCGCAGCCAGGGCCTCATCCAGCGCCAGCTGTCGCTCATCTCCGAGCTGGAGAGCCGCGAGGCGGACCCGGACCAGCTGGCCAACCTCTTCAAGCTGGACCACCTCGCGACCCGTATGCGCCGCAACGGCGAAAACCTCCTCGTCCTCGCCGGTGAGGACCCGGGCCGCCGCTGGACCAGGCCCGTCCCGCTGGTCGACGTGCTCCGCGCCGCCGCCTCCGAGGTGGAGCAGTACGAGCGCATCGAGCTCGCCGCCGTGCCGTCGGCCGAGGTCGCCGGCCGCGTCGTCAACGACCTCGTCCACCTGCTCGCCGAGCTGCTCGAGAACGCCACCTCGTTCTCCAGCCCGCAGACCCGCGTCCGGGTCACCGGCCACGCGCTGCCGGACGGCCGCGTGCTGGTCGAGATCCACGACACCGGCATCGGTCTGAGCCCCGACGACCTCTCCGAGATCAACGAGCGCCTCGCCAACCCGCCGACGGTGGACGTCTCGGTCTCCCGCCGCATGGGCCTCTTCGTGGTCGGTCGCCTGTCGCTGCGACACGGCATCCGCATCCAGCTGCGTCCCAGCGACTCCGGTGGCACCACCGCGCTGGTCATGCTCCCGGTGGACGTCACCAACTCCGGCGAGCGCCGCGGCCCCGGCCGGGCCGGTTCCGCGCAGGCCAAGCAGCAGCGCGGGGTCGCCCCGACGCCGCGTCAGCAGCGCCAGATGGCGCCCGGCCGCCAGGGCGGTCCGGCCGCGCTCGGCCAGGCCCCGGCCGGCGGTGCCCCGCAGGGCGGCCGCCCGCAGCTCGGCCAGGGTGGTCCGGCCGGACCGGGCCCGCAGGCCGGTCCGGGTGCGCCCGGCGGCCGCGCGGACGGTCTGCCGACCCGCCAGCGCGGCAAGTCGCTGCAGGAGAACCCGGTTTCGCCGGGCCAGCAGGCCAAGCAGGGCCAGGGTCGCAAGCCCGCGCAGCCGCAGCCGCAGCCGCAGCCGCAGCCGGGCCAGCAGGCCCCGCAGCAGCAGTCGCCGCAGGGCGGCCTGCCGCAGCGCGCCCCGGGCCGTCAGGGCCCGCCGCAGGCCGGCCCGAACGGCCTGCCCCGCCGCGGCCCCCGCCAGCAGGCCCCGCAGCAGCCCGGTCAGCCGCAGCCCGGCCAGGAGCGGCCGCGTCCCGGCGGCGAGTTCGACGGCGGTCCGGGCCCCCGGACCGGCGAGCAGCCCCAGCACGGCCGTCCCGGCGGTCCCGGTGCTCCGCAGCAGGGTGCCCGTCCGGGCAACCGTCCGCAGGGCGGTCTGCCGCAGCGCGCCCCCGGCCGTCAGGGCCCGGGCGGCCCGGGTGCCCCCGCCGGCCAGGGCGGTCCGGGTGCCCCCGGCCGTCCCACCCCGCAGGGTCAGCGCCGTCCGCAGCGTCCCGGCCCGGACGCGCCGCAGCGCGACCGCCAGCCGCAGCTGCCGCAGCAGCAGGCCCCGCAGCAGCCCCAGCCGCTGCCGTCGGCCGAGCCGGCGCCGGTGGAGAGCACCCAGCAGTTCGCCCGCCCGCGCTTCGAGGCCAGCCAGATCGACCCGCGTGACCCGCTGGGCCTCGGCCTGGTCGAGCCGGTGCTGCCGGACGTGCCGAACCCGGCCCGTCCGGAGCCGGTGCGCCAGGAGCAGGCCCCGCAGCAGCCGCAGCAGCTGCCGTACCAGGAGCCGATGGCGCTGCCGACCGGCCCGTCCGCGGTCGCCGGCCAGCAGCCCGTCGACCAGCAGCAGCCCTGGTACCCGCAGGGCGAGGCCCAGCAGCGGCAGGCTCGGCCGGGGTACCAGCCGCGCCGGCCCGGCACCACCGCTCCGGAGTTCCGGGAGCAGGGCCAGGCCCAGCAGGCCCCGCAGCAGCAGCAGCCGGGCGTCGGCGAGGCGCCCTGGCGCCCGTCCGCGAACGACGAGCGCTGGCGCCGCGCCGAGCAGGTCCGCGAGCCCTCGACCAACGGCGTCACCATGTCGGGCCTGCCCCGGCGGACCCCGCAGGCGAACCTGGTCTCCGGCACCGCCGAGGCCTCGCCGCTGACCGGTCCGCAGGTGTCCCGGGCCCCCGAGGAGGTCCGCGGCCGACTGACCAACCTGCGCCGCGGCATCCAGCAGGGCCGCCGGGCGGGAGCCGAACAATCCGGCAACCAGCCGGGCTTCCAGCATGGTGCCCAGCAGCCCGGATTCGATAGTTTCGGTGGCCGGAGCGACGGCAACGGCGCAGATCACCAGGAGCGTTGAGTTGAATCAGATGAGCCAGGCCGCACAGAACCTGAACTGGCTGATCACCAATTTCGTGGACAACACCCCCGGGGTGTCCCACACCGTGGTGGTCTCAGCGGACGGCCTCCTGCTGTGCATGTCCGAGGGCTTCCCCCGGGACCGCGCCGACCAGCTCGCCGCCGTCGCCTCCGGCCTCACCTCCCTCACCTCCGGCGCCAGCCGGATCTTCGAGGGCGGCGAGGTCAACCAGACCGTCGTCGAGATGGAACGGGGCTTCCTGTTCCTCATGGCCATCAGCGACGGCTCCGCCCTCGCCGTCCTGGCCGCACCCGACTCCGACATCGGCCTCGTCGGCTACGAGATGGCCCTGCTCGTCGACCGCGCCGGCGCCGTCCTCACCCCCGCACTCCGCGCGGAACTCCAGGGCAGTCTCCTGCACTGACCGGAGCCCGCGAGGATCCACCCACCCGTCCCACCTCCCCGCCGGGTCCGACCCGACCGGACCCGGCGTCTCACCCTCAGCTACCCTCAGGCAGCTGATCCGCCTCAGCTGGCACCCGCTCCAGCTGGAACCGGCTGCTCAAGGCTGCAGCACAAGGAGGACCCATGACCCCGCCCTCGACACCCGCCGGCCCGTACGGCAACGGGTACGGCAGCGGCTACGGCGGGCAGCAGTCCGACGGCTACGAGCAGCAGCCGCTGGTCCGCCCGTACGCGATGACCGGCGGCCGGACCCGTCCCCGGTACCAGCTCGCCATCGAGGCCCTGATCTCCACCACCGGCTCCGCCGAGCGCACCGGCGGGCTGCTGCCCGAGCACTCCCGGATCGTCAACCTCTGCCGTGAGGTCAAGTCCATCGCGGAGATCTCCGCACTGGCCGGTGTGCCGCTCGGGGTCGCCCGCATCCTCGTCGCCGACCTCGCCGAAGCCGGTCTCGTCGCCATCCACCAGCCCGCCGCCGCGGGCGAGTCGGGCGGAACGCCCGATGTCACGCTGCTCGAAAGGGTCCTCAGTGGACTTCGCAAGCTCTAACGGACCCGCCCGCGCCACGACGTCGGCCAAGATCGTCGTGGCGGGCGGCTTCGGTGTCGGCAAGACCACGCTCGTCGGCGCCGTCTCCGAGATCAACCCCCTGCGCACCGAAGCCGTCATGACCTCGGCCTCCGCCGGCATCGACGACATCAGCCACGTCTCCGGCAAGACGACCACCACCGTCGCCATGGACTTCGGCCGCATCACCCTCGACGAAGACCTCATCCTCTACCTCTTCGGCACCCCCGGACAGGACCGCTTCTGGTTCATGTGGGACGACCTCGTCCGCGGCGCCATCGGAGCCGTCGTCCTCGTCGACACCCGACGCCTCGCCGACTGCTTCCCGGCCCTCGACTACTTCGAGAACAGCGGACTGCCGTTCGTCGTCGCCCTCAACGGCTTCGACGGACACCAGCCCCACACCCCCGACGAAGTCCGCGAGGCACTCCAGCTCGGCGCCGACACCCCCGTCGTCACCCTCGACGCCCGCCGCCGCGACAGCGCCAAGAGCGCCCTCATCACCCTCGTCGAACACGCCCTCCTCGCCCGACTCCGCTGAGAACCGGCGAACGAGCG
>NZ_JBVHHY010000008.1:0-212113 GCF_055560835.1 Kitasatospora sp. NPDC023120 | reverse complement strand
AACGTGCGCCCCGGAGGCGGCGCGCGAGCAACCGCGCCGAGCCGAAGGGGCGCGCCGGTGCCGAAAGGGAGGAGCGAGGAGGCCCGAGGAACGAGGGCATCGGAGCGACGACCGTCGGCGCCGGGTCAGAGCGCCCCGGAGGCGGCGCGCGAGCAACCGCGCCGAGCCGAAGGGGCGCGCCGGTGCCGAAAGGGAGGAGCGAGGAGGCCCGAGGAACGAGGGCATTGGAGCGACGACCGTCGGCGCCGGGTCAGAGCGCCCCGGAGGCGAGCGCGCGAGCAACACTGCAACCATCCGGCCTCGTCGGTCCGTCATCGCAACGGGCCGGCGGGGCCGGGCCGCTTACCGGCCGGTGTCCTCCGGGGGCCCCGCGCAAGACCCGTGTATAAGCAGCGGATAACAGTTCGGTAGGCATTTTGTGATCAACAATGACGCAGCGTGGCGAAACAGCGTCACTCAGCGCCAGATGACCACGGTTTTGCTCCGTCATGTCGGCGATTGTCCGGATTGTTCCGACGCGGGTGCCATGCGGCGGCTGTTTGTCCCCCATCCCTGCACGTGCTGAAATTCCAGCTACCCCTGAATCTCTCGTGCCGGCCCGTCCGGCGACGGGTCAGGGCCCGGGGGTAGCGCTGGATTGATCCATGGCCGACAGTCGGCCGAGAGGTAGTTGTCGAGTGAGGCGTAAGCAGCAACCCGCCCCGCAGCGGCGCTCCGAGCCCCGCCAGAGCGAGCCGAACGGTACCCCTGCGGGCCCGGCCGGATTCTCCGCGTTCACTCCCACCGAGGAACGCCCCCAGGCCGCGGCCCCGACCCCGCCGAGCATCCCCGCAGCGCCCCGCAGCGGCGGCGGCGCGCAGGGCGGCGAGGGCGGTTCCGCCCGGTACGAGTTCCTCCGCCCGCGCAACTGGCGCGTGCCGACCCGCCTGATCGCGATCCTGCTGATCCCCGTGATCATCAGTCTCGTCTTCGGCGGTCTGCGAGTGAACACCTCGGTCGACGGCTACATCAAGGCCTCCCGCGCCGAGAAGACCGCCGAGCTGGCCAAGGCCGCGACCGAGCTCGCCGAAGCGCTGGAGAACGAGCGCGACAAGACGCTCATACCCCTGCTGACCAAGCAGGACCCGAACAACGAGGTCACCAAGCGCCGCGCCGAGACCGACGCCGCGCTGAAGGCGTACAACGCCGCCTACGAGGCCTCCGACAAGTCCGGTGAGCTGCCCCGCCGCCACGACGCCTTCGGGATCCTGGTTGCCGACCTCCCGCACCTGCGGGCCAACGCGTACAGCCCGGAGCTGTTCCTCAGCGCGACCGCGAACGCCTACTCGGCGATGTTCGCGCCGCTGCTGGCCTACGACAACTCCGTCGGCATGGGCTCCTCCAACGCCACCAGCAAGGGCCGCGCGATCTACGCGATGTCGCTGGCCAAGGCCTCCGCCTCGACCCAGCGCGCGCTGATGCTGCACCTGCTGGTCGGCATCGCGCAGAACGGCACCACCCGGTACGAGAACGCCGACGCGACCCAGCAGATCCTCGTCGCCGGGAAGCTGGAGCAGGTCTCCCTCAACGAGTTCAACACCGGTAGCGCCCCCGAGGACGCCAAGAAGTACGCGGACGCGCAGGTCGCCCTGGCCACCGCCCAGGACCGCTCGGCCTACAAGATGCCGAACGGCTCCGCGCCGACCATGCAGGGCCTGCTGGCCCTGGCCGCCGCGTACAGCCAGGCCGCCGCCGAGGGCCAGCTGCGGGGCAAGGCCACCGCCGACGCCGCGTTCGCCGAGGCGAAGAACGCCGGTCTGACCCCGGACAACTGGAACCAGGCCGCCAACACCCACATCCAGGCTCTGCGGAACACCGAAGTCGTCCTGCTGGACGACGTCCTCACCGACTCCCGCAACCTCAAGGACAACGCGCTCTACGACGCCATCCTCAACACGGTCATCGTCGTCGCCGCACTGATCCTGGCCGGCCTGCTCACCGGCTACGTGGCCCGCTCGATGATCCTCGGCATGCGCACCCTGCGCAGCGCCGCCCTGGAGATCGCCGACCACCGCCTGCCGGACCTGGTCGAGAAGCTCTCCAAGACCGACCCCGACCGGGTCGACACCTCGGTGACCCCGATCCCGCTGCACGGCAAGGACGAGATCGGCGAAGTCGCCCGGGCGTTCGACCAGGTCCACCAGCAGGCCGTGGCGCTCGCCGCCGAGCAGGCCCTGCTCCGAGGGAACGTCAACGCGATCTTCACCAACCTGTCGCGCCGCAGCCAGGGCCTGATCCAGCGCCAGCTGGCACTGATCACCGACCTGGAGAACAACGAGGCCGACCCGGACCAGCTGGAGAACCTCTTCAAGCTGGACCACCTCGCGACCCGTATGCGCCGCAACGGTGAGAACCTGCTCGTCCTCGCGGGCGAGGAGGCCGGACGCCGCTGGAACACCCCGGTCCCGCTGGTCGACGTGCTCCGCGCCGCCGCCTCCGAGGTGGAGCAGTACGAGCGTGTCGAGCTCTCCGGCATCCCGGAGGTCGACGTCGTCGGCGCCGCCGTGACCGACCTCGTCCACCTGCTCGCCGAGCTGCTGGAGAACGCCACCTCGTTCTCCAGCCCGCAGACCCGGGTGCTGGTCAACGCGACCCGCCTGCCGGACGGCCGCGTGCTGGTCGAGATCCACGACAAGGGCATCGGCCTCACCGCCGAGGACTTCGCCGAGATCAACGAGAAGCTGGCCGAGCCGCCCACGGTCGACGCCACCATCTCCCGCCGCATGGGCCTCTTCGTGGTCGGCCGGCTGTCCCAGCGGCACGACATCCGTGTCCAGCTCCGCCCGTCCGGCGAGTCGGCCGGCACCACCTCGCTGGTCATGCTCCCGCCGTTCGTCACCCAGGGCGGTGCCCCGCCGGAGCCCGAGGAGCAGTTCACCGTCTCCCGGATCTTCGCCGACCAGGAGCCGACCGCCCAGTGGGCGCCCGACGACCGCGCCCGCAGTGCCGCCGAACTCGGCTTCGACGACCACCTCACGGGTGCCGGCACCGCCGGTTCCTCCGGCTTCAGCCCGGCCCTGGAGTCCGTCCAGCGCTCGCAGCGCCTCGACCAGGTCCGCCGCGCGGCCCTGGAGAGCGGGCCGGACGCCGGAGTGGTGGACGCCGAGGTCGAGGAGGACTACCAGCAGGGCTACGACCAGTACGCCCCGCAGGGCTTCCAGCAGGGCGGCTACCAGGACGACCAGTACGGCTACGACCAGCAGGGCTACCAGCAGGACGGCTACGCCCAGGACGGTTACGACCAGTACCCGCAGCAGGGCTACGACCAGCAGGGCTACGCGGACGAGCTGTACGCCGACGACCAGTACGGCTACGACCAGCAGGGCTACCAGCAGGACGGCTACGCCGACCCGTACGGCCGCCAGGCCCAGGACGCCCCGGCCGGCCACCCGTACGCCCCGGAGCAGCCCGCGCTGCCCGCCGCCGAGCAGTCGCCGACCACCCTGCCGTCCGGGCTGCCGCAGCGCCGCCCGGGCGAGAAGCTGGCGGCCGGTGGCCCCGGCAGCGCGCCGGCCGGCGCCCTCCCGACCGGCGACAGCCCGAACTGGTTCGCCGGCGCCAAGGACACCTCGGTGCCCTCGGAGTCGCGCGGCCACGATGTGTCCTCGCTCGGCGGATACGGCCCGACCGGCCCGACCGCCAGCTCCCCCTGGCAGTCGCCGAACGACGGCAACTGGCAGCGGGCCGAGCAGCTGCGCGAACCCTCCTCCGCCGGGACCACCCAGTCCGGACTGCCGCGGCGCGTGCCCAAGCAGAACCTGGTGCCCGGCAACGCGAAGTCCACCCCGCAGGAAGGGCCGCAGGTCTCCCGCAGCCCCGAGGAGGTCCGTGGACGCCTCACCAACCTGCGCCGGGGTGTGGAGCAGGGCCGCAGCGTCGGCAACACCGGAAGCTTCCGGATCGACCCCGATCAGGTAGACCAGTCCGGCAACGGACAGAACCGCAGCACCGATCTCTTCGGCGGCTCGAACCACCAGGAGCGTTGAGTTGACCCAGATGAGCCAGGCCGCACAGAACCTGAACTGGCTGATCACCAATTTCGTGGACAACACCCCCGGGGTGTCCCACACCGTGGTGGTCTCAGCGGACGGCCTCCTGCTGTGCATGTCCGAGGGCTTCCCCCGGGACCGCGCCGACCAGCTCGCCGCCGTCGCCTCCGGCCTCACCTCCCTCACCTCCGGCGCCAGCCGGATCTTCGAGGGCGGCGAGGTCAACCAGACCGTCGTCGAGATGGAGCGGGGCTTCCTGTTCCTCATGGCCATCAGCGACGGCTCCGCCCTCGCCGTCCTGGCCGCACCCGACTCCGACATCGGCCTCGTCGGCTACGAGATGGCCCTGCTCGTCGACCGCGCCGGCGCCGTCCTCACCCCCGCACTCCGCGCGGAACTCCAGGGCAGTCTCCTGCACTGACGGTTCGTCGGATACCGTCCAGGTATTCGAAGTACCTCCGCGTCCTTCCCGGGCCCGCTTCGGCGGGCTCGGGTTCGGACGTTGTACGGCCTTCGCACCACCGGCTCCGGACTCGCACCGAAGCTCGCACCGCACCGCCGCACCCTGTGAGGAGAGGAACCGTGACACCGCCCGACGACCGCAGCGGCCAGTACGGCGTTCCGTACCCTGGCACAGGCCATGACGCCTTCGGAGCACCCGGCGTCGGCCACGGTCAGCAGTACGGCCGGCACCAGTACGGTCAGCCCCAGCAGCCGTACGCCCGGCCCGAGGAGCAGTACGGCCAGTACGACCAGTACGACCAGTACGCCCAGCAGCAGCCCTCCTACGGTGCCTCGGCGCCCGGCTACCCGAATCCGGCGCCCGAGCCGGTGCCGTTCCAGCCGGCCCAGGAACCAGGGCACGTCGAGGAGTTCGAGGACGAGCCCGACTCGGGCCCGCTGATCCGCCCGTTCGCGATGACCGGTGGCCGCACCCGGCCGCGCTACGAACTCGCGCTGGAGGCCCTGGTCTCCGCCGACGTCGATCCGCAGCGCCTGGCCACCCTGCTCCCCGAGCACCAGCGGATCTGCACGCTGTGCACGGAGGTCAAATCCGTCGCGGAGGTGTCGGCGCTGCTCTCCCTGCCCCTGGGAGTGGCCCGCATCCTCGTCGCCGACCTGGCCGAAGCCGGCCTGGTCGCCATCCACCAGCCCGCTTCCGGCGGCGAATCCGGAAACCAGCCCGACGTCACGCTGCTCGAAAGGGTCCTCAGTGGACTTCGCAAGCTCTAACGCGGCCGCCCCCACCCGCGCCACCACCTCCGCGAAGATCGTCGTCGCGGGCGGCTTCGGTGTCGGCAAGACCACGCTCGTCGGCGCCGTCTCCGAGATCAACCCCCTGCGCACCGAAGCCGTCATGACCTCGGCCTCCGCCGGCATCGACGACATCAGCCACGTCTCCGGCAAGACGACCACCACCGTCGCCATGGACTTCGGCCGCATCACCCTCGACGAAGACCTCATCCTCTACCTCTTCGGCACCCCCGGACAGGACCGCTTCTGGTTCATGTGGGACGACCTCGTCCGCGGCGCCATCGGAGCCGTCGTCCTCGTCGACACCCGACGCCTCGCCGACTGCTTCCCCGCCCTCGACTACTTCGAGAACAGCGGACTGCCCTTCGTCGTCGCCCTCAACGGCTTCGACGGACACCAGCCCCACACCCCCGACGAAGTCCGCGAGGCACTCCAGCTCGGCGCCGACACCCCCGTCATCACCCTCGACGCCCGCCGCCGCGACAGCGCCAAGAGCGCCCTCATCACCCTCGTCGAACACGCCCTCCTCGCCCGACTCCGCTGAGAACCGGTCCGAGGCCCATGGACTTCCCGGTCCATGGGCCTCGCGGCGTCCCGGGCGCGGGTTACTCGGTCGGCTCCAGCCCGGCCCGGATCAGGCCGTAGGTGTACGCGTCCTCCAGCGCCAGCCAGGAGGCGGCGACCACGTTGTCGGCGACGCCGACGGTGGACCACGTGGACGTGCCGTCGGTGGACTCGATCAGCACCCGGGTCTTGGAGCCGGTGCCGTGCTGGCCCTCCAGGATGCGGACCTTGTAGTCCACCAGCTCGAAGGTGGCCAGCGGCGGGTAGATGCCCTCCAGCGCGGTGCGCAGCGCCTGGTCCAGCGCGTTGACCGGGCCGTTGCCCTCGCCCACGGCGATCCGGCGCTCGCCCTTGGCCCAGAGCTTGACGGTCGCCTCGTTGCCGGAGACTCCGTTCGGGCCCTGCTCGCTGATGGTCCGCCAGGACTCCAGGGTGTAGAAGCGGTCCCGGCTGCCGCGCACCTCGTCGCGCAGCAGCAGCTCGAAGGAGGCGTCGGCGGACTCGTAGGTGTAGCCGAGGTTCTCCTGCTCCTTGACCTTGGCCACCACCCGGCCGGCCAGGTCCCGGTCGGTGGAGAGGTCGTAGCCGAGCTCCTTGCCCTTGAGCTCGACGGAGGCCCGGCCGGCCATGTCGGAGACCAGCATCCGCATGGTGTTGCCGACCCGCTCGGGGTCGATGTGCTGGTACAGGTCCGGGTCGACCTTGATCGCGGAGGCGTGCAGGCCCGCCTTGTGGGCGAAGGCCGAGTAGCCGACGTAGGGCTGGTGGGTGGAGGGGGTCAGGTTGACCAGCTCGGCGATCGCGTGCGAGATCCGGGTCATCTCGGCCAGGCCGCCCTCGGGCAGCACCCGGCGGTCGTACTTGATCTCCAGCGCGCCGACCACCGGGAACAGGTTGGCGTTGCCGACCCGCTCGCCGTAGCCGTTGGCGGTGCACTGGACATGGGTCGCGCCGGCCTCCACCGCGGCCAGGGTGTTGGCCACCGCGCAGCCGGTGTCGTCCTGGGCGTGGATGCCGAGCCGGGCGCCGGTGCGCTGGAGGACGTCGGCGACGATCTCCCGGATGCCGGAGGGCAGCATCCCGCCGTTGGTGTCGCAGAGCACCACCACGTCCGCCCCGGCCTCGTGCGCGGTGCGGACCACCGCCAGGGCGTACTCGCGGTTCGCCCGGTAGCCGTCGAAGAAGTGCTCGCAGTCGATGAACACCCGGCGGCCTTGGGAGCGCAGGAACTCGACGCTGTCCCGGACCATCTCCAGGTTCTCGTCCAGGGTGGTGCGCAGCGCCAGCTCCACGTGCCGGTCGTGCGACTTGGCGACCAGGGTGACGACGGGGGCGCCGGAGTTGACCAGCGCGGCCAGCTGGGGGTCGTCCGCGGCCCGGCCGCCGGCCCGGCGGGTGGCGCCGAAGGCGACCAGCTGGGCGTGGGTCAGCTCCAGCTCGGCGGCGGCGCGGGCGAAGAACTCGGTGTCACGCGGGTTGGCGCCGGGCCAGCCGCCCTCGATGAAGCCGACCCCGAACTCGTCCAGGTGCCGGGCGATGGCCAGCTTGTCCGCCACCGTCAGGTTGATGCCTTCGCGCTGGGCGCCGTCGCGCAGCGTGGTGTCGAACACGTGGAAACTGTCGTCGGTACGGCTGACCTCGGTCATGACCCCTGGTTCTCCGTTCGGGGAGGTTCGTACTGCTCTGGCCGGATTTCTGCTCCCGGCTCCACTGTCCAGGATCTCGCGCGCGGCTCCGGTGTCCCCGAGCCCTTCGTGGGGGCTCTCGGCCGGTCCGGGTGGCTGTGCTCCTCGGGGCGGTGCCCACGGTGTTCATGGGTTCCGCCCGGAAAGCAAAAGACCCCTCGCGGGTGCGAGAGGTCTGCGCGCGGGTCTGGACGCTCGTGGTCGCTCCGCATCGGGTCCTGCGGAAGCGGTCACTGCGGACCGGCGCGCCTGCTGCCGATAATCAGCGAAAGCGAGGACACGCTGGCAGTCTGGCACAGCTCCCCGGTTCCGGCCCGCCCGTCTCGCGATGCGAAACGCGGCAGGCCGGAGCCGGTGCGGCTGTTCGAGGATCAGACGATCTTGTGCAGCCAGTTGTGGGTGTCGGGGGTCTGGCCGCCCTGGATCGACAGCAGCGCCTTGCGCAGCTCCATGGTGATCGGGCCGGGCTCGCCGGTGCCGACGGTCCAGTCGGCGGCGGCGGACTTGACCGAGCCGACCGGGGTGATGACGGCGGCGGTGCCGCAGGCGAAGACCTCGGTGAGGGTGCCGTCGGCGTTGCCCTGCTGCCACTCCTCGGTGGAGATCTTCCGCTCCTCGACGGCGTAGCCGAGGTCGGCGGCGAGCTGGAGCAGCGAGTCGCGGGTGATGCCGGGCAGCAGGGCGCCGGACAGCTCCGGGGTGACGATCTTCGCGTCCTTGCCCTCGCCGAAGACGAAGTACAGGTTCATGCCGCCCATCTCCTCGACCCACCGGTGCTCGGCGGCGTCGAGCCAGACCACCTGGTCGCAGCCCTTCTCGGCGGCCTGCGCCTGGGCGACCAGCGAGGCGGCGTAGTTGCCCGCGCACTTGGCGGCGCCGGTGCCGCCGGGCGCGGCCCGGACGTACTCCTTGGACAGCCAGACCGAGACCGGCTTGATGCCGCCCTGGAAGTAGGCGCCGGCCGGCGAGGCGATGATCATGAAGAGGTAGGAGTTGGCCGGGCGGACACCCAGGCCGACCTCGGTGGCGAACATGAACGGACGCAGGTAGAGGCTCTGCTCCGGCTCGTTCGGGACCCACTCCTGCTCCTGCTGGACCAGCAGCTCCACGGCCTCGACGAAGGTCTCGATCGGCAGCTCCGGCATCGCCAGGCGGCGGGCCGAGGCCTGGAAGCGGGCGGCGTTGGCCTCCGGGCGGAAGGTGGCGATGGAGCCGTCGGCCTGGCGGTAGGCCTTCAGGCCCTCGAAGATCGCCTGGCCGTAGTGCAGGGTCATGTTGGCCGGGTCGATCTCCAGCGGCGCGTACGGCGCGAGCTGGGCGTCGTGCCAGCCCACGCCCTCGGTCCAGCGGATGGTGACCATGTGGTCGGTGAAGACGCGGCCGAAGCCGGGGTTGGTCAGCCGGGCCTCGCGCTCCGCTGCGGGCAGCGGGTGGGCGGAGGGCTTGAGGTCGAACGTGATGGGCGCCGGGGTGGGCGTGCTCATGGCTGTTTCCTTCACCGTGGGGTTGGTCCGGGCCGCCACCGTCGAATGAACGTTTCGGCGATCGAACGCCGGAACGAAGGCACGACGACACGGCCCACTGTCGATACTCGCATCCAGAGGGCCGTGCCGAACAGCTGCCCGCTCCTTCGAGAGCTGCAAGCTGCGGTTGTGCGGTCCGGCCCACCTGGCCGGAAACCTTGTCGGTCCGGCTCGTCAGCCGCCGGATACTCGGCCGGCGAGCGCGTCGCCGACCTGGGAGGTGCTGCGGGTGCCGGAACGCTCGGCGAGGTCCGCCGCGACGGCGGCCTCGACCTCGGCGGCCTCGGCGGCGAAGCCGAGGTGCTCCAGCAGCATGGCGACCGACAGCACGGTGGCGGTCGGGTCGGCCTTGCCCTGGCCGGCGATGTCCGGCGCCGAGCCGTGCACCGGCTCGAACATGGACGGGAACTCGCCGCTCGGGTTGATGTTGCCGCTCGCGGCCAGGCCGATCCCGCCGGTGACGGCGGCGGCCAGGTCGGTCAGGATGTCGCCGAACAGGTTGTCGGTGACGATCACGTCGAAGCGCTCGGGCTGGGTGACGAAGAAGATGGTCGCCGCGTCGACGTGCAGGTAGTCCGTGGTGACCTCGGGGAACTCCTTGCCGACCTCGGCGAAGATCCGCGTCCACAGGTGCCCGGCGTGCACCAGCACGTTGTTCTTGTGCACCAGCGTGAGCTTCTTGCGCGGCCGCGCCTGGGCCCGGCGGTAGGCGTCGCGCACCACGCGCTCGATGCCGTACGCCGTGTTCAGGCTGACCTCGGTGGCCACCTCCTGCGGCGTCCCGGTGCGCAGCGTGCCGCCGTTGCCGACGTACGGGCCCTCGGTGCCCTCGCGGACGACCACGAAGTCGATGTCCGGCGTACCCGCCAGCGGGGACTGCACCCCCGGGAAGAGGCGACCCGGACGCAGGTTGATGTGGTGGTCGAAGGCGAACCGCAGCTTGAGCAGCAGCCCGCGCTCCAGCACCCCCGACGGCACACTCGGGTCGCCGATCGCACCCAGCAGGATCGCGTCGTGCGACTTCAGCTCCGCCAGCACGTCGTCCGGCAGCGTCTCCCCCGTCCGGTGGTAGCGCCGGGCCCCGATGTCGTACTCGGTGGTCTCCAGCTTCACATCGGCGGGAAGCACGGCACCCAGGACCTTGAGACCTTCGGCCACCACTTCCTGGCCGATGCCGTCACCCGGGACAACTGCGAGACGAATGGTGCGAGACATGCTCGGACCCTACTCCGCCGTCCCAGGGGCTGACACCTCACGTCCATCATTCGGACACGTCCGGGTGAGTCCGGTGGGACTCCGGCGGCGCGTCACCCCTTCGAAGGAGCGCGTACGTCGTAGTCCGCGCGGGGGGCGCGCTTAGGGTGGCGAGGTGCGGGGTCACAGGCAGAACGGGGCGCGTGGGTGAGGGGCGAGCGGCGGCGGGAGCGGCTGGTCTGCGGGGGTGCGGCGGGGCTGGCGATGGGCGGGTACGCACTGGCGGCGGGGTTGCGCGGGCAGTGGCCGGCCGGGGCGGACGCGGTCGCGGTGCCGTACCACGCCCACCTGTGGGACCTTCTGCACGGTGAGGCCTCCGGGGACCTGCTGTTCAACTGGAACAGCGGGTACGGCGTCCCGTTCCTGGCGGACTTCTTCGCCTACCTGATGAACCCGTTCTCCTGGCTCACCGCGCTCCTCCCCCGCGACCGGGGCCAACTCGCCGTCCTGCTGGTCACCCTCGCCACCATCGGCCTCGGCACCGCCCTGATGGCCCGTCTGCTTGGCCGCCTGCACCCCGGTCCGGGCCGGCTGCGGGCGCTCGCCGCCGTCGGCTACGGGCTGTGCGCCTGGGTGCTGGACGTCGGCGGGGCCGCGCCGATGTGGCTCTGGGGCCTGGTCTCGCTGCCGCTGCTCGGGCTCGCCGCCGACTGGTGCCTGCGCGAGCGGCGCTGGGTGGCCGGCACGCTGTGCGTCACCCTGGCCTGGGTCGGCAACCTGTACACCGCGGCCCTGGCCACCCTGGTGGTCGGGCTCCTGTTCGTCGTCCGGCTCTTCGCCGCCCCGCTGCCGTTGCGCCACCGGGTCCGGGCCACCGGACGGGCGGTCACCATGGCCGGCACCGGGGTGCTGCTCGCCTCGCCGGTGCTGTTCGTCGCGATCCGGGCGGCGCGCGGCGCCCAGCCCGAGTCCCCGGTGGAGCCGCTCGGCCCGTCCGGCCTCGGCGGCCACCTTGCCCAGCTGCTGCCCGCCGCCCACGGCGGTCGGGCGCTGCCGGACGTGGCGATCGGCCTGCTCGGGCTGCTGCTGGTGTGCGGGCTGCCGTTCAACCGGCGGGTGCGGCCGCGGGAGCGGGCGGTCTGGTGCGCGGCGCTGGTGCTGGTGGTGCTCAGCTTCGTCTGGACCCCGACCGTCCTGGTCTGGCACGGCCTGGCGATCCCGGCCGGCGGGCCGTACCGGGTCGCCTTCGTGCTCAGCGGGCTGCTGGTGCTGGCCGGCTGGGTGTCGCTGGCGCACCGGCCGGACCCGCTCACCCTGCTGGGCGGCGCCGCCGTGGTCGCGGTGATCGCCGCGGTGGCGGCGAGCCGGCACGCGGTCCGCCCCGCCGACTGGGTGCTGCTGACGGTCGGCGGCACCGTCCTGCTCGCCGCGCTGTGGGTCCTGGACCGCCGGCACCCCGACCGCCGGGCGAATACGGTCGCCACCTGGGTGATCGGCGGCGCGGTGCTCGGCAACGCCGTCTGGTCCGGGTACACGGCGCTCGGCGCGGCGCCCTCCGGCAGCGTCTCCCCGGCGGCCGTACGGGCCGGGCACGCGGCGGTCCGCGCGGCCGACGACTGGCCGCGGGGCCGCAGCGACCCGGGCCCGCACGCCTTCACCACCAACGACCCGCTGCTGCTGGGCGGCCAGGGCGGCGGCTACTTCAGCAGCTACCTGCCGACCGTCACCGCCCTGCTGATGCACGACCTCGGCGCGGGCTGGACGGCCGGCGGGCGGCAGACCGCGAGCGTCACCGACCCGGTCGGGCAGGCGCTGTTCGCCGTCCGCGCCCACCTGGACGACGGGCCCCCGCCGTACGGCTTCGCCCCCGCGCGGGCCGCGGCGCCGCCGCTGGTCACCGTGCTGCCGCCGAGTGCCCGGCCGGAGACCTCCTCGGTCTGGTCCCGGCAGGAGTCACTGCTCGGCAGCCAGGTGTACGACGCCCCGCTGCCCGTCCCGGCCGGCGGTGCGGTGCCCGCCCTGCACGGCACCAGCGGCTGGTCGGTGCCGTCCGGCGACGAGGGCACCGTGCTCACCGCCGTCTGCACACCCGGCTCGACGGCGTTCTTCCACGGCGTCTGGTACCGGGGCACGGTGAGCGGGCTCGGCACCAGCTACCGCAGCGACGGCGAGCAGCCCACCACGGCCGTGGCGATCCACCGGCTGGGCACCGTCCCGGCGGACGGGGTGGTCCGGGTGACGCTGCGGTCCGACACCGTCAGCCAGGTCCCCGCCCGCCCGATCGGCTGCCTTCGGACGGACGCCCTGGACGCGGCCGTCGCCCGGCTCACCGCCACCGGCGCCACCCGGGTCGAGGCGGGCGGGCACACCGTCGCGGCGGACCTCCCGGCGGGCTCCACGGGTACCGCGCTGCTCTCCGTCCCCGCCGCCGAGGGCTGGACCTGCGCCGTCGACGGCGGTCGCGCCGCCGTGCCCACGCCGGTCCTCGGCATGATCGGCGTCCCGCTCGGTTCCGGCGCCTCCCGGGTCGCCTGCTCCTTCCGCCCGCCGGGCCTCGCCGAGGGCCTCATCGTCGCCTCCGCCACCGCCGCCGCCCTCGCCCTGGTCGCCGCCTTCACCCACCTCTCCCGCCGCCGCGCGGCACGGCGAGCGGGGACCGCATAGGAGCGGCCCGCCGACCGGTGCCGGCGGGCCGCTCCTGGTGACCGGCTTCAGGGCAGGGTGAGCACCTGGGCCCGCCGCTCGTTCGGGTTGAGGTGGTGCAGCAGCAGGAGCCGGGAGCCGTCCCCCGGTGCGCGGTGCACCGCGAGGAGGGTCCCCGGGCCGACGGGGGCCAGGACGGCCGGGGGCCCGGTGAGCCCGGCCGTGGCGGTGAGGGCCGGGTGCAGGACGTCCAGCGGGACGGCCGGGCGGGTGCCGCGCAGACCGACGGCGGAGTAGGCCTCGGCCGCGTCCGGCGTGCCGGAGGCGGCCGCGCCGGTCCAGACGCCGTAGCGGACGGTGCTGTGGCCCGGGCCGACGCCGGGCAGGGCGCTCAGCCGGACGGGCAGGACGAGCACGTCGCTGTCCAGCAGCGCGGTGTCGGTGTCGCCCCAGCGGGCGTTGAGCGGCTGGACGTCGAGTTCGGCTCCGGTACGGGCGTCGAGGGCGCGGGAGACCAGGACGTCGCTGCCGCGCAGCCGGTCCGCCTTGAGGATGACGTCGGTACTGCCGTCCCCGTCGGTGTCCAGCGCGACCCGCACGCCGTACAGCCCGACCGGGGTGGCCGCCCGTGCCCACAACTGCGCTCCCACGTAGAGCAGTTCGGGGTCGACGGCGGCACCGACCGCGCGCAGGTTCGCGGACCGCTCACCGGGGTGTTCGACGCAGACGTCCCGCGCGGGGTCGGCGCCCTCCCCCGCCTCCTCGGGGCGGATGCCCGCGCCCGGCCCGACGGTGGCGCCGCTGCCGGGCGGGCAGTCGGCCCAGCGGGTCCCCTCGCCACCGAGGGCGAGGGCGGTGACCAGCCCGGGGACCGCGGCGGGTGCGGCGCGGCCGCCGAGCGTGACGAGGGTGCCGTGCCGCGCGGTACGGGCGGCGGCGGTCGCCGTGAGGTCGCTCGCCGGTCGCGGGGCGGCGAACACCGGGACCCGCAGCTGCGGCAGGGTGTCGCCCGCGACCGGGGTCAGCAGCATCCGGCCGGAGAGCTCACCCCGGTAGGTGCGCGCCTTGCCACCCTGCACGGTGGCGATGGTCGGGTCGGGCGCGCGGCCCAACTCCCCCGGGACGGACAGCGTCACCCGCACCCGGGCGGTCCCGCCGGCGGGGACGTCGACCCGGTCCGGCGCCACCGCGTAGGAGGCGCCGGGCAGTTCGGTGGCCGCCGCGTAGCCCGTGCGGTAACTCACCGGCGCGTCGGAGAGGTTGCGGACCTCGATCTCGCGGCCGAGCGCCGTCGGCCCACTGACCTCGACCGGGCCGAAGGAGACCCCGACGCCGCCCTCCTCGGCGCCCTCCCCCGCCGCGTAGGCGACGACCGGCGTGCGGATCGCCCGGTCGACCCGGGCCCGCCCGGCCCCGGTGCGCTCGGGCCCGTAGACCGGACCGCTGTGGCCGTCGCCGAGGAAGGTGTCCGCGGCGGTGTTCATCAGCGCGGCCTTGAGCTGCTCGACCGACCAGTCCGGGTGCGCGGCACGGACCAGCGCGGCGAGCCCGGCCACGTGCGGGGTGGCCATGGAGGTGCCGTTCTCGCGCTGCCCGCCGGTGCCGCTGCCGACCAGGGCGGACCAGATGGTCTCCCCGGGCGCCGCGAGGTCGGGCTTGACCACGCCGGGCACGCCGATGCCGCGCGAGGTGAAGTCGGTGAGGGTGTCGGCCCGGGCCGGCTGGTTCTGCGCGACGGAGCCGTGCAGCGGGTTGCCGGGGGCGGCGAGCCGGACCCTGGTCGGGCCGGCGGTGGCGGCCTGCCGCAGCCGCTCGCCGTCGGCCCGGGCCAGCAGCGCGGCCGGGATGCGGTCGTTGCCCGCGATCTCGGCGAGGTGGTCGGTGTCGGCGGCGTACAGCACGCCGATCGCGCCCGCGTCGGTGGCGTGGTCGGCCCGCGGGCCGGAGTTGCAGGCCCGGTCGGCGTCGCCGGTCTTCCAGGCGAGCAGCGCGATCCTCCCGGCCAGCCGCTGCCGGTCGGCCTCGCTGTAGGCGGTGCAGCCGTCCGACTGGTCGGCGGGCAGGGCGAGTTCGCCGCTCACCTCGGCGGTGGACCAGCCCTGGTAGCGCTCGCTCCAGCGCGCCGGGACGACCCCGGCGAGGGCGGCGGGGCCGAGCACGGTGATGCCGTCCACGTCGGCGTGCCCGTGGACGGAGGCGGCGACGGTGATCGCCCGGGCGGCGGTGCCGGGGCTGCCGCCGATGCCGTACACGTCGCCCTCGTTGCCCGCGGCGGCGACCACGACGGTGCCCAGGGCGGCGAGCCGGTCGACGGCCAGCGCGTCGGTGTCGTCGTCGCTGCCGAAGCGGCTGCCGAGCGAGAGGTTGACGACGTCCAGCCGGTCGCCCAGGTCGCCGTCGCCGTTCGGGTCGGCGGCCAGGTCGAGGGCCTGGGCGAGCCGGTCGGTGGAGCCGTCGCAGCCGAACACCCGGATGGCGTACAGCTGGGCGCCGGGGGCGGCGCCGGGGCCGACCTTGAACGCGGCCGGGTCCAGCCCGGGCCCGTACGGACCGGCGTACGGGCGCCCGTCGGCGGTGACCCCGTACCCGGCGGCGGTGCCGGCGACGTGGGTGCCGTGTCCGTTGCGCACGCAGTCGAGCGGGTTGTCGCCGGGGTGCGGCACCGGCTGATGGTGCGGGGAGGAGGGGTCGGGGTCGTAGTCGTCGCCGACAAGGTCCTTGCCGCCGACCACCTTGGCGTTGGGGAACAGCGCAGGCGGCGCGGGCTTGCCGCGCTCGACCGAGCGGAACGCCTCCTCGGTGCCGGGGCCGCCGAAGTCGGCGTGGGTGTAGTCGATGCCGCTGTCGATGATCCCGATCCGCACGCCCTGCCCGGTGTTGCCGGCGGGCGCGGCGCCACCGGCCCAGACCTGCGGGGCGCCGGTCAGCGGGACGGAGTAGGCGTTGTCGCGCCGCTTGTTGACGATCGGGTGGACGGCCCGGACGCCGGGCAGCGCCCGCAGCGCGGGCAGCCGGTCGGCGGGGGCGTTGACGGCGAGGCCGGTGAGCAGGGTGCGGGTGCGGTAGAGCTCGCGGGCGGCCGGTGCCGTCCGGTGGACCTCCCCGGCGAGCCGGTCGAGCGCGTCCCCGGCCCGGCCCCGCTGGGCGGCACCGGCCTGCGCGGCCTCCCGGCGGACGGCCTCCGGTGAGCGCCGCTCCCGCCGGGCGCCGTCGGCGGCCCGCCGCCAGGCGGGGCCGGCCGCCTCGGTGACGAGTTCGAGCAGGACGGAGGCCGTTCGGCCGGCCGTCGGCGGTCCGGCGGCCGGTGGACCGGCGGACGCCGGGGCCGCGGCGAGCGCCACGCTCCCGGCCAGCAGGGCCAGGGTGAGGCCGATCCGGGCGGCGGATCGGCGGACGGGTGGCAGACGCACGAGGGACCCCTCCCCCGGCAAGGGGGAATGATCCGCATACCGAGGAGGTCGCTGACGCCCGCCCTCGCGGCCGTCGATCACCCTTCCGGGGGGCCCCAAATTAGGATCATCGCGCCGACCGGGGCGAGCGACTTCGCTCGGACGGACCGAGGTTGCACTCTACTGGGTGACAAACCGTCAACCCGTTCGGCCCAGTAGGCAGATGAACGCCGCCCGGGGTGCCGCTCAGTGGTGGCCGGTCACCCCGCCGTTGTCCCGGCGGTCCAGCGAGCGCTGCAGGGCGGCGGCGAAGGGGTTCCGCTCGGCGGCCCGGCGGCGGCGCGGGGCGCGGACGGGGGTGGCGGCGGGGGCGGAAGCGGCGTGACGGTCGGCGGTGGAAGGCATACCGGGCTCCTTGGAAGCGGCGCTGGGGAACAGCGCGGAGGTGAAGAGGAGGTGGGTACGCGCGGGAGCAGGGATCGCCTGCCCGTGAGGGCGCACGCGCACACGGGCCGCGCGCCTGGCTACAGGGGCGGCACACCGTATGGCCCCTCCACGGTACGACGGGGCCCCGGCCGTGTCTGCACGAATACTTGGATTTCCTAGTATCTGAGACGGCAGCCACCCGGGAGGACGCAGCAGGGCCCGGACCGCCGTTCGAACGGCGGTCCGGGCCCTGCTCGGGTCGGAAGGGTCAGCCCAGGTCGACCGAGCGCGCGAAGCGGGCGCCGATCTCGGCGGCGATCGCCGAGAGCACCTCCTGCGGGATCTCGCTGTCCACCGTGATGGAGGCGAGCGCGCCGCCGCCGTCACGGGCGACCTGCATGCCGGCGATGTTGATGCCCGCGTCGCCGAGGTGCTTGCCGAGCACGCCGACCACGCCGGGGCGGTCCTCGTACTTGAAGAAGGCCATGTGGTCGGTGAGCGCCACGTCCACGTCGAAGGCGTCCACGCCGACGATCTTCTGGATCTGCTTGGGACCGGCCAGCGTGCCGGAGATGGCGATCTCCTCGCCGTTCCCGAGCGTGCCGCGCACGGTGATCACGTTGCGGTGCTCGGGGCTCTCGCTGGAGGTGGTCAGACGGACCTCGACGCCACGCTCCTGGGCGAACAGCGGGGCGTTGACGTAGGACACCGTCTCCGCCACCACGTCCTCGAACACGCCCTTCAGCGCGGACAGTTCGAGCACCTTCACGTCGTGCTGGGTGATCTCGCCGCGGACCTCGACGTCCAGCCGGACGGCCACCTCGCCGGCCAGCGCGGTGAAGATCCGGCCGAGCTTCTCGGCGAGCGGCAGGCCCGGGCGGACGTCCTCGGCGATCACGCCGCCCTGGACGTTCACGGCGTCCGGCACCAGCTCGCCGGCCAGCGCGAGGCGCACCGACCTGGCGACCGCGATGCCGGCCTTCTCCTGCGCCTCGTCGGTGGAGGCGCCCAGGTGCGGGGTGGCGACCACGTTGTCGAAGGCGAACAGCGGGGAGTCGGTGCACGGCTCCTTGGCGTACACGTCCAGGCCCGCACCGGCCACCCGGCCGTCGCGCAGGGCGGCGGCGAGCGCCTCCTCGTCCACGATGCCGCCGCGGGCGGCGTTGACGATGCGCACGGTCGGCTTGACCTTGTGCAGCGCCTCGTCGCCGATCAGGCCGATGGTCTCCGGGGTCTTGGGGAGGTGGACGGTGATGAAGTCCGAGACCTCCAGCAGCTCCTCCAGGGTGACCAGCTTGACGCCCATCTGCGCGGCGCGGGCGGCCTGGATGTAGGGGTCGTACGCGACGATCTTCATCCCGAACGCGGACATCCGCTGGGCGACCAGCACGCCGATCCGGCCGAGGCCGACGACGCCGAGGGTCTTCTCGCTCAGCTCGACGCCGGTGTACTTGTTGCGCTTCCACTCGCCCTGCTTGAGCGCGGAATTGGCCGGCGCGATGTTGCGGGCGACGGAGATCAGCAGGCCGCAGGCGAGCTCGGCGGCGGTGACGATGTTGGAGGTCGGCGCGTTGACGACCATCACGCCGGCCTTGGTGGCGGCGGCGACGTCCACGTTGTCCAGGCCGACGCCGGCCCGGGCGACCACCCTGAGCTTGCGGGCGGCGGCAAGCGCCTCGGCGTCGACCTTGGTGGCGGAGCGGATCAGGATCGCGTCGACGTCGGCGATCGCGGTGAGCAGCTCGGTGCGGTCGGCGCCGTTGCAGTGGCGGATCTCGAAGTCGGGGCCGAGGGCGTCGACGGTGGCGGGCGAAAGCTCCTCGGCGATCAGTACGACGCCATTTTTCACAGTGTTAGCAGTGCTCACGACAGTGTTGTCCTTAACCTGTCCGGTTCCCCCGGCACGAAGGTGGCGTGGAAGGGCGGGGGAAGGTGGCATGCCGCGTAGGTAGACGCACGACGCTGTGGGCCTGACGCGCACTCGGAAGTGTATCGACGGGCTTGCTGCCAGGCTGCTCCCGTCCGGCGAAATCACCCGGACGGGAGCAGCCTACTTGTACAAGGCAGTTACAAAATACGGGGCCGAAACGGCTCAGGCCTTCTCGTTGACCCAGCTCATCAGCGAGCGCAGCTTCTTGCCGGTGGTCTCCAGCAGGTGGTCCTCGTCGGCCTTCTTGTACTCGTTGTACTTGGGCAGGCCCGCCTTGTACTCGGCGATCCAGGTGTTGGCGAAGGTGCCGTCCTGGATCTCCTCGAGGACCTTCTTCATCTCGGCCTTGGTGTCGGCGGTGATGATCCGCGGGCCGGTGACGTAGTCGCCCCACTCGGCGGTCTCGGAGACCGACCAGCGCATCTTCTCCAGGCCGCCCTCGTACATCAGGTCGACGATGAGCTTCAGCTCGTGCAGGCACTCGAAGTAGGCGATCTCCGGCTGGTAGCCGGCCTCGACCAGGGTCTCGAACCCGGCCTTCACCAGGGCGGCGGTGCCACCGCAGAGGACGGCCTGCTCACCGAACAGGTCGGTCTCGGTCTCCTCGGTGAAGGTGGTCTTGATGACGCCGGCCTTGGTGGCGCCCAGGCCCTTGGCGTACGACAGCGCCAGGGCGAAGGCGTTGCCCGAGGCGTCCTGCTCGACGGCCACGATCGCGGGGACGCCGCGGCCCTCCTCGTACTGGCGGCGGACCAGGTGGCCCGGGCCCTTCGGGGCGACCATGCAGACGTCGACGTCCGCCGGGGGCTTGATGAAGCCGAAGCGGATGTTCAGGCCGTGGCCGAAGAACAGGGCGTCGCCGGACTTCAGGTGCGGGGCGATGTCGGCCTCGTAGACGTCGGCCTGGATCGGGTCCGGGACCAGGATCATGATGACGTCGGCCTCGGCCGCGGCCTCGGCCGGGGTGACGACGCGCAGGCCGGCCTCCTCCGCCTTGGCGCGGGACTTGGACTCCGGCTTCAGGCCGACCCGGACGTCGGCGCCGGAGTCGCGCAGGGACAGCGCGTGGGCGTGGCCCTGGCTGCCGTAGCCGATGACCGCGACCTTGCGGCCCTGGATGATGGACAGGTCGGCGTCGTCTTCGTAGAACAGCTCGGCCACGGGGGCACATCTCCTTGCGTGATGGTTGCCGGGTATGCGGTATTCACCGTATTCCCACCCGGCGAGGTGCGGGGTCTTTGCTTCAGGGTTTGAGACGGCGCTGTTTACGCGCTGCGGTCGAGGGCGCGCAGCGACCGGTCCGTGATCGAACGGGCGCCGCGGCCGATGGCGACCAGGCCGGACTGGACCAACTCCTTGATGCCGTAAGGCTCCAGCATCCGGAGCATGGCCTCCAGCTTGTCCGAGCTGCCGGTGGCCTCGATGGTCACCGCTTCGGGCGACACGTCGACGGTCTTGGCACGGAACAGCTGGACGATCTCGACGATCTGCGACCGGGTCTCGTTGTCGGCGCGGACCTTCACCAGGACCAGTTCCCGCTGGATCGCAGCGGCCTGGTCGAGTTCGACGATCTTTATCACGTTCACGAGCTTGTTGAGCTGCTTGGTGACCTGTTCCAGCGGGAGGTCCTCGACGTTGACCACGATCGTCATCCGGGACACGTCCGGGTGCTCGGTCGGGCCGACGGCGAGGGAGTCGATGTTGAAGCCCCGACGGGAGAACAGCGAGGCGATGCGGGCGAGCACGCCGGGCTTGTTCTCGACCAGGACGGAGAGGGTGTGCTTGGACATGTGGTTCCTCAATCGTTCTGGGTGGGAGCCGGGATCACTCGGAGTCGTCGCCGAAGTCGGGGCGGACGCCCCTGGCGAACTGGATCTCGTCGTTGCTGGTGCCGGCCGCGACCATCGGCCAGACCATGGCGTCCTGGTGGACGATGAAGTCGATGACGACCGGGCGGTCGTTGATCTCCATCGCCTGCTTGATGACCGCGTCGAGGTCCTCGGGGCGCTCGCAGCGCAGGCCCACGCAGCCCATCGCCTCGGACAGCAGGACGAAGTCCGGGATCCGGGTGCCCTGGGCCGGCGGCTCGATGCCGTCGTGGTCCGGGCCGGCGTGCAGCACGGTGTTGGAGTAGCGCTGGTTGTAGAACAGCGTCTGCCACTGCCGGACCATGCCCAGCGAGCCGTTGTTGATGACCGCGACCTTGATCGGGATGTCGTTCAGGGCGCAGGTGACCAGCTCCTGGTTGGTCATCTGGAAGCAGCCGTCGCCGTCGATGGCCCAGACCGGGGTCTCCGGGCGGCCGGCCTTGGCGCCCATCGCCGCGGGGACGGCGTAGCCCATGGTCCCGGCGCCGCCGGAGTTGAGCCAGGTGCCGGGCTTCTCGAACCGGATGAACTGCGAGCTCCACATCTGGTGCTGGCCCACGCCCGCGGCGTAGATCGCCTCGGGGCCGACCAGCTTCCCGATCCGCTCGATGACCTGCTGCGGCGAGAGCTGGCCGCTCGGGGCGGCCTCGTAGCCGATCGGGTAGGTCTTCTTCCACTCGTCGAGCTTCTCCCACCACTCGGCGTAGTCGCCCTTGTGGCCGGCGTCGAACTCGGCCTGGACGGCGACGATCAGGTCGGCGAGCACCTCGCGGGCGTCGCCGACGATCGGGACGTCCGCCGGGCGGTTCTTGCCGATCTCGGCGGGGTCGATGTCGGCGTGGACGACCTTGGCGTACGGGGCGAAGCCGTCCAGCTTGCCGGTGACGCGGTCGTCGAAGCGGGCGCCGAGGGTGAACAGCAGGTCGGACTTCTGCAGGGCGGTGACGGCCGGGACGGAGCCGTGCATGCCGGGCATGCCCAGGTGCTGCGGGTGGCTGTCCGGGAAGGCGCCGAGCGCCATCAGGGTGGTGACCACCGGGGCGCCGGTCAGCTCGGCGAGGATCCGCAGCTCGGCGGTGGCCTGCGCCTTGATCACGCCGCCGCCGACGTACAGCACCGGGCGCTTCGCGCTCACCAGCAGCTTCGCGGCCTCGCGGATCTGCTTGGCGTGCGGCTTGGTGACCGGACGGTAGCCGGGCAGCGAGGTCTCGACCGGCCAGCGGAAGGTGGTGGTCGCCTGCAGCGCGTCCTTGGCGATGTCGACCAGGACCGGGCCGGGGCGGCCGGTGGCGGCGATGTGGAAGGCCTCGGCGATCACCCGGGGGATCTCGGCGGGGTCGGTGACCAGGTAGTTGTGCTTGGTGATCGGCATCGTGATGCCACAGATGTCCGCCTCCTGGAAGGCGTCGGTGCCGATCGCCTTGGAGGAGACCTGCCCGGTGATCGCGACGACCGGCACGGAGTCCATGTAGGCGTCGGCGATCGGGGTGACCAGGTTGGTCGCGCCCGGGCCGGAGGTGGCCATGCAGACCCCGACCCTGCCGGTGGCCTGCGCGTAGCCGGTGGCGGCGTGGCCGGCGCCCTGCTCGTGCCGGACCAGGATGTGCCGCACCTTGGCGGAGTCCATCAGCGGGTCGTACGCGGGAAGGATGGCCCCGCCCGGGATGCCGAAGACGGTGTCCGCGCCTACGGCCTCCAGCGAGCGGATGAGCGACTGGGCGCCGGTCATGGTCTCGACGACGTGCTGGGGAGCGGGAGCGGAGGCGGCCGGGTTGTCCCCGCGGCGGGGGGATGCGGCGTGCTCAGTCATCTGCCTGTCTCTTCTCGGGTTTTGCCGACCCGGCTGCGGGCCCCGGTGCTGCGAGGGTGGGGTCCCGGTCCGGGTCGATCGCCGGCTCTGCCTCAATCGTCCCGCTCGATCCGACGAGTCGGACGTTCTCGGGCGGTCGAAGCCAGGGGTCTTGCGGGTGGAACAGCGTCAGTGCAACAAAAAACCCCTCGTGCCCAAGGGCATGCGAGGGGTGGCGCGTCGGTCTGTCACGAGCAGGGCGTGCAAGCCCTGTCAGCCGACGCGCCCGCCAAGTACGAGAATTCGGGTGCGCATGGCAACGACCATCCTCCCGTCCGGGGTGGCGTGTCAAGCAGGTGGGACGACCGTCTCGCCATTCGGACCCCCGGTCGGACCGGTAACGGCCCGGTGTTCGGGCAGGTCAGAGCCACCGTGGTGATGTACGACACGTCCCGGCGCGGAGTCCGGGCGGCCACTCGTCCGGGTGTCCGCGGCCGGCTGGCCGCGGCGGGCGGGGGGCGGGCCGAGCGGCTTCGGCAGCGGGTAGCCGCGGCGGGCGAGCGCGCGGCGCAGCCGGGGCTCGTCCAGCGGCGGGGCGAAGGCCGAGCCCTGGGCCCTACCGCAGCAGAGCTCCTGCAGCACGGTGACCTGGCGGGGCAGGTCCACCCCCTCGGCGGCGGTGGCCATCCCGAGGTCGCGGCCGAGCCGCAGGGCGTGCCCGGCGAGCGTACGGGCCAGTGCGGACTCGCCGAGTTCCTGGACCAGCGTGCGGTCCAGCTTGAGGCCGTCCAGGGGCAGCCGGGCGAGGGCGCCGAGCGAGCCGCTGCCCGCGCCGTAGCCGGCCAGCCAGGTGGAGACGCCGAGCCGGCGCAGCGCGGCCAGTCGGCGGCCGAGTTCGTCGGCGATCGAGTCCGAGCCCATCCGGGCCACCTCGATCACCAGCTCGCCGGGCGGCAGCCCGCTGTCGCGCAGCGCGGCCGCCACCGTCTCGTACAGGCCGGGCGAGCAGAGCCGCTCGGCGCAGAACCGGACGGCCACCGGGACGGGCCGCGGCGCGCCGTGGCCCCGGCCGGAGAGGCCGCGGCGGACGGCGGCCGCGGCGACCGCCTCGTGGACCAGCCAGCGGGCGAACCGGGTGGCCGCGTCGCCGTGGTCGGCGGAACGGAGGAACTCGGCCGGGGTGAGCAGCAGTCCGCCCACCGAGCGCCAGCGGGCCTGCGCCTCGACGCCGGTCACCGCGCCGCTGGCGAGGTCCACCACGGGCTGGTGGAGCAGGGTGAAGCCGCCCTCCCGGACGGCGAGTCTCAGCCGTTCCTCCAGCTCGGTGCGGCGCTCCAGGTCGGCCCGCATCGCCGGGGTGTAGAGCACCACGCGGCCCTTGCCCTCGGACTTGGCCCGGTACATCGCGAGGTCGGCGTTGCGCATCAGTTCGTCGGCGGCGGCTCTGGGGTCGGCGGCCGGGCCGCGCTCCGGGGTGCCGAAGGCGATGCCGATGCTGGCGGCGACGCCGAGTTCGGCGCCGCCGATCCAGTACGGCTCGGAGAGCGCGACGCGCAGCCGTTCGGCCAGCTCCTGGACCTGGAGGCGGCCGAGCGGGCCGCACACCAGCGCGGCGAACTCGTCGCCGCCGAACCGGGCGACGGTGTCCCCGCAGCGGACGGCGCCCTGCAGCCGGCGGGCGGCCTGCACCAGCAGCTCGTCGCCGACCTGGTGCCCGGCGGAGTCGTTGACCGCCTTGAAGCCGTCCAGGTCGAGGAAGAGCACGGCGATCCCGGCGCCCGCCCCGTCCTGCTGTCCGCGGGCGCCGAGGACGGCCCGCAGCCGCTGGGTGAACAGCGCCCGGTTGGGCAGGTCGGTGAGCGGGTCGTGGAAGGCGTTGTGCTGCAACTGGGCCTGGAGCATGACGCGTTCGGTGACGTCGCGGCTGTTGAGCAGCAGCCCGTCGCGGTGCCGGCTGACCGTGGACTCGACGTGCAGCCACTCGCCGCCGCCGGAGCTGATCCGGCACTCCACCCGGGCGGAGGGCTCGACCGCGCCCCGGACGCGGTGGGCGGTGAGCCGGACCCGCGCGAGGTAGCGGCGGACCTCGGAGAGCACCCGGTCCACGTCCTCGGGGTGGACGAGGTCCAGCAGGTTGCCGCCGACCAGCTCCTCCGGGTCCCGCCCGTACACGCCGAGCGCGGCCGGGGAGACGTAGGAGAGCACGCCGTTGGCACCGGCGATCATGATGACGTCGCTGGATCCCTGCACCAGGGAGCGGAAGTGCGCCTCCTTGTGGGCGAGTTCCTGGGCCAGCGACAGGTTGTCGAGCAGCATCACGCCTTGCCTGAGGATCAGTGCCAGCCCGACGGTGCAGGCGGCCGCGGCCACCACGCGGTCCAACTCGCGCCCGCCGAGGGCGTTGTAGAGGATGCCGGCAGTACAGACCGCAGCGGCCGCGTACGGGGTGAGCGCGCTGAAGGTGGTGGCCACCCGGCGGCGCGGCAGGCCGCCGGCCGAGGGGTGCTCGCGCAGCGGGCGACGCCAGCGCGACGACCACGGCGCCCAGGCCAGCAGCAGGCTGCCGGAGAACCAGCCGGCGTCCAGCAGTTCGCCGGAGTGGTAGCTGCTGCGCAGCTCCGCGTCGGTGAACAGGGCGTCGCACAGCACGGTGACGGCGAGCGCCAGCATCGCGGTGTGCACCGCCGCCCGGTTGCCGTCCCGGCCGCCGAAGCGCAGCCCGACCACCAGGCTGACCAGCAGGATGTCCAGCACCGGGTAGGCCAGGTTGAGGGCCAGCCGCAGCGGGGAGCCGCCCTCGCCGGCCGCGATCCGGCCGAGCGCCAGGCTCCAGCTCAGGGTGAACAGCGAGCCGGCGATCAGCCAGCCGTCGAGCAGCAGGCAGAGCCAGCCGGCCGCGGAGCGCGGGCGCTGGGCGAGCACCAGGACGCCGGTGATGGCGAGCGGGGCGAACAGCAGGAAGGCGTACTCGGCGAGCGAGTCCCGCGGCAGCGGGGTGCGCACGACCAGCTCGTACCAGCCCCAGGTGCCGTTGCCGAAGGCGACCATGACCGAGGAGAGGCCGAACAGCAGCCAGGCCGGACGGGCGTGCCCGCCGACCGTGCAGCCGTACACCAGACAGGACAGCGCGGCCGCGAGCGCCGCGGCGGCCAGCCCGAAGTCGCCCATGAAGATGGACAGTTGGCTGGAGCCCCAGCCGGCCGCGGCACCCATGGCGTAGGCCAGGCAGAGCGCACCCAGGACGAGTCCGGGCAGCGTGCGGCTCTCCAGGAGCCGGCGCAGTGGGCCGCGGCGGGCGGGCGGCGCGGGCATGTCGGCGTCGACGGCGGACGTGTCGGCGGGCGGTGCGCCCGGGCGTCCGGCTCCGGGCAACACCGTATCGGTGGAGCTCACTCGGCCTCTCCCCCTCCGGCCCGGGGCCTCGCGCCCCGGCCACGGACCACCGGCCGCGCACCTCTCGGCCGTACGCGGTGGCCTGGCGCCCCGTCAGGACGGTGGCCCAGGGGGCGGGCGACCTTCCGGCCGCCGCACCGCACCGATGCTCCCAAAATGGACCCTACACCAATTCCGTCACTCAATGACACGCACACTCAACTTAGAGTAATGGCGAGAGGGTGGGGAAATGCCCCCGATTCCGAGGATCGGCCCGGTTGGCGGCGGCGCGCGGGCGGGGGCTCACACAGCGCGCACGGGAGCACGCAGCGGCGCGCCCCGCGGCGAGGCCGCCGGGCCCGGCCCGCTCGGCAGCGGTCCGGGCCCGGTGGCGGGGCGCGGTGTCAGCGGACGGACGGGGCCTGGTCGTCCGGGAACAGCCGCAGCCGGTGCGCCAGCGCGGCCGCCTCACCGCGGCCGGCGACCGCGAGCTTGCCCAGGATGTTGGACACGTGCACGCTCGCGGTCTTCGGAGAGATGTACAGCTCCTCCGCGATCTGCCGGTTGGTCCAGCCGCGCGCGAGCAACCGGAGCACGTCCCGCTCACGGGGGGTGAGGTTGAAGGAGTCCCCGACGGAGGCTGCCGGAGCCGGCTCCGCCGCCGCCCGGTCGGCGGGGGCGAGACTCAGCCCGGCCCGCTCGGCCAGGCCCGTGATCTGCGCCGTCAGCGCCCGGTCGCCCCGTGCGGCCGCCAGTTCGGCCGCCTCGCGCAGCAGTTCGGCCCCGGCCTCGCGCCGCCCGGCCTGCACCTCGGCCTCGCCGGCCCGCAGCAGGGCGAGCGCCAGCGGGTACGGCAGGCCGGTCGGCCGCAGCGCCTCCACCGCCGCGGCCCACTGCCCGGGGGTGTCGGCGGCCGCGGCACGGGCCAGTTCGGCCTCCAGCAGCCGGGCCCAGCCATGGTGCAGCGGCGCCCGGGGCCGCAGCCCGGCGGCCGCCTCCGCGAGCGCGGCCAGCACCCCGGCCCGGCCCGCCTCGGCCTCCGGCAGGCCCCGGATGTCCGCCTCCACCGCGGCGGCCTCGGCCAGCAGCGGGTAGACGTCGGACTCGTAGCCGAGCCGGCCCTCCTCCGCCAGCGCGGCGAGCAGCTCGGCCCGGGCCTCCAGCGGGCGGCCGCCGAGCGCGGCGAGCCGTACCGCCAGCCGGCTGATCGGCACGCTGTGCTGGACCTGGCCGACCCGGTTGGCCGCGCGGGCCTGCGCCAGCATGGTCGCCGCGGTGGGCAGGTCGCCCCGGAGCAGGGCGAGTTCGCCGCGCATCCGGTCCAGGAACTCGGCGTGGGTGCCGCTCAGACTGCTCAGCTCGCAGGCGGCGAGCACCTCGGCGGCCTCCTCGGCCTTCCCGAGGTCGATCAGCGCCTCGACCAGGTTGCCGGTCAGGATGGTGCCGATGTTGCGCAGCAGGCCGTTGCCGTCCGCGAACTCCAGGCCCTCGCGGGCCAGTCGGACGGCTTCCTCGGCCCGGCCCAGCCCGCGCTGCATGCTGGCCAGGTTGTTGAGGCCGCGCAGCAGCAGGTCGGGCACGCCGAGCAGGCGGGCCCGCTCGACCGCACCGGCGAGCTCGGCCAGCCCGCCCTCGGCGTCGCCGTGCACGTTGTAGCGCAGCCCGCCGAGGGTCATCCGGGCGTGCACCTCGACCGAGTGCGCGCCGACCTCCTCGGCGATCCGGATCGCCCGCTCGGCGAGTTCGAGGTGCTCGGGCCCGGGCGTCTTGAGCATCGCCGAGCCGGCGCCGAGCGCGAGCACCTCGGCCTGTACGGCGGACGGCGGCAGGTGCTCCACCAGCCGCAGCGCGTGGCCGATCTCCTCCTCGTCGCCGGAGCGGCGCAGGCTGCCCAGCATGCGGGCCCGGTTGATCCGGAACCAGGCCGCGCGCACCGGGTGCACCGTCTCGTCGACCAGCCGCAGCCCGCGCTTGGCCAGGCTCAGACCGCGCTCGCGGTCGCCGCAGCGCCGGGCGGCGACCACCGCCTCGGCCAGCACGTCCTCCAGCTGGATCCGGTCGCAGTCCTCGTCGGCGGCGCTGTGGTCGCAGGAGCCGGGCGGGTAGGTCTCGGCCCAGTCGTACGGGCGCAGGGTGTGCGCCAGCACGTCCTCGGAGACCATGTCCCACAGCTCCAGGGCGCGTTCCAGCATGCCCAGCTGCTCGGCGAAGGCGTTGCGGCGGCGGGCCGCGCGGGCGGCGTCCAGGGCCGTCGGCAGGGCCCGGGCCGGGTCGTGCGCGTGGTACCAGTAGTTGGCCAGCCGGGCGGGCAGCGCGTCGGAGGAGAGCAGCTGCGGCTGGGCCTCCACGGCGAGCGCGAACTTGCGGTTGATCCGGTGCCGTTCGCCGGGCAGCAGGTCGTCCGAGACCGCCTCGCGGACCAGCGCGTGCCGGAACCGGTAGCCCTCGCCCTCGCTGTCCGGGCGCAGGATGTTGGCGCCGACGGCCGAGCGCAGCGCCTCGATCAGCGCCTCCTCGTCGTCGTCCAGGACGGCGGCCAGCAGGGCGTGTTCGACGTGCGAGCCGCCTTCGGCGGCGATCCGCACGACCCGCTGGGCCTCCTCGTCCAGGCCCTCGACCCGTACCAGCAGGATGTCCCGCAGCGAGTCGGTCAGCCCGGCGCCGCAGCCGTCGTGGAAGGCGGTGGCCAACTCCTCGACGAAGAAGGGGTTGCCCTCCGAGCGGCGGTGGATCCGGTCCACCAGCTGGCGGTCGGGGGCGTCGGTGCCGAGGATGCCGGCCAGCTGGGCGGCCACCTCGCGGCGGTCGAACCGCGCCAGCTCCAGCCGCTGGACGGTGCGCAGCCGTTCGAGCTCGGCGAGGAAGGGGCGCAGCGGGTGGCGGCGGTGCAGGTCGTCGCTGCGGTAGGTGGCGACCAGCAGCACCCGGGAGCGGTGCAGGGTGCGCACCAGGAAGGCGAGCAGCTCGCGGGTGGAGCGGTCGGACCAGTGCAGGTCCTCGACGGCGAGGACGAGGGTACGTTCCGCGCCGAGCCGTTCGAACAGCCTCGCGGTGTGCTCGAACAGCCGGGCCCGGCCGTACTCGTCGTTCGGTTCGCCGTCCGCTTCGCCGAACTCGGAGAGCAGCCGGGCGAGGTGGCCTTCGCTGCCGGCCGCGGCCGCTTCGAACTCGCCGCCCAGCGAGCGGTGCAGTCGGCGCAGGGCGGCGGCCAGCGGTGCGTACGGCAGGCCCTCGGCGCCGACCTCGAGACAGCTGCCGAGCGAGGTGACCGCGCCCCGGTCGGCGGCGCGCTGCAGGAACTCCTCCAGCAGCCGGGTCTTGCCGACTCCCGCCTCGCCGCCGATCAGGACGGCCTGGGGGGTGCCGGTGCCCGCCCGGCGCAGCGCGTCGGTCAGTTCGGTGATCTCGCTGCCACGGCCGACGAAGACGGGGCTGACCGATATCTGCTGCATGGAGGCGAGCATGCCATAGCCGGTGGGGACCGGCCGAGGGGTTATCTCCCCTGGCGAACGCCCGGAGGGGGAGACGCTCACTCGCAGCGTCTCCCCCTCCGGAGCTCCGTCGGCACCGTCCTGGTGCCGCACCGTCAGCATTCGGGCCGACGCACGGGGCGCCGCTGGAAGCGGGTGGCCACCGGACGCTGCCGCAGCCGGCGGGCCTCCTTGGCCTCGCGCACCAGGCGCTCGTGCTCGGCGCGGGCCACGAGTTCGTGGGCCTGTTGCTGGAAGGTCTGGTACTCGATCATTTCGGTTCCCCTTGTGGGTCTCACTGCGTTTCGCTGACGAGTAAGAGCTTCCTCTCCCAGTGGGGGGTGGGGCATCGGGAGCGTGCCCGATCTTCCGGGGCCCGGACGCCTTAGATCGGGCGTCGGAAAAGGTTTAAGGCCCGGCCTCACCCCAATACGGAGGTGAGACCGGGCCTTAGGCCTTACTTAGAGGGCCTTAGACGCCTTAGATGCCTTAGGAAGGCAGGCTTGACAGCCTAGGTGCCCTGGGGAAGAGCCGCTCAGGCGGAGACGCCCAGCTTCTCCAGGATCAGGTCCTTGACGCGGGCGGCGTCGGCCTGGCCGCGGGTGGCCTTCATGACCGCGCCGACCAGCGCGCCCACGGCCTGGACCTTGCCGTCGCGGATCTTGGCGGCGATCGCCTCGTTCTCGGCGATGGCCTGGTCGACGGCGGCGCCCAGCGCGGAGTCGTCCGAGACCACGGCCAGACCGCGCTGCTCGACGATCTCGTCCGGCTCGCCCTCGCCTGCCAGCACGCCCTCGATGACCTGGCGGGCCAGCTTGTCGTTCAGCTTGCCCTCGGCGACCAGCGCGGCGACCCGGGCGACCTGCGCCGGGGTGATCGGCTGCTCGCTCAGCTCGGTGCCGGTCTCGTTGGCGCGGCGGGCCAGCTCGCCCATCCACCACTTGCGGGCCTGGTCGGCCGGGGCACCGGCCGCGATGGTCTCCTGGATCGGCTCCACCGCACCGGCGTTGAGGACGGACTGCATGTCCTTGTCGGACAGGCCCCACTCGGCCTGCAGCCGGGCGCGGCGCACCCGCGGCAGCTCGGGCAGGGCGGCGCGCAGCTCCTCGACCCACTCGCGGGCGGGGGCCACCGGCACCAGGTCCGGCTCCGGGAAGTACCGGTAGTCCTCGGCGTTGTCCTTGATCCGGCCCGAGGTGGTGGTGCCGTTGTCCTCGTGGAAGTGGCGGGTCTCCTGGACGATGGTGCCGCCGTCGGTCAGCACGGTGGCGTGCCGCTGGATCTCGTACCGGGCGGCCCGCTCCACGCTGCGCAGGGAGTTGACGTTCTTGGTCTCCGAGCGGGTGCCGAACGCCGCGGTGCCGTTCGGACGCAGCGACAGGTTGACGTCGCAGCGCATCTGGCCCTTGTCCATCCGGGCCTCGGAGACGCCGAGCGAGCGGATGACCTCGCGCAGCTCGGCCACGTAAGCCTTGGCGACCTCGGGGGCGCGCTCGCCGGCGCCCTCGATCGGCTTGGTGACGATCTCGATCAGCGGGATGCCGGCCCGGTTGTAGTCGAGCAGCGAGTGGGTCGCGCCGTGGATGCGGCCGGTCGCGCCACCGACGTGGCTGGACTTGCCGGTGTCCTCCTCCATGTGGGCGCGCTCGATCTCCACCCGGAAGGTCTCGCCGTCCTCCAGCTGCACGTCGAGGTAGCCGTTGAAGGCGATCGGCTCGTCGTACTGCGAGGTCTGGAAGTTCTTGGGCATGTCCGGGTAGAAGTAGTTCTTCCGCGCGAACCGGCACCACTCGGCGATCTCGCAGTTCAGCGCCAGGCCGATCTTGACGGCCGACTCCACGCCGACCGCGTTGACCACCGGCAGCGAGCCCGGCAGGCCCAAGCAGGTCGGGCAGGTCTGGCTGTTCGGCTCGGCGCCCAGCTCGGTCGAGCAACCGCAGAACATCTTGGTCTTGGTACCCAGCTCGACGTGGACCTCAAGGCCCATCACCGGGTCGTACGACGCCAGAGCGTCCTCGTAGGAGACCAGGGTCATGACGCTCACAGCGTCCCTTCTCACTTGAAGCTTGGGAGGTACGGGCCCGGCCGCCGCTCGCGCGGGGCCGGGCCTTGGCACTCGGTACGACTCAGCCCAGCAGCACGTCGTCGGAGCCCAGCTGGCGAAGCTCGCGCACCAGCAGGGCGGTGCCGGTGATCAGCGCGGCGGCGCCGACCAGGGCGTTGACCAGCTTGAGGGTGTCGCTCTCCTCGCGGGCCTTGCGGACGTCCTTGACGACGGAGATCGCGCCGAACGCGCTGGTGCCGATGGACAGCCACAGCCCGGGCTTCGAATGCTTGAAGCCCTTGGCCTTCTCGATCTTGCTCACAGTGCCGGTGCCTCCTCCAGCAGGGTGTGCCCCCACTTGTCGTTGAGTGCGGCCTCGACGGCGCCGCCCACGCGGTACAGGCGGTCGTCCGCCATCGCGGGCGCGATGATCTGCAGGCCGACCGGGAGATTGTCCTCCGGCGCCAGGCCCACCGGCAGCGACATGGCCGCATTGCCCGCCAGGTTCGACGGAATCGTGCACAGGTCGGCCAGGTACATCGCCATCGGGTCGTCGGCGCGCTCGCCGATCGGGAAGGCGGTGGTCGGCGTGGTCGGCGAGACCAGCACGTCCACACCGGCGAAGGCCGCGTCGAAGTCGCGCGAGATGAGCGTGCGCACCTTCTGGGCCGAGCCGTAGTAGGCGTCGTAGTAGCCCGAGGACAGCGCGTAGGTGCCCAGGATGATGCGGCGCTTGACCTCGTCGCCGAAGCCGGCCTCGCGGGTCAGCGCGGTGACCTGCTCGGCGGAGGCGATGCCGTCGTCGCCGACCCGCAGGCCGTAGCGCATCGCGTCGAAGCGGGCCAGGTTGGAGGAGCACTCGCTCGGCGCGATCAGGTAGTACGCCGGCAGCGCCAGGGTGAAGGACGGGCAGGAGACCTCGACGACCTCGGCGCCCAGCTCGCGCAGCAGCTCCACCGACTCGTTGAAGCGCTGCATCACGCCGGCCTGGTAGCCCTCGCCGGCGAACTCCTTGACCACGCCGATCCGCATGCCTCGGACGTCGCGCAGCCTCGCGGCCTCGACCACGGCCGGAACGGGCGCGTCGATCGAGGTGGAGTCCAGCGGGTCGTGCCCGGCGATGGCCTCGTGCAGCAGCGCCGCGTCCAGCACGGTGCGGGCGCACGGGCCGCCCTGGTCCAGGCTGCTGGAGAAGGCGACCAGGCCGTAGCGGGACACCGCGCCGTAGGTCGGCTTGACGCCGACGGTGCCGGTGACGGCGCCGGGCTGGCGGATCGAGCCGCCGGTGTCGGTGCCGATCGCCAGCGGGGCCTCGAAGGCGGCCAGCGCGGCGGCCGAGCCGCCGCCGGAGCCGCCGGGGATGCGGGTGAGGTCCCACGGGTTGCCGGTCGGGCCGTAGGCGGAGTTCTCGGTGG
The DNA here is from genome assembly GCF_055560835.1 of Kitasatospora sp. NPDC023120. NCBI lineage: Bacteria > Bacillati > Actinomycetota > Actinomycetes > Kitasatosporales > Streptomycetaceae > Kitasatospora > Kitasatospora sp. NPDC023120. The sequence continues at coordinate 179,519 of NZ_JBVHHY010000008.1, read as the reverse complement.
AGGAGCCCATCGCGAACTCGTCCATGTTGGTCTTGCCGAGGATGACGACGCCGGCGTCCTTGAGACGGGTGGTCAGCGTGGCGTCGTAGGGCGGGATCCAGCCCTCGAGCATCTTGGAGCCGCAGGTGGTCGGGACGCCCTTGGTGGTGAAGACGTCCTTCAGCGCGAGCGGGACGCCGGCCAGCGGGCCCAGCTCCTCGCCCTTGGCACGCTTCTCGTCGACGGCCCGGGCGGCGGCCAGCGCACCCTCGGTGTCGACGTGCAGGAAGGCGTTGACCTTCTTGTCGACGGCGTCGATGCGGTCCAGGTGCGCCTGCGCGACCTCGACGGCGGACACCTCGCCCTTGGCGATGGCGGAGGCCGTCTCGGCGGCGGTGTACTTGATCAGCTCGGTCATCTCGGTCAGTCCTCCCCGAGGATCTGCGGCACACGGAAACGCTGCTCCTCGGCGGCCGGAGCGCCGGAGAGCGCCTGCTCCGGGGTGAGCGAGGGCCGCACCTCGTCCGCGCGCATGACGTTGGTCAGCGGCAGCGGGTGGGAGGTCGGCGGGACGTCCTGTCCGGCGACCTCGGAAACGCGGGCGACCGCGCCGATGATCACGTCGAGCTGCTCGGCGAAGTGGTCCAGCTCTTCGGGCTTCAGCTCAAGACGCGACAGCCGGGCGAGGTGGGCGACCTCCTCGCGCGTGATGCCAGGCATGCAGCGATCCTCAGGGTGAGTTCTGGTGAGACCCGGCGGTGCCTTGCGAGCGGTGCCGGGCCCGGGCAGGAGCAGCCGGGTTCGGCGCTCCGTCCTCATGGTCTTTGGACCCCATCCTATGGGGCCCGGCCCGGCCACCGGCCAACGAGTGAGCCGTGTGCCCGTCACTGCCCTTCGACCACGTCCACTACTGCGGCCTGGTCCGGGCCCAACTCTGCGTGCCCGGTGCCTTGATCTCCATCTGTGCCGCCTGGACCGCCTGGACCACCGGGGGCAGCACGGGGGGCATGACGGGCGGGAGCGTCGGCGGCAGCACCGGGGGGATGGCGGGCTGGCCGATCGGCGTGCCCTGGATCGGCGGGCCGCCCTGGACCGGCTGGAGGCCGGAGGGCAGCTGGGGCGGCGTGCCGAGGCGCTCCACCGGCGGGGCGCCGGTGCGGTGCACCCGCAGCCAGGCGGTGGCCTGCTCGGCCGGCAGCGCGGCCGACACCAGCCAGCCCTGGACGGCGTCCACGCCCATGCAGTGCAGCCGCTCCCAGGTCTCGTCGTCCTCGACGCCCTCGGCGACCACGGTCAGGCCCAGCGAGTGGGCGAGCTCCACCGAGCAGCGGACCACCGCCGCGTCGTGGTCGTCGGCGACCATCCGGGAGACGAAGGAACGGTCGATCTTCAGCTCGCCGACCGGCAGGCTGCGCAGCCGCACCAGCGAGGAGTGCCCGGTGCCGAAGTCGTCCAGGGACATCCCGACGCCGTAGCCGCGCAGCTCGGCGAGGGTGTCCGCGGCGCGCCGGGAGTCGTCCAGCAGCAGCCGCTCGGTGATCTCCAGCTGGAGCGCGTGGGCGGGCACCTGGTGGCGCACGAGGTGCCCGGCGACGCGCTGGGCGAAGCCGGGGTTGAGCACGTCCCGCGGCGAGACGTTGACCGCGACCTGCACCTGCAGTCCCTGGTCGCGCCAGTACGCGAGCTGGCCGACCGCGGCCTCCAGCACGTAGTCGGTGAGCCGGGGCATCAGCCCGCTGGACTCGGCGAGCCCGACGAACTCGTCCGGGGAGACCCTGCCCTGACCGGGGCGCTCCCAGCGCAGCAGCGCCTCCAGGCCGACCACCCGGCCGTCGAAGGCCACCTTCGGCTGGTAGTGCAGCTGCACCTCGCCGGTCTCCAGCGCCCGCCGCAGGTCCCCGAGCAGCCCGATCCGGTACGGGGTGTCGGCGTCCTGGGTCTCGTCGTACTGGGCGACGCCACTGCAGCCGCGCTGGGCGTGGCCCATCGCGACGTCGGCGCGGCGCAGCAGCGACTCGGCGTCCTGGGCGTGCTGCGGGTAGACGCAGACGCCGCCGCTGGCCTCCAGGACGAGCAGCAGCCCGTCCAGCCGGATCGGGGCGGCGAGTTCGGCGATCAGCGCCTTGGCGACCCGCTCCAGGCTGTCCGGGCAGTTGATGCCGGGCATCAGGACGGCGAACTCGTCGCCGCCCATCCGGGCCACCATCGGGCGGCCGCGCCGGTAGTGCCGGGGCAGCCCGGCGAAGACGTCGTCGATGGACTCCCGGGTGGCGCTGCCGGCCGGGCCGCCGGAGCGCAGGGCGCGGTGCAGCCGGCGGGAGATGTGAACCAGCAGTCGGTCACCGGCCGTATGACCGAGTGTGTCATTCAGTGATCGGAAGCGATCGAGGTCAAGCAGGATGAGACCGACGCTGTAGCCCTGGTCGCACTCCGCGATCGCCTCCTGGGCGGCCAGCAGTAAGGCCTGACGGTTGGGCAGGTCCGTCAGCGGGTCGGTCAGTTGGTCGCGGGCGCGGTCCCGGGCGATCCGCCAGGCTGCCATCAGCACGGCCAGGGGCACCGCGAACAGCGGCAGCAGCTCGGGTTCGTACCGGTAGACCAGGACGGCCAGCGGGATGAGCGGCGCGGCTCCGGCCAGCAGCACGCCGAGCAGCAGGACCGCACCCGCCATCCCCTGCGGCGGGCGTGTGGGCGCACCGCCGGTCGTACGATCCATAAGCCCTGTCCTCCGTCGGGCCCGCCCCGTCAGGCCGCCTTACGGTGAGGCACCGTGCCGGTACCGACAGCTGCCGGGCATGGAGCGGCCCCGAGGAGCACCGGCTCAGCCGGTGCCCCCACCCCTGCTGACACTCTGTTGCGCTCCAGGGTATGCCGGGGTCCACCCGGTGGGCAGACTTTCGGACAACCGGGAACGCGCTACCGCGCCCGAGTGTCACACAGTGACACAATGCCCGCTTTCACTGCAGGACACCCGGTGACGTTGCATCAGGACGATAACAACACGGATTCGGCCACCCGCCGCTCGGGTCGGCTCCGGATCAGCCCTCGGCGGGCGCCTCCTGCGACTTCTCGGCCTCCTCCGGCTCCGGAAGTCCCAGGTGGGCGCGGGCGGCGGCCGGCCCGTCGGCGAGCAGCACGGCGAAGCCGGCGTCGTCCAGGACCGGCAGTCCGAGCTGAACTGCCTTGTCGTACTTGGATCCCGGGTTGTCGCCGATGACCACAAAATCGGTCTTCTTCGAAACCGAACCGGTCACTTTCGCTCCGCGCGAGGTCAGCGCCTCCTTGGCGCCGTCCCGGGTGTGGCCGGCCAGGGTGCCCGTCACCACGACGGTCAGGCCCTCCAGCGGGCGCTCCGCCTCCTCCTCGTCCGCGAACTCCTCGGTGAAGCGGACCCCGGCGGCGCGCCACTTCTCCAGGATGTCCCGGTGCCACTGTTCCTGGTGCCACTCGACCACGGACCGGGCGATGATCGGGCCGACGCCCTCGACCGCCGCCAGCTCCTCCTCGGTGGCCGAGAAGATCCGGTCCAGGTCGCGGAACTCCCGGGCCAGCTCCTGCGCCGCGACCGGGCCCACGTGCCGGATGGAGAGACCGTTGAGGAAACGCCAGAGCGGGCGGTCCTTCACCTTCTCCAGGTTCTCCAGCAGGACTCCAGCGGTCTTCTTGGGCTCGCCCTTCTGGTTGGCGAAGAACGTGGCCTTCTTCTCCTTGCCAGTGCGGTCGTCCAGCTTGGGCATGCCGGTCTTCTGGTCGCGGACCAGCACCTGGATCGGCAGCAGCTGCTCCATCGTCAGCCCGAAGATGTCGCCCTCGTCCTTCACCGGCGCCTCGACCGGCTCCAGCGGCTGGGTCAGCGCGGTCGCCGCGACGTAGCCGAGGCCCTCGATGTCCAGGCTCGACCTCCCGCCCAGGAAGGCGATCCGCTCGCGGATCTGGGCCGGGCAGAACTGGGCGTTGGGGCAGCGCAGATCGATGTCCCCCTCGGCCATCGGGCGCAGCTCCGCCCCGCACTCGTGGCAGTGCGAGGGCATCACGAACTCCCGCTCGGTGCCGTCCCGCAGGTCCTCCACCGGGCCGAGGATCTCCGGGATGACGTCACCGGCCTTGCGCAGCACGATCGTGTCGCCGAGCAGCACGCCCTTGGCCTTGACGACCTCCTGGTTGTGCAGCGTCGCGTACTGCACCATCGAGCCCGCCACCTTCACCGGCTCCGCCAGCACCGCGTACGGGGTGGCCCGGCCGGTGCGGCCGATGCCGACCTTGATCTCGGCGAGCTTGCCGGTGACCTCCTCCGGCGGGTACTTCCAGGCGATCGCCCAGCGCGGGGACTTGGAGGTGGCGCCGAGCCGGCCCTGCAGGGCGATCTCGTCCACCTTGACGACCACACCGTCGATCTCGTGCTCGACCGAGTGCCGCTGCTCGCCGAAGTGCTTGATGAACGCCCGCACCTCGGCGAGCGTCCCCACCACCTCGTTGTGCCGGGCGGTGGGCAAACCCCAGTCGCGCAGCAGCTCGTAGGCGTGCGACTGGTTGTCGATGTCGAAGCCGACCCGGGCGCCGATGCCGTGCACCACCATGTGCAGCGGGCGGGAGGCGGTGACGTGCGGGTCCTTCTGGCGCAGCGAACCGGCGGCGGCGTTGCGGGGGTTCATGAACAGCCGGATCATCGCCCGCGGCCGCTTGCCCTCCTTGGCGCGCTCCTCGTTCTCCGCGCGGCGGCGCTCGTTCTCCGCCACGAAGGAGGCGTTGAGCGCCTCGAAGGCCTCGGTCGGGAAGTAGACCTCGCCGCGGATCTCCACCAGCTCGGGGATGTCGTCGCCCTTGAGCTGGTGCGGGATCTCCTTGATGGTGCGGACGTTGGCGGTGATGTCCTCGCCGACCCGGCCGTCGCCGCGCGTCGCCGCCTGCACCAACTGGCCGTTCTCGTAGGTGAGGTTGACGGCCAGGCCGTCCACCTTGAGCTCGCACAGGTAGTGGTAGTCGATGCCGTGCAGCTCGCCGGCGACCCGGTCGGCCCAGGCCGCGAGCTCCGCGTCGTCCATCGCGTTGTCGAGGCTGAGGAGGCGCTCGCGGTGCTCGACCTCGGCGAACAGCTCGGTGGGCGCGCCACCGACCTTCTGCGTCGGCGAGTCGGGGGTGACCAGGGCCGGGTGCTCGGCCTCCAGCCCCTCCAGCTCGCGCATCAGGGCGTCGAACTCGGCGTCGCTGATGACCGGCGCGTCCTGCTCGTAGTACCGGGCGCGGTGGTCGGTGATCTCCTGCGCCAGCTCCGCGTGCCGCCGGCGCACCTCCGCCGGGACGTCCTCCCAGCCCTCGACAGCCGTCACCGCAAGCCCTCCTACGTTCTCATTCCGGGTTGTCCACCAGGCTCTGCGCCGCCCGCGCCGCGAGCGACAGCGCCCTGCGCGCGTACGCCGGGGAGGCCCCGGCCAGCCCGCAGGTCGGCGTCACCAGCACGCGACGGCCCAGCAGCTCCGGGGCGAACCCGAGCCTGCGCCACAAGGTCCTGACACCCTGGACACTACCGGCCGGGTCCGACACCGCCTGGTCAGTGGAGGGGACGACACCGGCGAGGATCATCGTGCCCGCCTCCACCGCCTCGCCCAGGTCGTCGTCCGAGCGCTCGGTGAGGAGCGAGAAGTCCAGCGAGATGCCCGCCACCCCGGCCCGGCGCAGCAGCGGAATCGGCACGTCCGGCGCGCAGGAGTGCACGACGACCGGTGCGTCCAGGCCGCGGACGGTCTCCCGCAGCACCTCCTCGGCGACCTGCCGGTCGACGGCGCGCAGCCGCTGGAAGCCGCTCGCGGTCTTCACCGAACCGGCCAGCACGGCGGGCAGCGAGGGCTCGTCGAGCTGGAGGACGACCTCCGCGCCGGGGACGCGCTTGCGGACGTCGGCGAGGTGCCGGCGCAGCCCCTCGGTGAGCGAGCCCGCGATGTCCCGGCAGGCGCCGTGGTCGGAGAGCGCCTTCTCGCCGTGCTTCAACTCGACGCTCGCCGCCAGCGTCCACGGGCCGACGGCCTGGACCTTGAGCGCGCCGCGGTAGCCCTGGGTGAACTCCTCCAGGGCGTCCAGGTCCTCGCCGAGCCAGGAGTGGGCGCGCCGGGTGTCCCGGCCGGGGCGGTCGGTGAACCGCCAGCCGCTGGGCTCGGTCTGCGCGAACAGCTCGACCAGGAAGCCGGCGCCGCGCCCGATCATGTCGGCGCCCGGCCCGCGCGCGGGCAGCTCGGGCAGGAACGGCAGGTGCTCCAGCGCCCCGGTGGCGGTCTTGGCGGCCTCGCGGGCGTCGGTACCGGGCAGCGAACCGACGCCGGTGGCGGCGCCGCGCAGGTCGGGGAAGGGGTGTGGGGTGCTCACCCGTCCGAGCCTAGTGCGCGGCGCCGGTCCCTCGCTTCAACGGCCGGGTCGGTGCCCGGGTTCGTCAGTGCCCGAGGCAGTGCCCGGGTTCGTCAATGCCCGGCCGGGTCAGTGCCCGGGTCGTCAGTGCCCGGGTCGTCAGTGCCCGGGGCGGACGGTGATGTCGGTGATCTCCGCGTCCCGGGAGGCGTCGAGCGCGGCGAGGATCGCCTTCGCCACGGACTCCGGCTCGATCCAGCGGGCGGCCTCGTACTCCTTGCCCTCCTGCTGGTGCACCTTGGCCTGCATCGCGGTGGCGGTACGGCCCGGGTAGACCGAGGTGACCCGGACGCCGTTCGCGTGCTCCTCCTGGCGCAGCGAGTCGGCGAGCGCCTTGAGGCCGTGCTTGCTGGCCGCGTACGCCGACCAGTCGGCGTGGGCGGTGAGACCGGCACCGGAGTTGACGAAGACCACGTGCCCCTTGGTGAAGCGCAGCGAGGGCAGCAGGAGGCGGGTCAGCTCGGCGGGGGCGATCAGGTTGACGTTCAGCGTCTCCTGCCAGGCCTTCACCGGCAGCTCGCCGACCGTACCCAGCTCGACCACGCCCGCGACGTGCAGCAGCGAGTCGAGGGAGACGGGCAGCGCCTGGTGCCCGAAGGCCCAGGACAGCTTCGCCGGGTCCCCGAGGTCGCCGACGAGGGTCTTCGCCCCGGGGAAGCGCTCCCGCAGCTCGGCGGCGCGGCGGGCGTCGCGGGCCAGCAGCCAGAGTTCGTCCCCGCGCTCGGCGAGCTTCCCGGCCAGGACGGCGCCGATGCCGGAGCCGGCGCCGGTGATCAGATGTGCAGCCATGGGTTCGATCCTCTCAGGCCTTGAGCTGCGCAAACACCTCGGCGGGCGTGTCGGCGAAGGTGATCAGCTCGGTGAGCGGCCGGGGCAGGAAGCCCTCGGCGTCCATCCGCTCCAGCTGGGTCCGCAGGCCCGAGTAGAAGCCCTCGGTGTCCAGCACGACCACCGGCTTCTCGAACATCCCGTGCTTCTTGAGCTCCAGCACCTCGGTGACCTCGTCCATCGTGCCCAGCCCGCCGACCAGCACGACGATCGCGTCCGCGCGGGCCGCCAGCTCCGCCTTCCGCTCGGCGAGGTCGCGGGTCATCACCAGCTCGTCCGCGCCGACGTACCCCTTGTGCCGCAGCATCTCGACCATGATGCCGACCAGCTTCCCGCCGGCCGCCTTCACCCCGTCGGCGAGCAGGCCCATCAGCCCGGCGTTGGAACCGCCCCAGACGAGGGTGTGACCACCTTCGCCCAGGAGCCGCGCGAACTCCTCGGCGGGGGCGGAGTAGCGGTCGTCGAGCGAGTACGCGGAGCAGAAGACACAGATGTTCATAGTGCTGATTGGTCTATCACGTCCCACGGGTCGGTCTCACCGGCATTACGCGCTGCCACCGGCAGCCCCTACGCTGCTGCGCGTGCACCACCTTGAGATATCCGACCTGATCACGGCCGTGGACCCGCACGACGGCCGTCGGCTCCCGGTCCGTCGCGCCGAGGTCGTCCGGCAGCTGCGCGAGAACGGGGACGAACGCGCCGCCCGGATCGTCGGCGGGCTGCCCGTCGACCGGGAGGGCACGCTCGACCCCGACGCCGTCGACCGCCTGCTCGTCAGCGTGCACACCGAACTCCAGCGGCTGAGCGAGGAACTGAGCATCGGCAACCGCCTGGTCCACCTGCTCGGCCCGCTCTTCACCGCGATCCGGGCGGACGGCGGACACCCCGGGCCGTACCGCCTGGTCGACATCGGCTGCGGCCTCGGCTACCTGGTCCGCTGGCTCGCCGCCACCGGCGCCCTCGGCCCCGACGTCGAACTCGTCGGCGTCGACCTCAACGCCGCACTGGTCGGCGAAGCGGACCGCCTCGCCCAGGCGGAACGGCTCGACTGCCGCTTCGCCCACGGCAACGCCTTCGAACTGCCGGAAGCCGCAACGGTCTACGTCTCCACCGGAGTGCTGCACCACTTCAGCGCATCCGCGCTGCGGGTTCTTCCAGGCGCAGGCCGCCTCCCCCGCACTCGCCTTCTGCCACTACGACATCGCCGCGACCGGCCTCGCGCCCATCGGCGCCTGGGTCTTCCACCGCGCCCGGATGCGCCACCCCCTCGGCCGCCACGACGGCGTCGCCTCCGCCCTGCGCGCACACCCCGACGAGGTCCTCCTGCGGGCGGCATCGGTGCCCGGCATGCGCGCGCTGGTGTACGAACCGCGCGGCCGCTCCAACCCGTTCTGCACCACGCTGCGCCCGGTCCTCGGAGTACGCCCGCAGCTGGAGGCGCCGCTGCGCCAGGCCCTCGGACGGGCGTCGCGCCGGCTCGTCGGGTCCGAGCACCTGGGCGGGGCCGCGCGATGACGCCCGCGATACCGCTGCTGCTGCTCGGCCTGGTCGACTCGGCCTTCAGCGGCTTCCGTGCCTACACCGGACGCGACGCCCGCATCCGCAAGCACCGGCGCAACCTCCGGGCCGCGCTGCGCGGGCTGGCCGTCGGGGCCGCCCTGCTGCTCGCCCCCGCGTCGGCGGCCGGCCTCCTGCTGGCGGCGTCCTCCGACCCCGCGCAGACGTACGCCGCCCTGACCGCCGGCGGCTGGGGCTACCTGCTCCCGCCGGCCCTCTACGCCGCCGCCGTCCTGCTCTCCCTCGCCGCCTACTTCACCCTGCCGTTCCGCGCCGCCACCCTGGCGATGGTCATCGGCCTCGGCCCGCTCACGCTGCTGCGGCCGGTCGCCGTCGCCACCGCCTGCCTCGCCGCCCACCTCAACGGCGGCGGCACACCCGCCCTGCTGGTCGGCGTGGTCGCAGGCGCGGCGGTGCTCTGCGTCGAGCCCCTGGTCCACCGGCGCTGGTACCGCGAGGTGCAGTAGAGCCGGGCTCCGGAGCATCAGTCCTTGTACGGAACCAGCTTCGACAGGCTCAGCTCGAAGCCGAAGGGCTCCGGGATGGTGATCGCGTCGCCGAACTTCCGGTCGCTGCCGGCGTGTTGGACGGCGGCGCCTGCATGATCAGCGTGTCTCCGGACCATGCGATCCGGACGCCGTCCGGGGCGATCCGCTCCAGCTCCTCGATGAAGTCGCGGTGCTTCTCGTAGAAGGTCATGCCGTCCTCGCCGGAGGATGTGCCTCGGGCATCGTAGCCGCCGGGCTCGTCACGCGGGTGAACGCACGGCGGTAGGAGCGGGGTGGGACTCCTCGGCGGCGGACGAACTGTTCGCGCAGGACGGACGCGCTGCCGTAGCCCACCCGGCGGGCGACCTCCTCGACCGGCAGGTCCGTCGTCTCCAGCAGTTCCTCGGCGCCGCTCAGCCGCAGCTCCCGCAGCCAGGCGTGCGGGGTGGTGCCGGTGGCCGCGGCGAACCGGCGGGCGAAGGAACGCTTGCTCATCACCGCCCGCCGGGCCAACTCGGCCACCGGCAGCGGCTCGTGGAGGTGCTCGCGGGCCCAGGCCAGCACCTCGGCGAGGCGTTCGTCCTCGCCGTCCTCCGGGACGGGCGCCGCCAGGTACTGCGCCTGCCCGCCGTCCCGGTGCGACGGCAGCACCATGTCCCGGGCGATGTGGTTGGCCAGCGCCGTCCCGTGCTCCCGGCGGATCAGGTGCAGGCACAGGTCGAAGCCGGCGGCGGCGCCCGCGCCCGTGGTGATCCGCCCCTCGTCCAGGTAGAGCGCGTCGGGCTCGACCACCACACCGGGGTAGGTACGGGCCAGCAGGTCGGCGAACCGCCAGTGCGTGGTCGCCCGACGGCCGTCGAGCAGCCCGGCGGCGGCCAGCGCGAACGCGCCGACGCAGTGCGCCGCCACCCGCGCACCCCGCTCGTGGGCGGCCGACAGCGCGTCGAGCACGGCGGGCGGGGGCGGGGTGCGGAACTCCGCCCCCGGCAGGGCGAGCACCAGGTCCGCGGCGGCCAGCCGGTCGAGGTCGTGCTCGACCGTCAGCGGCACCCCGAGGTCGGTCGTGACGCTCCCCGGCCGGTCCGAACAGAGCGCGAAGTCGAAGCCCGGCGCCGCCTGCCCGTGCGGGCCGAACGTCTCGGCGACGATGCCCACGGCCAGCATGCCGACACCGGGCGGGACGTACGCGGCGACGGTGGTGAAAGGTGTCAGAGGTGCCATGGGTGGATGCTGGCACATTTCCTGCGATCAGTGGCATCCGTGCCACTCGTCGGGGGCCGCGCGGTTCGACAAGATCGAGACATGAACGACGCACCCCTCGGCCGCAGCGCCAAGTACCAGGTCCTGACCACCGGCTACGTCGGCTCCACCGGCCCCGGAGTCGCCGCCACCGTGTCCTACGTGGCGGACGCCGGACGCCACGTGATCTTCGACCCGGGCATGGTCGCCAGCCACGACGACATCCTCGGCCCGCTCGCCGAACTGGGCCTCGGTCCCGACGACATCACCGACGTGGTGCTCAGCCACCACCACCCCGACAACACCATGAACGTCGGCCTCTTCGGCAAGGCCCGGGTGCACGACCACAAGGTCGAGTACCAGGGCCACCACTGGACCAACCGGGACGCCGAGGGCTACCAGCTCACCCCCTCGCTGAAGCTCATCCGCACCCCCGGCCACAGCCACGAGGACATCACGCTGCTGGCCGGAACGGAGTCCGGTGTGGTCGCCTTCGCCGGCGACCTGTGGTGGCACCGGCACGGCCCCGCCGACGACCCGGTCGCCCCCGACCGCGAGGTCCTGCGCGCCTCCCGCCGCCGGGTGCTGGCCGCAGCCGACGTGATCGTCCCCGGCCACGGCGCCCCGTTCGGGTCCGGCGAAGACGCCCCGCTCTAACCGTGCCGGGCTTCAGCGAAGACCCCACCTGCCCGGCGGCCTGCTGGCCCAGCAGGCCGCCGGGCAGATCAAGGACCATCACGTCATGCCGCGCCGCGCCCTCCCAAGGGATCGCCGACCCGACGCGCCGGTATCCCCACGCCCGGGAGGACGCCTGGGCGGCCATTGCCTCCGGTCGGCTGTTCAGCAGGCTCCTCGCCGTAGGGCGGCTCCACGAACGCCTCGGCGAACACCTGCCTCAGCTGGCCTTCCAGCGCCGCCGTCTGTCCACCGTCCGATGATCGAATCATCATGATCACACCGTAGTCACCCACCTGCCGACCGCTCGTGCAGCACTGGACGGAGCAGGTCCAGGACGTGAGTCCAGCTGTACTTGTCGCGGCCGCCACCGGACTTCGGCTTGTGGGGCACGTAGTCACCGATCAGCACGCCCATCGACCGAAGGCGGGCCAGGCTCTCCGGGTAGGCCGGATGGGCAGCCTGAGCGGAGTTGACATAGGGCTGGACGGCTACAGGGATGCCGAACCCGTACGCCTCGCAGAGGATGCCGAGCGCGAGCGTGTCGGATATGCCTGCGGCCCACTTGTTGACTGTGTTGAACGTGGCCGGCGCAACGGCGATGGCGTCGGCCGGAGGCAACGGCTGCGGGATGTTCGGCGTGCGCCAGGCCGAGCGGATCGGATATCCGGTCTGGGCCTCAATGGCTTCCTGGTCTATGAAACCGAGGGCACTGGGCGTGGCGATCACACCAGTCCTCCAGCCTTCGGCATGGACGGCGGCAATCAGTTCACCGACGCCGTCGGCGATGCCTGAAGCGCAGACGACGATGTAGAGGAACGGCTCTCGATGCTCAGTCAAACCTGAACCCCAACTGCTCACAGAAACGGCGAAGTTCCGGGACGGTGCCGCGACGGTCGCGCGCCGCCATGTCACCGGCCAGCTCCAGCACACTGGGGCGGCGGCGAATGTCCTCCGACGCACAGCTCTCCGCGAGACGAAGCGCTCGGTACCCCTCGGCCAGTCTGCCTTGTTGGCTGTAGGCGCGTGCGGCATCCACCCAGAGTGCAGCCCGGCGCTCCGGGACGGGGATGCGGCGACGCATCAGGGGTTGGGCAGCCTCCAAGGCCACGCCCGCATCACCCAGAACGACAGCCGAGCTGACCGCGTGAAGTGCGACGTTGGTCGGGCTGAAGTTCGCCCAGGAATTCGGGTCGTCGAGATCGGCGTAGCGCGCGACATCCCGGGCCTCGGCAAGGAATTCCGCAGCCACTGCACGGTCTCCGCCCACGCTCGCCGCGGTCACACCACGGAGAAGCATGAGCCCGAATGCGGCGAGGTACCGGGGCGATCTCCGGTCATAGCTTCCGGCAAGTTGGTCAGCGGTATGGCGGATGAGGCCGATGGCCGCTGCCGCGTGCCGATCGCGAGCAAGGACATGCGCCTGAACGCGGATGCTCGAAGCCATCACGACAGGATCACCACTCCGCTCGGCCTCGGTCATGGCTCGACCGACCGCAAGCCAGGCATTCCCCTGATCACCAAGCTTGAGCAATAGGCTCACCGCAGTCTGGTAGGCCGTGGCAAGCATGCCCGAAAGAGCTTCGACGTCCCCTTGGGTTGACTGCTGGGCGTGCCGGAGGTCGGCGATCAACCGTGGCAGACCTACTTCGAGTTCAGCGTACTGGCAGGAGTAGAACTGCCCACGCGCTCGGGAAAGCTGAGCTGCAAGTGCGACCGGCGTCTGCGGCGGGCGGTCGGAGAAAGCCGGTCCAGGCAGCAGCGACTGAACCAGTTCCATCCCCACGCGCGGATGACCTGCGGGAGCCACCAGCGCGGCGACACTCGCGGCCAGGAAGTTCCGACGGTGCATGTCCTCCGTCCCGCTGTCCGAACCGATCGGGGATGCGAGGCCGAAGCTCGCCAGGGGGATGTCCAGCACGGCCGCGACAGCCCGCAAGACTTCCATGTCCTGGGTCCCCTTGCCACTCTCCAGCCGACTGATCTTCGACTGGTGATAGCCCAGCTCAGAGGCCACATCCGCCTGGGACCGGCCGCGGAGCACTCTTGCCCGGCGAATCACCTCGCCGGGCAAGAGTGCTGAGGTAGGTCCGTTGGTCGTGCGCGACCTGGCTTCTCCTGCTGGTGCTGATCACACCCGATATGCCGAGCGTAGCCGGGCGAAAACAGTTTGTGATGCGCGATCCGCATAAGTCATGCGCAGTGGGCTTGCGCCCAGCCACACGGCATCGAAGTGCAGTTGCCTATTCGTCAGCAGGCACGATCCCGGTCGCCAAGGAGAAGCGCTGATGACCCCCCTCTCGGACGTTGCGAGCAGCGCCATCGCGCTGTGGCCGGATCCGGGCGTCGGCGCCCGCCCGGACACCGGGCCGGCGAGTCTCTGCCTGCCCTACCAGCCCGAATCGGTGGGCGCGGCACGGCGGTTCGTCTGCGGGAAGTTGGCGGAGTGGGGGCTGAACGACCTGGTGGACGACGCCTCGCTGATCGTCAGCGAGCTGGTCACCAACTCCGTGAAGACCGGGTGCCAGACCCGTATGGTCGTCGCCGCTCGGCGGCCGAGTGACCGGGTCGTCCGCATCCTCGTCGGGGACGGGTCCCGTGTGATGCCCGTGATGATCCGGGCCGGGACGGCCGCGACCTCCGGGCGGGGGCTCGCCATGGTCCACCGGCTCACGCGCGGCCGCTGGGGCGTCACTCTTCTCCCGTTCGGAAAAGTCGTCCACGCCGACCTCTCGGTGGCCGCGACGGCCTGCGGGTGAACCAGCGTCCCGAACCCGAGCGCGATCCGCGACCGGCTCCCGACCCCGCCCGGGTCTGGGCCGCCGTCGGGGTGTCCGCCGCTGCCGGGCTGCACCTCCTCGCCGCGGCGCTGGTGCTGATCAAGCGCGCCCACTGACCCCCGCCCGCGCCGCCGGCCCGGCGGCGCGGGCGGGACCCCAACCCGTCTCCCCCTCACCGCGAAAGGAGCACCGGCCCGGCCGTCCGTGCCGGACGGCCGGGCTCGGAAGAGCACTACGCGGTGACGGCCGGGCGCTCGGTGGTGGCGATGGTGGCCGAGCCGACGACTCGGGTTCCGTCGTAGAGGACCACGGCCTGGCCGGGGGCGATGCCGCGGACCGGGGTGTCGAGCTGCACCCGGAGCTCGCCGTCGACCACCGACGCGGACACCGGCACCTCCTCGCCGTGGGCGCGGAGCTGGGCGGTGTAGCGGCCGTCGGCCAGGGGCTCGGTGCCGCACCAGCGGGGGCGGATGGCGGTGAGCCCGGTGACGTCCAGGCCCTCGACCGGGCCGACCGTCACGGTGTTGTTCACCGGGGAGATGTCCAGCACGTACCGTGGCTTGCCGTCCGCCGCCGGGCGGCCGATCCGCAGGCCCTTGCGCTGGCCGATGGTGAAGCCGTACGCGCCGTCGTGCTCGCCCAGCTTGGTGCCGTCGACGTCGAGGATGTCGCCGGTCGCCGTGCCGAGGTGCTTGGCGAGGAAGCCCTGGGTGTCGCCGTCCGCGATGAAGCAGATGTCGTGGCTGTCCGGCTTCTTCGCCACCGCGAGGCCCCGGCGCTCGGCCTCCTCGCGGATGGCTTCCTTGGTGGTGTCGCCGAGCGGGAAGAGGGAGTGGGCGAGCTGGTCCGCGTCGAGCACGCCCAGCACGTAGGACTGATCCTTCGCGGCGTCCACCGCCCGGTGAAGCTCGCGCGAGCCGTCCGGCAGGTCGACGATCCGGGCGTAGTGGCCGGTGCAGACGGCGTCGAAGCCGAGCGCGATCGCCTTGTCCAGCAGCGCGGCGAACTTGATCTTCTCGTTGCAGCGCAGGCACGGGTTGGGCGTACGGCCGGCCGCGTACTCGGCGACGAAGTCGTCGATGACGTCCTCGCGGAAGCGCTCGGCGAGGTCCCACACGTAGAACGGGATGCCGATCACGTCGGCCGCCCGCCAGGCGTCCCGGGAGTCCTCGATGGTGCAGCAGCCGCGCGCGCCCGTGCGGAAGGACTGCGGGTTGGCGGACAGCGCCAGGTGGACGCCGGTCACCTCGTGCCCCGCCTCGACGGCGCGGGCGGCGGCGACGGCGGAGTCGACTCCGCCGGACATCGCCGCGAGCACGCGCAGGCGGCCGGTGGACGGAGTGGTCGGGGCACCCGGGAAGTCAGTCATGATGCCAGTAAGCGTACGTGCTCGGTCGGCTGTTCCCCGAGCCGAGATCAGCGCCGCACCGACGCCAGCCCGGCGTTCCGCGCCCGCTGGACGACCGGCCCGATCGCCTCCGCGAGCGCCGTGACGTCCTCCCGCACCGAGGTGTGCCCGAGCGAGAAGCGCAGCGACGCGCGTGCCAGCAGCGGGTCGACGCCCATGGCGAGCAGCACGTGGCTGGGCTGCGGCACCCCGGCCGTGCACGCCGAGCCGGTCGAGCACTCGATGCCGGCCGCGTCGAGCAGCATCAGCAGCGCGTCGCCCTCGCAGCCGGGGAAGGAGAAGTGGGCGTTGGCGGGCAGTCGGCCCTCGGCGGACGGGTCGCCGTTGAGCACCGCGTCGGGCACGGCGGCGAGCACCGCCGAGACCAACGAGTCGCGCAGGGCCCCGAGCGTCACCGCGTGCTCCGCCCGCTTCGCCACGGCCACCGCGGCCGCGGCCGCGAAGCCGGCGGCACCGGGGGCGTCGAGGGTGCCGGAGCGGACGTCGCGCTCCTGGCCGCCGCCGTGCAGCAGCGGTACGGGCGTGGCGCCCCGGGAGAGCAGCAGCGCGCCGATGCCGAACGGGCCGCCGATCTTGTGCCCGGTGACGGTGAGTGCGGTGAGCCCCGACTCGGCGAAGGAGACCGGGACCTGACCGAGCGCCTGCACCGCGTCGGCGTGCATCGGGATGCCGTACTCGGCGGCCACGGCGGCGAGTTCGCGCACCGGCTGGACGGTGCCGACCTCGTTGTTGGCCCACATCACGGTGACCAGCGCCACCGACGCCGGATCCCGCTCGATGGCGGCGCGCAGCGCCGCCGGGTGCACCCGCCCGTACGCGTCCACCGGCAGGTAGTCGACCGAGGCGCCCTCGTGCTCGGAGAGCCAGTGCACCGCGTCCAGCACCGCGTGGTGCTCGACGGGGCTGCACAGCACCCGGGTGCGGGCCGGCTCGGCGTCCCGGCGGGCCCAGTAGAGGCCCTTGACGGCCAGGTTGTCGGACTCGGTGCCGCCGCCGGTGAACACGATCTCGCTCGGGCGGGCGCCCAGCGACTCGGCCAGCGACTCGCGGGACTCCTCGACCACCCGGCGGGCCCGGCGGCCGGCCGCGTGCAGGGCCGAGGCGTTGCCGACCACCCCCAGGTGCGCCGTCATCGCGGCGATCGCCTCGGGCAGCATCGGCGTGGTCGCCGCATGGTCCAGGTATGGCATAACCATCCGATTGTAGAGGGCGTCCGGGCACCACGATCCAGGCCTGCGCATCGATCCGGCCACCTCACCCGCACCCCGGCCGCGCACCGCCCTCACCCCCGCCCGGGTACCGGCGTCCGGCACTGGTTTGTACCACTGTGCCCCCCAGCGGTTAGCCTGGCGGACGTTTCTCAGCCGGATCCAGGGGGGCGCCATGTCGCAGTCGGTCGACCGCGCGCTGACCCTGCTCGACGCGCTCGGCGAGGCACCGCTCTCGCTGGAGCAGGCGGCGAGCAGCCTGGGCGTGCACAAGTCCACCGCGCTGCGGCTGCTGCGCACCCTGGAGGAGCGCGGCTTCGCCCGGCGCCAGCCCGACCTGCGCTACCGGCTCGGCGGCCGGGTGCTGTCGCTGGCCCACCGCGCGCTGGAGGACTTCGACGTGCGGCAGGTCGCCGCGCCGTACCTGGCCGCGCTCAACGCCCGCTGCGGCTACACCGTCCGGCTCGCCGTGCTGCACGACGGCGAGGTGCTGTACCTGGACGAGGTGGCCGGGCCGTCGGCGGCCGAGCCGTCCCGGATCGGGCGGCGCGCCCCGGTGACGGGTACGGCGGTCGGCCGGGTGCTGCTCGCCGGGCTGTCCGGAGACGGGCTGTCCGCGGACGGCGCCCCGGAGGAGCCCGAGCTGGTGGCGGTGCGCCGCCGGGGCTGGGCGGCGGAGTCCGCCGAGCACCGGGAGCCGGTGACCTGCGTGGCCGCGCCGGTCGCGGGCAGCGGCGGGCGGACGGTCGCGGCCTGCGCGCTGAGCGCCCCGGCCGGGCAGGTGCCCCCGGCCGAGCTGGCCCGGATGGTGCCGGAACTGCTGTGCACGGCGGAGGCGATCTCGCTGGCGTACGGCGGCTCGCCTACTCCTCGCTGGTGCGAGAACCGTTGCGGTGCCAGGCCCGCGGGGCGCGCCAGCCGTACTTCAGGGCGAGCATCCGCAGGCCGAAGGCGGTGAGCGCGGCGGCGGTGCCGGTCAGGCCGGTGAGCCGATCCGCGCCGATCAGCAGGGCGACCAGCGCGGCGCCGACCAGGGCCGGGACGGCGTAGATCTCGCGGTCCCAGCGCAGCAGCGAGGGGATCTCCCCGGCGAGCACGTCGCGGATCACGCCGCCGCCGGCCGCGGTCACCATGCCGAGGGCGATCGCGGCGACCGCGCCGAGCCCGTAGTCGTGCGCCTTGGCGGTGCCGGTGACGCAGAACAGTCCGAGCCCGAGGGCGTCCAGGGTCTGCACCGCGCGGTTGATCCGCTCGACCTCGGGGTGCAGGAAGAACACCACCAGCGCGGCGGCGAGCGGGGTCACGAAGTAGCCGAGGTTGGTGAAGGCGGCGACCGGGGTCGCCCCGATCACCAGGTCGCGCATCACCCCGCCGCCGAGGGCCGTGACCTCGGCCAGCACACAGATGCCGAAGATGTCCATGTTCTTGCGGACGGCGAGCAGGCCCCCGGAGAGGGCGAAGACGAAGATGCCGACGAGGTCCAGCGACTGCTGCACGTCGGAGGGGAAGATCTGCGAGGTCACCCCACAACTATGACCTGTGCGGAACCTTTCCCTCCGCGTATCCTCCCGGACCTTCGCACCCCCCCGGCCGCCCCGACCCGGCGCCACCCTTACCACACAGACTTGACGTGAGCACGGAATTTCGACATATTCGCGAAATTCTGCACGCCGCCTGATATCGGGAACGAATTCACGCCACCCTTTCCGGATTTCGCGCACCCTTTGCCCGGATTGGCTGATTTGGGAAATTGATCCCGGAAATTGACTCGTAGACGGACTCGAATGTCGGTGGTAGTTTCATTTCCATCGAGAGAAGCACTCGGGCTTCGAACACGAGAAACCGGAGAGGAGCCTTCCGTGCGTTACAACGACTGAAATCCCTGATGCCGCTTGTACCGGCATCCCTGCTGTCCATATGTCGACCGTCCGCGCCGATGGCCGGGCCATTGAAATCAGGTAGGTGAATTTCCATGCGTTACAACGACTAATTTTATCGCCCGAACCGAGGCAGTGCCCGGTATCGAAGGCGGAATTTGGCGCCGGACCCGGACCCGTCCGGGTCCGGCGCACGCTCTTGGGCCCAGCAGGAGCATGGGCCTCATAGGTCGGTTCAAGAATCCTAGGAATTGTCCATGAAACTCCCGGTTCGCTATGACCCTCTCGACAGTTCGACTCTCGCCGATCCCTATCCGGTCTACGCGGAGCTCCGCGCGTCGGAACCCGTGCACTGGCACGAGAAGATGCAGAGCTGGGTGCTGACCCGATACCGCGACTGCCAGCAGGTGCTGCAGAACCCGGAGGTCTTCGCGACGGACTGGCGGCGCGCCGGCGAGTCGGTCTCCGAGCCCTGGCTGAGCCTGCAGACCCTGGACCCGCCGGACCACGGCCCACTCCGCAGCCTCTTCATGAACGCCCTCCGCGCCCAGGACCTGGAGGCTGTCGGCGAGCACGGCGAGGCCCTCGTCGGGTCGCTGCTCGACGGCCTGGAGGGCAGGGCGGAGTTCGATCTCATGTCGGAGGTCGTCGAGCCGCTCGCGTTGGCGACCATTTCGGAGCTCATGGGCATCGACCAGCCGGACGTCAGGACCTTCGCCGCGATATCGGATGCCATCGTGCGGAGCATGGACGCCGGATTGGCGCCCGAGACCGCCGAGGACGGAATCGAGACCGGAGCAGAACTCAGGAAACTCGGCATCGAGGCGCGCGGCCGGCTCAGCGAAATGGTCGAGTCGTGGTTCACGGCCAACCCGAGCCCCGGTCTGCTGACCCATGTCGCCGGAAATCGCGACAATGTGGCCGTCGCCGATTCCTTCGTCCGGAACACGGTACGCGTGGTCTTCCAGTCCGGGTACAGCTCGATCGTCGCGGGTGCCGGAAATGCCATGCTGGCCCTGCTGGAGCACCCCGACAAATTCGAGGCGATGCGCAGCCCGGAGCTGCTGTCGAGCGGCTTCGACGAGCTCATGCGATATGACGCCTCGGTGCAGGGGACCAGCCGCATTGTCACCGAGCCCACCGCAATCGGAGACGTCCAGCTCAAGCGCGGTGATGTCGTCGTGGTGCTTTTCGGCGCGGCCAACCGCGATCCCGAGAAATTCCCCCGACCTGACGAGCTCATTCTGGACCGTACCCCGAATCAGCACATGGCATTCGGCCGGGGCCCGCACACCTGTGTCGGGAACCTGTTCACCCAGGTGACGTTGCAGGCGCTGATCAGGGCCGTTCTGCAGCGCCCCACGCGCCTGCGGATGGCCAGCGAGCCACTGCGCCAGCGCACCGCGACCATGCGTTACCTGGCCACGCTGCCGGTCACCTTCCAGACTGCCGGCCCCGCGTGACGGAAACGGATACGGCGGCTCCCCCGTCCCGGACGAGCGCCGCCAGGCTGGCCCTCGCCAAGGCGGTTCCTCCGGCCGGGCCGGTGCGAGGACTGACCCTTTCCACGTTCCTGACCACCCTCGGAGACGGCCTGTTCGTCACCGTCAGCGTGCTCTTCTTCACGCGGGTGGTGGGTCTGCGGACCGTGGACGTGGGCATCGGGCTCACGGTCGCCAGCCTGGCCGGCCTGCTCGCGGCCCTGCCGATCGGCCACCTCGCCGACCGCATCGGGCCGCGGCGAGTCCTGCTCGTCCTCACCGTCACCGCGGGGCCGGCGGTGCTGTGTTACCTGGCGGTCGGTTCGTTCTGGCCGTTCGCCGTCACGGCGTGCGCGGTCGGCATCGTGCAGCGGGGCTGCCGCACGGTCCTGCCCGCCCTGGTCGCCTTGATCGCCTCGTCCGAGGAGCGGGTGACCGCACGCGCGCACCAGCAGGTCGTGAGCAACATCGGGATCTCGCTGGGTGCGGGAGCCGCCGGCGCGGCCCTGTACCTGGACACCCGGGCCGCGTACCAGGCGTTGGTGGTCGGTGCGGCGCTGGCCTACGCGGGGTCAGCTCTCGTGCTGAACCGGATTCCCGTGCGGCAGCAGCCTCCCGCGCACATCGGGAAGCAGCCGCTCGGGGCAGCGCTCAAGGACCTCCGGTACCTGCGGTTCACCGGGCTGAACGCCGTGCTGTCACTGAACGGCGCCCTCATGGAGATCGCCCTTCCGCTGTGGCTGGTCACCCACACCAAGGCGCCCGCCTGGCTGTTCAGCGTCCTGATCGTGCTGAACACGGTTCTGGTGGTGTTCTTCCAGGTCCACATCAGCTCCAAGGGCAACGACACCACCCCGGGCCTGTGGGGACGGATCTCGCGCCTCGGCGGGTTCTTCCTCGGCTGCGCCTGCCTGTTGTACGGCGCCGCCGGATGGGGGAACGTCCTGGTCGCAACCGGCCTCCTCGGGCTGGGGATGATCGCCCACACCTGGGGGGAGATGTACCAGGTCTCCGGCGAATGGGGGCTCAGCTTCCAGCTCGCCCCCGAACACGCCACCGGCCAGTACCAGGGGGTCCTGGCCATCGGCCGTGGAGCCACCAATGTGGCCGCGCCCGTCGCGCTGGTCACGGTCGTCGGGGCCGGCCAGTACGGCTGGGCGGCGCTGGCGGCCGTCTTCCTCGCCGCCGGGCTCGCGATGCCCGCGGCGACCCGGCTGCCCGTCGGCGCGGATCCCGCACCTGATACCTGACATCCGATCGGACCTGCTGCGCCCCAACCGGGATGCGAGTCCCGGGCAGCACGATGCGCCGCACTGGAAGGCCGTTCTCGGCCGTCCGGTGCGGCGCATCGCTTCGTCGGAAGCTCGTCCACGGGTGGACGTGACGCCGGCCCTGCCCCGAGCAGCGCGCGGGGAGGCGCCGGTCGTTCCTCTCGCCCTGCTCGGGGCAGGCCTAGTCGTTCCCCTCCCCTGCTCGGGGCAGGACTAGTCGTTCCCCTCGCCCTGCTCGGGGAAGTGGCACGCCACCTGGTGCCCGGTCTTCAGCGCCGTCAGCGGCGGCTCCTGGCCGGCGCAGATGTCCTGTGCCTTCCAGCAGCGGGTGCGGAAGCGGCAGCCGCTGGGCGGGTTGATCGGGGACGGGACGTCGCCGGTGAGCAGGATCCGCTCGCGCCCGGCGCGCTGGCGGCGGCGCGGGTCGGGGACCGGCACGGCGGACATCAGCGCGTTGGTGTACGGGTGCATCGGGGTGCGGTAGAGCGAGTCCCGGTCGGCGATCTCCACGACCTTGCCGAGGTACATCACCGCGACCCGGTCCGAGACGTGCCGGACCACCGAGAGGTCGTGCGCGATGATCAGGTAGGTCAGGCCGAGTTCCTGCTGGAGGTCGTCCAGCAGGTTGACCACCTGCGCCTGGATCGAGACGTCCAGCGCCGAGACCGGCTCGTCCGCGACGATCATCTTCGGCTTCAGCGCGAGCGCCCGGGCGATGCCGATGCGCTGGCGCTGGCCGCCGGAGAACTCGTGCGGGTAGCGGTTGTAGTGCTCGGGGCTGAGGCCGCACAGCTCCAGCAGCTCCTGGACGGCCTTCTTGAGCCCGCCCTCCGGCACCGCGTTCTGCAGCTTGAACGGCGCGCCGACGATGGTGCCGACGGTGTGCCGCGGGTTCAGCGAGGAGTACGGGTCCTGGAAGATCATCTGGATGTCGCGGCGCAGCGGCCGCATCGCCCCGACGCTCAGGTGGGTGATGTCGGTGCCCTCGAACTCGATCTTCCCGCCGGTCGGTTCGTCGAGCCGGGTGACCAGTCGGCCCATGGTCGACTTGCCGCAGCCGGACTCGCCGACGACGCCGAGCGTCTCGCCGGCGTTGACGGTGAAGTCGATGCCGTCGACGGCCCGGACCGCGCCGGTCTGGCGTCGCAGCAGTCCGCTGCGGATCGGGAAGTGCCGGGTCAGGCCGGTCACCTTCAGCAGCGGCTCGCGGTCGGAGGCGGGTGCCGGCGACGGGATCGGTGCCGCCTGAGTGTCCGTCATCGGTTCTCTCCAGAAAAGTGGTACGAGGCCGGGCTCACAGCCGGGGCGCGATCTCTTCGGCGAAGATGCGGTGCCGCTCGTCGGCCGGCAGGTGGCAGGCCGCGAAGTGCCCGGGGGCGGCCTCGGCCAGCACCGGGACCTCGCTCGTGGAGCGCCCGTCGGTCAGGGCGGCGTACGGGCAGCGCGGGTGGAAGGCGCAGCCCGTCGGCACGTTGATCAGGCTGGGCGGGGTGCCCTTGACCGGGACGAGCCGGTCCTGCAGCTCCCGGTCCAGGCGCGGCATCGAACCCAACAGGCCCCAGGTGTAGGGGTGTTCGGGCGCGTCGAAGAGGGTCTCGGCGGGTCCGCGCTCGATGCACTTGCCGCCGTACATGACCAGGATGTCGTCGGCCAGCTCGGCGACGACCCCGAGGTCGTGGGTGATGATGATGACGGCGGAGCCGAACTCCTCCTGGAGGTCGCGGATGAGGTCCAGGATCTGCGCCTGGACGGTGACGTCCAGGGCGGTGGTGGGCTCGTCGGCGATCAGCAGCGAGGGGTCGTTGACCAGGGCCATGGCGATCATCGCGCGCTGGCGCATGCCGCCGGAGAACTGGTGCGGGTAGTCGTCCACCCGGCGGTCGGGCTGCGGGATGCCGACGCGGTCGAGCATCTCGATCGCGCGGGCCCGGGCCTGCTTCTTGTTCGCCTCGGGGTGGTGGACCCGGTAGGCCTCGACGATCTGCTGCCCCACCGTGTAGTAGGGGTGCATCGCGGTCAGCGGGTCCTGGAAGATCATCGCCAGTTCGCGGCCGCGCAGTTGGCGCACCCGGTCCGGGCCGGCCGCGATCAGGTCCTCGCCGTTCAGCCGGATCTCGCCGCTGATCCGGGCCCGCTTGGAGCGGTGCAGGCCCATGATGCCGAGCGAGGTGACGGACTTGCCGGAGCCGGACTCGCCGACGATGCCGAGGGTGCGTCCCTTGTGCAGGTCGAAGCTGACCCCGTCCACCGAGCGGACCAGGCCGTCGTCGGTGTCGAAGTGGATCCGCAGGTCGCGCACGGACAGGAACGGGTCTCCGGACGGGGCCGAATCGGAAGCGGCGGCTGCCGTGGTCTTCTGGAGCTCGGTCACGAGAGCCTCACCCGGGGGTCGACGAGGGCGTACAGGAGGTCGACCACGAGGTTGCAGACGACGATGAAGAAGGCGGCCAGCAGGGTGACGCCGAGGATCTTGGGCAGGTCGTTGTCGGAGATCGCCTGGACGGCGAACTGGCCGACGCCCTGCAGCGAGAAGACCTGCTCGGTGATCAGCGCACCGCCGAGCAGCAGGCCGATGTCCATACCGAAGATGGTGACGATCGGGGTGAGCGCGGCGCGCAGCCCGTGCCGGGTGACGACCTTGCGCTCGGCCAGGCCCTTGGCCCGGGCGGTGCGGATGTAGTCCTCGCTCATGGTCTCCAGCATCCCGGCGCGGGTGAGCCGGGCGTAGAGCGCGGAGTAGAGGAAGGCCAGCGAGATCCAGGGGAGGATCAGGTTGCGGGCCCACATCAGCGGGTTGTCGGTGAAGTCGACGTACTGCAGGTTGTCCAGGATCGGCCACTCGTAGCTGAACAGCGTGAGCAGCAGCGCACCGGTGAAGAAGACCGGCAGCGAGACGCCGGCGAGGGCGACGCCCATGGAGAGCCGGTCGAAGATCGACCGCGGCTTGAGGGCGGAGACGACACCGGTGGCGACGCCGGAGACCAGCCAGAGCAGGGCCGCGCCGATGGCGAGCGAGATGGTGATCGGGATCCGCTTGGACAGCTCGGGCCAGACCTCCAGGTGGTTCTTGAAGGAGTAGCCGAAGCAGGGCACGTGGCAGGTCGCCGGTTCCGGCCCGAACTTGTACTCGGCGCCGCTGACCAGGCCCTTGAGGAAGTTCCAGTACTGGGCGTACAGCGGCTGGTCGAGGCCGAGGTTCTGCTTGACCGCCGCGATCGCCTCCGGGGAGGGGTTCTTCCCGATGTACTGGGCGGCCAGTTGGTCGGCCGTCTCGCCGGCGACGCGCGGGAGCAGGAAGAAGATCGCGAAGGTGACCGCGCTGACGACCAGCAGCAGAATCACCGCCGCGAAGATCCTGCGGATGATGTAGGCAAACACAGTTGGGCGGCTCCGGCGGCCCGCCGCCGTCCGGGATCCTCCGGACGGCGGCGGGCGCCGCTGCCTTCACCTGCCTTCAGGGATGCGGAGCCAGGCTCTTACTTGGTGGTGCCGATGTTCAGGTAGTCGTACTGGCCCGAGAACGCCGGGTTGGAGCCCACGTTGGTGGCGCTGTCCGGGCGGTACAGGAAGACCTTGAAGTAGGTCAGCGGGACGATGACCGCCTGCTCCATGACCTTCTTGTCGATGTCCGCGTAGATCTTCTCGCGGGCGGCCTTGTCCGGGTTGACGGCGGCGTCGTCGATCAGCTTGTTGACCGCCGGGTCGTTCAGCTGGGACAGGTTGCTGTTGCCGGAGGCCTTGATCGCGCGGCCGTCGACGACCTGCTGCAGGAAGCCGTAGCCGGTCGGCCAGTCCGCGGCCCACTGCATCATCATCAGGCCGATGTTGTGGTCCTGGGTGAACTGCGGGGCGCCGGCGCTGTCGGTCAGGTACTTGCCCTGCGGGTACTGCTGGATCTCGGCGTTGATGCCGACCTTCTTCAGCGCGGCCTGGATCGAGGTGGCGGCGGCGACCTCGGTGGCGCGCTCCGTGCGGGCGGAGATGACGGTGTTGATGCTGTCCTTGCCGCAGGCCTTCAGGGCGTCCTTGGCCTTGGCCTCGTCACCCTTGTTGTCCTTGGTCTCGAACAGGTTGAAGTCCTGGTGGCCCGGGATGTCCGGCGGGAGCACCGTGTTGGCGACGGCGCCGCGGATCGGGCCGCCCTCGGCGGTCTGCACCGAGACCTTGTCGATCGCGAACTGGACGGCCTTGCGGCAGTCGACGTTGTCGAACGGCGCGACCTTGGTGTTGATCGCCAGGTAGGCCAGGCGGCCGCCGTAGGCGTTGTCGGTGCTGGCCTTCAGCTTCGGGTTCTGCAGGATCTGCGCCTGGGTCTGCGGGTCGACGCCCTGGCCCACCAGGTCGACCTGGGCGTTGCCGGCCAGCAGGTCCTTGTCGATGGTGGCCTGGTCGATGTTCATCTTGAGCACGATCTTGTCCGGAAGCTGCTTCCGGATCGGGTCGGTGCTCTTGTCCCAGTTGGTGTTCGGCACCAGGACGGCCTGCTTGCCGTCCTCGTAGGACTCGAACTTGAAGGAGCCCGAGGACACGATGTGCTTCACGTAGTCGGCACCGGTGTCCTTGGCCTGCGGGACCGGCGCGGTCTGCGGGGCGCTGACCAGGTAGTCGAAGTCCGCGAACGGGTGCTGCAGGTGGAAGACGATCGTGGTCTCGTCCGGGGTCTCGATGGACTTGAGGTCGCCCTCCTTGTCCTTGTACGGGCCCGCGTACGGCGTCGGGTTGTCGACCAGCAGGTCGTGGAAGTAGGTCGGGCCGTTGGAGTTCACGTCCGGCGCGAAGTTGGAGCGCTCGATGGCGTACTTGACGTCCTTCGAGGTGATCGGGGTGCCGTCGTCGTACTTCAGGCCCTTGCGCAGCTTGTACGTCCACGTCAGGCCGTCCGCGCTGGGCTGGCCCATCGACTCCGCGAGGTCCGGGACGAGCTTGTTGCCCTCCTCGCCGGCGGCCGGGTTGAAGGTGGTCAGCGGCCGCGCGTACAGGCGCGAGAAGTTGTAGATGTACGCGTAGTACGTGTTGCCCGGGTCGAGCGAGTCCGGGGTGCCCTTCATCTCGAAGGTGACCGTCCCGCCCTTCTTGTCCGAGGCGTTGACGATGTTCTTGGTGGCCGCGTCGGCGCCGGCGCCCGAAGCGGAGGACGACGAGGAGCCGCCCTTCGACGAGCTGTTGCAGCCGGTGACGACCAGGACCGCGGCGGCGGCCGCCGCGGTCAGGGCGACGGTACGGGACCTACGCATGGGTGAGATCAACCCCTTGGGGATGTGGAGGAGGGAGGGTCCTGACGACGCGTCAGTTGCTCTTGGGATCGAGGGCGTCGCGGAGCCCGTCGCCGAGCAGGTTGAAGGCGAGCACGGTGATGAAGATCGCCAGACCGGGGACCACCATGTACTGGGGGTCCACCTGGTAGTACCGGATCGCGTCCTGGAGCATCCCGCCCCAGGAGGCCT
This sequence comes from Kitasatospora sp. NPDC023120, assembly GCF_055560835.1. Lineage (NCBI taxonomy): Bacteria > Bacillati > Actinomycetota > Actinomycetes > Kitasatosporales > Streptomycetaceae > Kitasatospora > Kitasatospora sp. NPDC023120. Next base: position 152,888 of record NZ_JBVHHY010000008.1, on the reverse strand, counting down.
GCGGAGGCTGGATGCCGACGCCGAGGAAGCTCAGCCCCGCCTCGAAGAGGATGTTGGTCGGGATCAGCAGGGTCGAGTAGACCAGGATCGGACCGACCAGGTTGGGCAGCAGTTCCTTGAACAGGATGAACGGGCCGCGGGCCCCGAGGCTGCGGGCCGCGTGGACGAACTCGCGCTCGCGCAGCGAGAGCGTCTGGCCGCGCACGATCCGGCCCATGTAGGGCCAGTTGAAGAAGCCGATCACGAAGATCAGCACCATGATGTGCAGCGGGAGGCCGTGCAGGCCGAACGCGCCGCCCTGCAGCGAGGTCGAGATCGCGATCGCGAACAGCAGCAGCGGGAAGGCGAGGAAGACGTCCATGACGCGGCTGATCAGCGTGTCCACCCAGCCGCCGTAGTAGCCGGCCATGACGCCGAGCACGGTGCCGATGGTGTTGGACAGCACGGTCGCGCCGAATGCGACCAGCAGGGAGACCCAGGAGCCCTCGATGACGCGGGTCAGCAGGTCGCGGCCCTGCAGCGGGTCGACGCCGAGCGGGTGGTCCAGGCTCATGCCGCCCCAGTCGCCGAACGGCAGACCTCCGAGGTTGGCGTCCAGCAGGTCCTGGTTGAGGGCGTCCGGGTCGAGCCCGAACATCGCCTCGATCGGCTTGGCCAGCAGGGCGAGCAGGATCAGCAGGATCACCACGACGCCGCCGGCGACGGCGGCCTTGTCCCGCTTGAAGCGGGTCCAGGCGATCTGGCCGAGGGAGCGGCCCTCGATCTTCTTGGCCGGGCCGGCGGGGGCTGCTGCCTCCGGTTCGTTCCCGGCGGTGGTCACGGATGCGGTCATGGTGTCAGTTGGTCCCCTCGCCGACGGTGGCCGGCCCACGGGTGCCGGTCGCCGGCTTCGGCGGTGCGGCTGCGGACGTGCGAAAGGTGCTAGGAGGAGCGGGTGTTCGCGGCAGTGCGTCGTGCACAGGCACTGCCGCCACGCGGGATGGGCTTCGCGTGGACGAGCGGGTCGGCGTGCGCGCTCACCTTTGTGGGGTTCCAATGCGCGGTGCGTTGCGCAGAACTCTCTGCCATGCGACTTGTCTTACGCCAGACCTGACAACCGACAGATGCCCAACTGTGATCTGCAGGCATGCACCTCACCTGTCACCGGCATATCACTCTTCACATGGCTGTAACAGGCATGTCAAGATAACCGGACGCCCACACTCGGAAATTCGCCCCGAAAGCATCGAAGCCGACTTGACGGACAATCAAGTCGGCTTCGCGGTGGGATTTAGGCGAGAAGGAGCGCGGCAATCAACGCCCGGGGTAGCCGGGCCACGGCCGCTGGGCGTGCTGGGGCTGCTGCTGCCAGCCCGGCGCGGGCGGCTGCGTGCCGTACGCCCACCCCGGTGTCGGCTGCCCCGGCATCGACTGCCCCGGGTACGCGGGCGGCGGCACCGGCGGGTACGGACCGGTCGCCGGGCGTCCGGCCTCCCGGTCGAAGAACGGCCGCGAGTTGGCGCGCATCCACAGCGCCACCGGGTCGTACTCGTCCGACATCGCCACGGTGGACACCGCGAGCCCCTCCGGGGCCACCGCGATCGCCCGCTGCATCAGCGCGCGCACCGCCTCCACCGCCGGCGGCGAGCTCTCGTACAGGTCCAGACCGATCGCCAGGTACGGCTCCCCCACCGCCGGCTGCACCCAGGCCCGGCGCAGCGCCCGTACCGCGCGCACCTCGCCGGCCTGCCGCTCCAGCAGCGCGAAGAACTGCTGGGCGTTGAGCTGCGGCTCGCTCAGCTTCAGCGGACCGGCGGGCAGCCGGTCCAGGCCCGCGGCGATCCGCCGCAGGTCCGCCCAGGGCACGCCGACGCCGCCGCCGGGGGCGTGCGGGTTGAGCCACAGGCCCCAGCGGGTGCGGTACAGCGAAGCGGCGATCTCACGGCCGGAGATGACCTCGTGGGCCCGTGCCCAGCCGGAGGCGGCCAGCTGCTCGGGCGAGGTGACGGCCGGCGCGTAGCCGTGGCCGCTGATCTCCATGTTCCCGTACTGTGCCTCCGGGCTGCCCGGCGTGCCGTGCCAGAGCAGCATCCAGACCCGGCCGTCCGCCAGCGCGTGCAGCAGCCGCTCGTACGCGTCGTAGCGCTCGGGCGCGACCTCGCGCAGGGCGTGCTCCAGCACGCCCGGATCCGCTCCCGGGCGCCCGGCCGGTGCCTGGCCCCAGGGCCCGCCCGCTCCCGTTCCCGCACTCATGCGCCCACCTCGCCGCGCCTCTTTCCTCGAACCCGCCGGCCCGTCGGCCGTCTGCACGCACCCTATGGCGCGGCACCGGCCACCGCCACGGCGACGTGCCTCTGATACGAACCCGCTCACACCCGCGTGTAGAAAGGCATTACCCGGGTGAGCAGCCACTCGACCACCGGGTCGTCGGCGAGGTCGAGCAGTACGAGGTGGACGCCGCCCGGCAGCGGCGCGGTTCCCAGCGCCCGGCCGAGCGCGTCGTTCACCGCGGCCGGGTCGGCCGGGGCCGCCGGATCCAACTGGACGCCCACGAACATCACGGTCGGCTCGCCCTCGATGCTGGCCAGCGCCCGGCGGGCGGTCAACACCCCGGGAAGGGCCGACAGTTCGGCCCGGCAGGCGGCCAGGAAGTGTTCCGGGTCCTCGCCCGCCACGGGCTCGCGCAGCGCCACCCGACCGCCGGTCGGCGCCGCCTGGTCCTCGGCTCCGTCCCAGCGGTCGTCCCGCGGACCGCGGCGCAGCTCGGCCACACCCTGCGGCGGCACCGGGATGCCCACCGGCGCCTCCGGGTTCACCGCGATGCCCACGCCCAGCGGCAGCCCGCGGGCGAACTCCCAGACCGGCGCGATCGCGAAGGCCATCCCGGGCGCCTGCTGCAGGAACACCTCCTGCGAGGAGAACACCGGCACGTACGGGTCACCGGCCAGCTCGATGGTCGGCAGGTCCAGCGACTGCCCCTGCGGGTCCGCCCCGGCGGGCAGCGGCACCCACACCTGGCTGCGGGCCAGCACCTCGATCACCCGCGGCGTCGCGCCCGGGTCGCCCAGGGCCGCGGTCAGCACCTGCTCCAGCTCGTTGGCCGGCCACGAGCCGCCCGCCGGCGCCGCCTCCGGACCGCCCCACCCCTGCTGCTGTTCCACCGGGTACCCCATGCGCCGCCGATCCCGCCCTCTGCCGCTCGGCCGCCCTCTGCTGCGCCGACGCGGAGCAGTCTAGGGCCCGAGGAGGCTCTCCCTAGGGCTCGTGTTCGGTCCCGAGCCGTGTGACCGGGTCCCCCCTCCCCTCCTCGCCCGGGACGTGCCATGATGTCCGCGTCCGACGGCATGCGCCGCGGGCCCCCACAACTCCATACCGGCCGCTCGAACCCGCGCGGGAGAGCCCGGAGTGCCGCACCAGCGGCACAGCCGGCGCCGAAGGAGCAAGTCCTCCCCGGAATCTCTCAGGCCCCCCTACCGCACGGGTTAGGCACATCTGGAAAGCGGCGCACGGCCCTGTCGCGCGCCCACCCACGGTGCAAGCCGCCATGCTGTCCTCCAAGCTGGAAACAGCTGCGGGCCGGCGGCGGTGAAGCTCTCAGGTTCGACGACAGATGGGGAGACCCACGCCGCCGCATGCCCGCGCGCAGGGTCGGCCCCGAGCGGGACCGGTCCGGCGCGTGCACCCCTGAGTGCCCCGACCGAGGAGTTCCTGGCCATGTCGTCCCTCCGCCTGACCGCGCTCGACGCGCTGCACCGCGCCCTCGGCGCGACCATGACCGACTTCGCCGGCTGGGACATGCCGCTGCGCTACGGCAGCGAGCGCGAGGAGCACCTCGCCGTCCGCACCAAGGCCGGTCTGTTCGACCTCTCCCACATGGGCGAGATCACCGTCACCGGCCCGCAGGCCGGCGAGATGCTGGACCACGCGCTGGTCGGCTTCGTCTCCGCGCTGGGCGTGCTGCGCGCCCGCTACACCATGATCTGCGCCGAGGACGGCGGCATCCTGGACGACCTGATCGTCTACCGCCTGCGCGAGGACGCCTTCCTGGTCGTCGCCAACGCCTCCAACGCCCAGCTGGTCCTCGACGAGCTGATCGCCCGCGCCAAGGGCTTCGACGCCGTCGTCACCGACGACCGCGACACCTACGCGCTGATCGCCGTCCAGGGCCCGGAGTCCACCGCGATCCTGGCCGAGACCACCGACGCGGACCTGCCCGGCCTGAAGTACTACGCGATCCTCCCGGCCCAGGTGGCCGGCCGCGACGTGCTGCTCGCCCGCACCGGCTACACCGGCGAGGACGGCTTCGAGATCTTCTGCCACCCGGTCGACGCCGAGCCGATCTGGCAGGCCCTGACCGCCGCCGGCGAGGGCCGCGGCCTGATCCCGTGCGGCCTGTCCTGCCGCGACACGCTGCGCCTGGAGGCGGGCATGCCGCTGTACGGGCACGAGCTGTCCACCGACCTCACCCCGTTCGACGCCGGCCTGGGCCGGGTCGTCCGCTTCGACAAGACCACCAACGGCGGCGCCTTCATCGGCCGCAAGGCGCTGGAGCAGGCCGCCGCCGCGGCCGAGACCAACCCGCCGCGGGTGCTGGTCGGCCTGGTCTCCGAGGGCAAGCGCGTCCCGCGCGCCGAGTACACCGTGGTCTCCGCCGACGGCGCCCCGATCGGCCGGATCACCTCCGGCGCGCCCTCCCCGACGCTGGGGCAGCCGATCGCGATGGCCTACGTCGACGCGGCCCACGCCACCCCCGGCACCACCGTCGCGGTGGACGTGCGCGGCAAGCACGAGCCGGTCCAGGTCGTGGCGCTGCCGTTCTACAAGCGCGCCCGCTGACCGAGCGCGCACCCGCCTTTCCCCCATATCCGCACGTCGAAGCCGTCCGAGCGGCGGCCCGCTTCGTCGTACCCGCTTCCCATCCTGGAGAATGACGCCATGAGCAACCCCCAGCACCTGCAGTACACCGAAGAGCACGAGTGGCTGACCACCGCCGCCGCGGGCGAGACCGCGACCGTCGGTATCACCCAGCACGCCGCGGACGCGCTCGGTGACATCGTCTACGTGCAGCTGCCCGAGGTCGGCGACGAGGTGACCGCCGGCGAGACCTGTGGCGAGCTGGAGTCGACCAAGTCGGTCAGCGACCTGTACTCCCCGGTGACCGGTGAGGTCGTCGAGGTCAACCAGGACGTCCTGGACGACAACAGCCTGGTCAACAGCGCCCCCTTCGAGGGCGGCTGGCTGTTCAAGGTGCGTGTGGCGTCCGCCGGCAAGCTGCTCAGCGCGGACGAGTACAACACCTTCATCAAGGCCTGACCCGCTGGTGACCGGGCGGGCCGCGCGCGCGTCGGCCCGCCCCCACCGTGGCCCCCTTTCCTCCTCCACCGGGAAGAACACACCATGACGGTTCTCAACCAGTCCCTGCACGCCCTCGACCCGGAGATCGCCGCCGCGGTCGACGCCGAGCTGCACCGCCAGCAGACCACCCTGGAGATGATCGCCTCCGAGAACTTCGCCCCGGTGGCGGTCATGGAGGCCCAGGGCTCGGTGCTCACCAACAAGTACGCCGAGGGCTACCCCGGCCGCCGCTACTACGGCGGCTGCGAGCACGTCGACGTGGTCGAGCAGATCGCGATCGACCGCATCAAGGCCCTGTTCGGTGCCGAGCACGCCAACGTCCAGCCGCACTCCGGCGCGCAGGCCAACGCCGCCGCGATGTTCGCGCTGATCCAGCCGGGCGACACCATCCTGGGCCTGAACCTGGCCCACGGCGGTCACCTGACCCACGGCATGAAGATCAACTTCTCCGGCAAGCTCTACAACGTGGTCGCGTACCACGTGGACGAGAAGACCGGCCAGGTCGACATGGCCGAGGTCGAGCGCCTCGCCAAGGAGCACCAGCCGAAGCTGATCATCGCCGGCTGGTCCGCCTACCCGCGCCAGCTGGACTTCGCCGAGTTCCGCCGGGTCGCCGACGAGGTCGGCGCGCTGCTCATGGTGGACATGGCGCACTTCGCCGGCCTGGTGGCCGCCGGGCTGCACCCCAACCCGGTGCCCTACGCGGACGTGGTCACCACCACCACCCACAAGACCCTGGGCGGCCCGCGCGGCGGCGTCATCCTGTCCAAGGCCGAGTACGCCAAGAAGATCAACTCCGCGGTCTTCCCCGGTCAGCAGGGCGGCCCGCTGGAGCACGTGATCGCCGGCAAGGCGGTCGCCTTCAAGGTCGCGGCCTCGGAGGAGTTCAAGGAGCGCCAGCAGCGCACCCTGGAGGGCGCGCGCATCCTGGCCGAGCGCCTGCTGCAGGAGGACGTCGCCGAGGCCGGCGCGTCCGTGCTGTCCGGCGGCACCGACGTCCACCTGGTCCTGGTCGACCTGCGCAACAGCCAGCTCGACGGCCAGCAGGCCGAGGACCGGCTGCACGAGGTCGGCATCACGGTCAACCGCAACGCCATCCCGAACGACCCCCGCCCGCCGATGGTCACCTCGGGCCTGCGCATCGGCACCCCGGCCCTGGCCACCCGCGGCTTCCAGGCCGAGGACTTCCGCGAGGTCGCCGACATCATCGCCGAGGCGCTCAAGCCCGCCTTCGACGAGACCGTCGCCTCCGCGCTGAAGGCCCGCGTCACCGCGCTGGCCGAGAAGTACCCGCTGTACCCCAACCTCTGATCACTCCCGTGATCGTCCGGGCGGAGTGACCGGCCTCACCCCGCCACGGCAGCTGGGACCCCGGGGCACCGCGCACACTTGGTAGTGCGCGCGGTGCCCCGACCCGTGTCGGCCCCCCGCCCGCCCGTTCCTCCACGAGACCAGACAAGGACGTCCTCCGTGGCCATCAGTGTCTTCGACCTCTTCTCCATCGGCATCGGCCCGTCGAGCTCCCACACCGTGGGCCCGATGCGCGCCGCCCGCATGTTCGCCCGCCGACTGCGGTCCGAAGGCCTGCTGGCCCAGGTGACAGCCGTGCGCGCCGAGCTGTACGGCTCGCTCGGCGCCACCGGCCACGGCCACGGCACGCCGAAGGCCGTCCTGCTCGGCCTGGAGAACAACTCACCCCGCACCGTCGACGTCGACCAGGCCGACAAGGACGTCGAGCGGATCACCGCCGAGAAGAGGATCAACCTGCTCGGCGAGCACCCCATCGGCTTCGACCCCGACAGCCAGCTGGTGCTGCACCGCCGCCGCTCGCTGCCGTACCACGCCAACGGGATGACCCTCTGGGCCTTCGCCGCCGACGGCTCCACGCTGCTGGAGAAGACCTACTACTCGGTCGGCGGCGGCTTCGTCGTCGACGAGGACGCGATCGGCGCCGACCGGGTCAAGCCGGACGACACCGCGCTGCGCTACCCCTTCCGCACCGGCGAGGAGCTGCTGCGGCTCACCCGCGAGACCGGGCTGTCGATCTCCGGCCTGATGCTGGAGAACGAGAAGGCCTGGCGCAGTGAGGAGGAGATCCGCACCGGGCTGCTGGAGATCTGGTCCGTGATGCAGGAGTGCGTGCGGGCCGGCATGACCCGCGAGGGCATCCTGCCGGGCGGTCTCAAGGTCCGCCGCCGGGCGGCCGCGGCCGCGCGGACGCTGCGTGCCGAGGGCATCGGGCCCGCCAACGCGATGGAGTGGGTGACCCTCTACGCGATGGCGGTCAACGAGGAGAACGCCTCCGGCCGCCGGGTGGTCACCGCACCGACCAACGGCGCGGCGGGGATCATCCCGGCCGTACTGCACTACTACCTGAACTTCATCCCGGGCGCCGACGACGAGGGCATCGTCCGCTTCCTCCTCGCGGCCGGCGCCATCGGCATGCTGTTCAAGGAGAACGCCTCCATCTCCGGCGCCGAGGTCGGCTGCCAGGGCGAGGTCGGCTCGGCCTGCTCGATGGCCGCGGGCGGCCTCGCCGAGGTCCTCGGCGGCACCCCCGAGCAGGTCGAGAACGCCGCCGAGATCGGTATCGAGCACAACCTCGGCCTCACCTGCGACCCGGTCGGCGGCCTGGTCCAGATCCCCTGCATCGAGCGCAACGGCATGGCGTCGGTCAAGGCCGTCACCGCGGCCCGGATGGCGCTGCGCGGCGACGGGCGGCACCACGTCTCGCTGGACAAGGCGATCAAGACGATGAAGGAGACCGGCGCCGACATGAAGATCAAGTACAAGGAGACCTCGCGCGGCGGCCTCGCCGTGAACGTCATCGAGTGCTGACCAGGCACGGAACCGGACACCGGACCGTGCGCTGACCGTGCGCCGGTCCGGTGCGCCCCGGCCCCCGGGTGGAGCTCCCCTCCGCCCGGGGGCTTTCGCATTTTTACCTTCCGACGGCCCGTCAGGGGGTCCATAATCTCGGCCAGTCGGTTCACGCCAGAGGGGGAGGCGGATGACCTTTCAGCCCGGGCCGGTGCGGCCCGCCGAGCCGCCCGTACCGTCCACCGAGCCGTCTCCGCCGCCACCACCGACCTCGCCGTTCGAGAAGTCCGAGGCCACCCGGCTGCTCTGCGCCGGGGTGTACCTCGACCCGGACTACCGGCGGCGCGTCATCACCGAACTGGTCGAGCACGACGAGCGGTCCGTCCCGCCGTCCCTGGGCTTCGACCTGGTCACCGTCCTCGCGCACGCCCTCCGGGCCCGGGCGCTGGAGCTCCGCACCGGCGCGCTGCTCGCCGCGATCTGGCTCGGCTTCCTCTACGCCGAGTACCAGCCACTGATCGACGACCCGCCGTCCGGCAGCTACTGGTCGTCGTACGCGGACCGGCTCAGCGGCGGGTACTCGCTCGGTGCGTACGGACGGGCGACGGTGACCGAGGTCGTGTTCGGCACGATCGCCCACTTCCTCACACCGTTCGCGGCGAACTTCGCCTTCCTCTACGTCCTGGTCAGCCTGCTGTCCTGGTACACCAAGCCCGCGGAGGTCCGGGACCACGCGCTCTACGCCCCCGCCTCGCACACGACAGCCGCGGCGCCCCAGGCGTCCAGGGCCTCCGGCGATCCCCAGGAGGCCGGCGCCCGCCGTGCCGCCACGGGGCTCCTCTCCGCGCTCGCCGCGCTCGCCCAGATCCTCTACTGGGTCGTGGCGCTGCTCGCGCTGAAGGAGTCGAGGACAGCGGGCGTGCTGTTCCCGCTGGCGCTCGCCGCGACGGTCGGCGGGCACCGCCTGCTGGTCGCCCAGACCATCCGCAAGGAGCTGACCCGCGACGAGTTCCGGCGGCAGCCCACCCGCCGACTGCCCGCCCGGGCGCGCTACCAGCGGCTGCGGCAGTCCATCGGCGGCGAGCAGTACTCGCAGCTCGTGGTCTACGACCCGGCCGACCCCTTCCTCGGCTTCGGGTTCCCCTTCAGCATCTGGTCGTTCACCCTGGAGCTGAAGCGGCGCAAGACCGGTCCGGTGGCCCCCGAGGGCGGTCTCACCGGCCGGGCCGTCCTCGACCTGGTCATCCCACGCCTGGCGGCCCTGCGACAGGCCGCCGGCGAGACCAGCCTGGACCGGCTGAAGGACCTGGAGATCGAGCACGTCGTCTACCTCCCGTGCGGTCCGGCGCGCGGCGAGGTCCTGCGCACGCCCGAGGAGGTCGCCCGGCACATCGCCGAGGCGGTGGACGAGGGCGGCGAGCGGCGCCGGCACTTCCTGCGGGTGCGGGTCGGCGCCTGGGACGAGCAGCTGGTGCTGACCGTGCAGTTGCGGGTGCACACCCAGGGGAACCTGCTGATGGTCGAGGTCGTCCCGCACGTGCTCGGGCCGGTCCTCCGCGAGTACGAGCTGCTCGCGGACGCGGTGGCCCAGCAGGGCGCCCGACCGGGCCGCCGTGCCCCGGCGACGTCCGCGTTCACCGCCGGACCGGCCGCGCTCCGCTCGCTGCTGCACCCGGGAGGCGGCCGGGCGGCGGGCGGCACCGCCGAGGACGACCTGCTGCTGGTGGCCGCCCGGCCGGTCGTCTCGCTGCGCGAGGTCGCCACCTCGTCGACCGTGTCGATCTTCCAGGAGCTGGACGTCAGCCGGTACCTGAAGTCGATCGAGGAACGGATCCTCGAGGGCGTGCGCGTCGCACTCGAGCAGACCGGGTACGAGACCGACCGCTTCGAGCAGACCGTGATCCAGGTGATGCAGGGCGGGATCCACATCGGCTCGATGAGCGGCGGCGCCGTCGCCACCAACGGGGGCACCGCGCAGTCGGGCGGCGCCCCGGCGGCACCGCCCGCCGGAGGCAAGCCCTCCTAGGCGGGCGGTGGATCCGCCGACAGGAACAGGGAGTCGGGACTTCGGATGAACGAGGAGCAGAACATGCGGCACGACGAGGAGGAGACTCCCCCGGCACCGCCCGGCGGCGGGGTGTCGATCGGCGCGATGACCGGCGGAGCCGTCGCCTCGGGCGCCGGTGCCCGCGCGGAGGACCGCTCGCAGCGGGCCGGGGTGTCCGAACCGCTGCCGGACCTGAGCGGCCTGACGGTGCCCGCCCCGGCACCCGGCGGGGTGTCGATCGGTGCGATGACCGGCGGGGCGGTCGCCGCCGGGGAGCACGCGACGGCCGTCGACGCCTCGACCCGCCTCACCGCCCCGGCCCGCGAACTCCTGGCAGCGGTCCGCGAGTTGCGGGGTCAGCTGCCGATGTTCACCCGGGCCGAGGGTAACGGGGTGGCCGAGGTGGAACGGGAGCTGGACGCCGTCGACACCGCCCTCGAACAGACCGGCTCGGCGCCCCGGACCAGGCTGGAACGACTCCGCGATCTCCTGCGGAGCTCGACCACGGTAGTCTCCGGACTCGCCTCGGCACTGGCGGTCGTCCAAGCGATCGAGCAGTTCCTGGGCTGAACGCGATCGGTAACCACGGGGGGAACGGCCATGACCGGCAAGTACTGGGACAAGAACAGCCAGCAGTGGGTGAGCCACCCACCGGCGGGCAGCGCGGCACCGCCGCCCCCGGCGACTCCCCCCGCGACGCCTCCGGTGACGCCCCCGCCGCCGTCCGCCCCGCCCCTTCCCCCGCCGCCCCCGGTGGCCCCTCCGCTGATCACGCCGCGCGCGCCCCGGCCGGAGGGTCCGCCGCCCACCGGGGAGCGGCGCTCCCGGCGGGTGCTGGTCGCCGCCCTCGGCGGGGCGCTCGTCGGCGTGCTCGCGGGCGGCGGCGGGTACCTGCTGACGCGCCACGAGGGCGGCACCAAGCCGGTCGGCGCCGCCGCCGTGACGGGCGCGCCCACCCACCCGGCATCCGGCTCCCACTCCTCCTCTCCGTCCCCCACGGCCACCGGATCGCCCTCCCCCACGGCCACCACCCCGGCACCCACGCCGACCCCCACCGGACCGCACTTCAACCGGGTCCAGGACCTGAACGGCTTCACCCTCCTCGTCCCGGACGGCTGGCAGCGGAGGGAGCAGAACGGCTCCACGTTCTACGAGACCCCGGACCAGTCCAGCCTGGTCCAGGTGTTCTCCATGACCACCCAGTCCCCGTACGAGCAGGCCAAGTCGATCGACGCCAGCCTCGCGGAGACCAAGGCCTCCGCGGGCTACCGCCGTCTCCGGCTGGAGCAGACCGCCAACGGCACCGCCGAGCTGGAGTACTCCTACAACCACGCCGAGACCGGCACCGTCCGGCGGGCGGTCGACCACATCCTGGTCGGCCCGAACGGCGTCGCCTATTCCGTCATCGTGGCCGGCCCGGAGGGCGAGTGGACCACCCGCCTCCAGGCCCTCCGCGACGCGGAGCTCACCGGCTTCTGCTTCACCGCCCAGTGCCCGGCGGCCACCGGCTGACCCCCGTCCGGCCGCCGGGCCTCCTCCCGGCGAGGGGTTCAGCCCCGCCGGCGGGCCGGCAGGGCCAGGAAGGCCAGCCCGCCGGCCAGGACGACGAGGCCGCACCAGGAGACGGCGGGCAGCCGCTCGCGCAGGGCTGCCACCCCCAGGACGGCGGCGACGGCGGGCTCGGCGAGCGTCAGGGTGGTGGCCGTCTGGGCGGTGGTGTGCCGCAGGCCGTGGCCGAACAGCCGGTACGCGAGGAACGTGGTGATCACCGCCAGGTGCAGGACCACGCCCGCCCCGCGCACCGAGGCCAGCCACGCCGGGTCACCGGTGAGCAGCACCGGCAGGACCAGCAGCACCCCGCCGCCGAACATCGCGCCCATCACCCCGCCGGACGGCCGCCCGGCCGCGATCAACCGCCCGCCGATCAGCGAGTACACGGCGTACGAGAGCCCCGAGAGCGCCGCCAGCAGCACCCCGAGCAGGTCCACCGCCGCGCCGCGCCCGGCGAGTTCGGGGCCCAGCACCAGGACGGCACAGCCGAGCACGGCCAGCGCGGTGGCCCCGGCCCAGCGCCCACCCGGCCGCCCCTGCCGGGCGAGCCACCCGAGCAGCCCGGTGAACACCGGCGCGCTGCCCAGTGCGATCACCGTCGCGACCGCCACCCCGGTGCGGGTCACCGCCGGGTAGAAGGTCAGCGGGTACCCGGCGACCGCGACCGCGCCGAGCACGAGCAACCGCCGGTCGCGCGGGCCGCAGGAGCGGGGCAGCTCACGGGCGGAGCGGTCGGTGAGGAACAGCAGCAGCCCGCCGAGCACCAGGGCGGCGGCCCCGATCCCAGCCGCCGGGGCGCCGCCGGGCGCCAGCGAACTCGCGGTCCCGGTGGTGCCCCAGAGGACGGCGGCGATCAGGATCGGCACCGCGCCGCCGCGCGGGCGGTGGTGGAGAGCAGGGGCGGCCGGGCGGGCAGGCGAGGACAAGCGATTCGGCACAGTCGTGAACTTCCGTCGTCGAAGACCGTCGGGAACTGGTTCCGAGAACGGACGCACGCCACCGGCCCACGGCGGCCGCCATCAGGCCGAGCCGGGGTCGCAGGGGATCAAGCCACCGAAGCGCGCGCCCGTCAGGCGCTGAGCGGTGGCAGCACGGCGTGCCAGTACAGGTTCACGGGTCGATCGTACCGACCCGTCAAGGCTGTGCCTCACCGCCTCCGATGGCGAGCGCGAGCTTCCACATGCCGGTGGAGGGATTGACCTCGTGCTCGCTCCCCGGTTCAGCCAGCAGCTTGAGTCGCTGCCTCGACTCCCGCTGCCCCGCCTGGCTGGTCAGCGAGGTGTCAAAACAGGGACGCTTGCGTCCGCTCGGCTTGGCAGCCCTTGCCATCATTGTCCCCCCGCGCCGCCACGGCGCTGGCAAAGTTGTCGTCGATGTACGGCACACCGCCGTAGCTCCCGCTGAGATACCGGCGCTCGCGGTTCTCCTCCTGGCGTGGCTTGAATTCAGCGAGGGCGAACAATTCGGTCTCGCCGTACTCGTTCTTCTCCACGAACCAGACCTGATCCCGACGCAGGATCTCATCACCGTCGGCTCGGCCGAGCAGGCTGGCATCATGGGAGGTGAAGATCAGCTGAGCACCGTTCGGGTTGGTCGCTGAATTCTGGAAGAGCCCGATCAGGCGCGCGGTCAGAATGGGGTGGAGGCTCGAATCGATTTCATCCACCACGAAGGTCCCGCCCCATCGGAGCACCGACATGAAGCGGGGCGCCTGCCGCAGCAGAGCCTGCGTTCCCTCGGACTCGTCGGACAGATCCATCCTGACGATCCCGTCACGCCCGCGATGCCCTATCCACGGGCGCACGACCTCACGCGGTCCTCGCTCCTCAAGCTCCGCCAGCATGCGCGGTGGGATGCGCGAACCGTACCGCTTCCGCAACTCCTCCTCATCAAGCAGCACACGCTCCGTACCGCATTCCGCGATTCCGAGGTCCGCGGCCTGCAGCAGGCTGACGAGCTCGGGGTGCCGGTCCAGGTTCTCAAGGATCCGCGCTGTGCCGAGCATGCCCATGCGCCGGCTGAAGAGGAGGCTACGGGCGAACCAGTCGTACACCGGCCGGAAGTCCTGCTGCCGTGAGCGCGCCGCGAGGGACATGAAGAGGACGTTGGGCTCCGTGATGTTCTCGACCAGCTCAAGCTCTCGCCGGTGCTGTGAGTCGCCGATTTCCACGCCGTCGACCGAACGCTCGAAGATCTTGCGCTTCCTGCCATGGGGGAAGCTGTGGAGCCATTCGTCGACCACCCGGTCGTCATCCACGCTGAACCCGTAGGCGTAGCGGATTCCATCGATCAGCAGGTCCGCCACGTACCAGGACGGTTCGCTGCGCGCGGCCGCGTCGAGGCGGGCTGCCATCACCTGCGCGGGAAGTCGGCCGGGCCGACTTCCGGCGCAGGTGGTGGGGGGCGGTCAGTCGTGCGGGTTGGCCGGGGTGGGGAGGGCGAGTTCGCACCAGGTGGTCTTGCCGATGTAGCCCTCACCCCGGGCGTGGGAGCCCCAGGAGGTGGCGAGCGCCGCGACGAGTTCGAGGCCCCGGCCGGACTCGTCGTCGAGGGCCGCCTGGCGGAGGGTCGGGAGCTCGGGGTTCGCGTCGGAGACCTCGATCCGGAGCAGGGAGCAGGTGGGGAGGAGAACGCGCACGCCGATCATCCGGTCACGCGGGGAGCGGGCATGGCGGCAGGCGTTGGAGACGAGCTCACTGAGGAGGATCAGCGCGGTCTCCGCCGATTCGACGGGCACCTCCCATTCGAAGGCCATCCGGAGGAAGCGGATCCGGGCACGGCCGGCACTGCGGGGCAGGCGGGGGAACATCCACTCGACGGCGTCGACGGGCTGAGTGAGCATCAGAGTCCTTGGAGGGGTATACGGACGGCTTCACTCACAAGGGCTGAGTTCGGCCATTTCACCCTTCAAGGGTCGGCGGGCGGGCATAGCCTCAGCAGTTACACCGCTGGTACAGCGAGAGCTTGAACCGCCCTGTGACCAGGGCAGGGAGGGGCACCGGGCCGTGAGCACTCCGAAGGAAAACCCGATGTCGTGGAAGTACTGCGGCGACCAGCTCAAGCGGTGGCGTGCCCAAGCGGGCGTGACCCGGGAGCAGTTGAGTGCGGCGGCCTGCTACGACATCGAGAGCGTGCGGTCGATGGAGGCGGGGAGGCGAAAGCCGTCGCTCAAGTTGCTTCAGGTGGCAGATGAGTTGTGCAATGCGAAGGGGATGTTGGCAGCAGCCCACCCGTACCTCCTACCGGAGGTCAGGCCAGCGCGCAGTGATGCCTTCTTTGATGTCGAGAAGGAGGCAGCTGCCTGCTACTTCTACGAAGCCCTTCACATTCCAGGCTTGTTGCAGACCGAGAACTATGCCAGGACTCTTCTCAGCCACCACATGCCACCCGTGGGCAGTGCCATCATTGAGGAGCGCCTGGCGTTTCGCCTCAATCGACAAGAGCGGCTCATGGAGCCCGAGGTGCTGTTCAGCTTCACCATCTACGAAGCGGCCCTCCATGTTTCCATCGGCGGCAAGGAGGTCATGAAGGAGCAGCTCCACCGGCTGCTTGAGTTCGAGGACTCACGCAACATCCGGATCCAGATCGTACCTATCGCGCAGGTGAGCCCTTCCGGACTGCCGGGATCGCTCACAATCTTGGAAACGATCAACAATGAGCAGTATGCGTACGTTGAGACGCACATGACGAACGCCCTCCACTCCGAACCGCAACTCGTGGGCGCGCTCAGCCGACGCCACGCAATGATCCGCTCCCAGGCCCTGAACCCACGGGAGTCAGCACAGCTCATCCGAAAGACACTGGAGCAACTATGAACGTCGCCATGCCGTGGTTCCGTTCCAGCCACAGCGACCTCGATAGTGGCAACTGCGTCGAGGTCGCCCACTCCCCCTCCGCCGTCCACGTCCGGGACTCCAAGGACAAGGCCGGCCCGAGCCTCACCTTCTCCCCCGAGGCGTGGTCCGCCTTCGTCGCCTTCGCGCCCGAAGCTCAAGCCACCAAGCCCGAGTGACCCCTTAGTGGAATGGATGGGTAACCACCTTCCAACCACCCTTGCACGCAGCAGATATGACTAATCGTCACGACTTCACCATGGCTCGTCGCGCCGTGTAGCGTGCGCACCAACGAAACAACCCCCGCCGGTGCTACCAACACCGAACGGGGGTCTGACCGACACGATCGAATGCGAGTCGATCCTGTGGCTACCCACGACTGTACCGCCATGGCCGCGCCCGGGTACGGCAAGCAGTCCGCCCCGGACCAACACCCCCGCGCCGCGAGCGACTTCACCCACCTCCCGGCGCGCGAGGCGTACCTCGCCTCGCTCGTCGACCACCTGCCCGACGGCGCCGCCATGGACGTCAAAACGCTCGCCGCCCTCCAGCCCCACTACGGGCAGATGGCGTGCCGTACGGCCCTCAACAACCTCTCCGCCGCAGGTCACCTGCGCCGTGTCCGGGAGCGCATCAGCTCCAAGGACTGCCGATGGGTGTTCCGCACCTACTTCTCCCGCACCCCTCGCTCCGACGCCTGGTGGGGGCGCTTCCTCGCCACGGGCGAGGCGTCAACGGCCACCGCGCCGGATCCCCCGCAGGAGCGAACGCTCAACCGCACGCCCCCCGCCTCGGCCGCCTATGCCGCCCTCGCCGGCCTCGGCGTCGCGGACACCCGCCTCGCCCTCTCGGCCGCCGACTGCGCGGCCCTCGAACCGCTCGCCGCCGAGTGGCTGGCCCGGGGCGCCACGTCCGCCCTCTTCACGGCCGCGCTCACCGCAGGCCTGCCGCCGGACGGCGTCCACAGCCCGCTCGGCTTCACCCGTCACCGCCTGCTCGACAAGATGCCCCCGGAGCGCCCGCTCCCTCAGCAGCAGCCCATCCGGATCATCGAGTGCACCGGCTGCCGGGCCCCCTGCCGCCCGCACGCCCTCCTGGGCGGCCTCTGCCGCGCCTGCCGTGGCACCCCCAAGGCCCCACCGACCCGCCGGGGGCTCTCGCCGGCCACCGTCCGGGCACACGCCGCCCGCGCCCGCGAAGCGGTGATCACATCTCCGAGATCGTGAATATTCACAGGTAGCGGCGTTAACGTATGCAAAATCCAAAGGTGAAGTAGGTTACAAACCTTGCAATCCAAGCCGCCCGGTTTGCCCACATGCTGAGATCCGTGCAATAGTCAAGGCATCGAACTTCGGCGGGCCCGACCTGGCACTGCCGACGCCCATCGCGCGACACGCACCCCCTTGGCCGCGCGATGACTTGCAGGGGCCCCCTCCGCCGGACCACGGCGAATCCGGGGGCCCTGCGTGTTTTCCGGGCCGGACGGCCCGTGCCGCTCAGTGCCGCTCGCGCACCTTGAGCTCGAACCAGACCCCCTTGCCCCGCGGCAGCAGGTCCGCGCCCCAGCGGTCGGCGAGGTCGTCGACGATCCTCAGCCCGCGCCCGCGCTCGTTGACCGGCCTGGGCTCGGCGAGGATCATGCAGGGCAGCGCCCGGGAGGAGTCCCGGACCTCGATCCGCAGCCAGCCCGGCTTGCGGCTGACGTGCAGACCGATGGTGCGCCCCGCGGCGTGCCGTACCGCGTTGGACACCAGCTCACTGGTGAGCAACTCCCCGGCCTCCAGGTACTGGTGGAGGTCCCAGGACTCCAGGACGGACAGCACCAGCCGCCGGGCCACTGGGCCCGACTCCGGCCGGGACGGCAGCCGGACCTCACTCGGCGAGGACTGGTCGCACAGCCTGCCGGAATACAGCTCCTGCAGCTCCTCGGAGCTGAGCCGCTCCAGCGCCGAGAGCGCTCCCTGGACGTCGATCCAGGACGCCTCGGCGACCGTGCCGGCCCCGGGAACCGATGACTGATCTGTTTCGCCCCAACCCGCCATGCGGACCATCATTGCGGAACGCAAGCAGCCGCGTACGGACAATGAGCAAACGATCTCCCCCGGGTCGGCATATGCCGGAAGCAAGGAGGGGGTCGCCCCGGGCCGAGCTCCGTCAAGCCCGAGTTGACCCCCGGCCGTCCTACCAGGCGCTCCACGGGAGGGTCCAGCCGCTCAGCCCGTTCGAGGGGTCGAGCTTCTCCTTCTTGATGGAGTTCTTGACGATCACCACGTCCCCGATGATCGAGCTCTCGTAGAACTTGCCCATCGACGTGGAGTCCCCGCCGCCCTCGACGTCCTTGAGGCCGACGCAGCCGTGGCTGACGTTGTCGCCACCGAAGATGCTGTTCCTGGCCCACCAGTTGCCGTGCACGTACGTGCCGGAGGTGGTGAGACGCATCGAGTGCGGCACCTGGAGGTCGTAGGGCGCGCCGGTCATGCCGGGCAGGGTGCTGGACTGCATCCGCACCGTGCCCTCCTTGGACATGACGGTCATGGTGCCGTTCCAGGTGGGGTGGTCGTCCGAGCCGGAGGTGATGTCGATGTCGGAGCTCTGGCCGTCCCGCACGACGGTCATCTTGTGCGCGGCGGCGTCAACCGTCGAGATCTGGGATCGCCCGATCGTGAAGGGCTCGTCCCGGTCCGAGCCGCCGTAGACGCCCGGAGCGATCTCCACGCTCTTCAGCCGGTAGTGCACGTTCACCTTGGTGCCCGGCTTCCAGTAGCCCTCGGGACGGAAGTCCACCCGGCGGTCGCCGAACCAGTGGCCCTTCACCACGGTGCCGTTGTCGGTCTCGAAGGTGATGCCCTTGGCGACCGCTTCCTTGTTCTTGACGTCCTTGGTGAACTCCACCGAGACGATCATGCCGACGCCGTACGTCGCGTTGTTGTCGACGTTGTCGGAAGCCTTGGCCTGGGCCTCCGGCGTCAGCGTGGTGAAGCTGCTGTCCGCCTCGGCGACCACGCCGTTGGCGTCCGCCGCCATCGCGCTGACCTGGTAGGCGGTGCCCACCGAGAGACCGACCGACGGGGTCCAGCTCGCACCGTCCGCGGCGATGGTGCCGGGCACCTCCTTGCCGGCCTTGTCGCTCACCTTGACGGTGGTGAGCTTGCCGCCCGTCGCACCGACCTTGAGCGCGCTCGGCGCCACGTCCACCGCGCCGGTCTTGGGCTCGATGTTCACCACGGCCTGCGACACCTTCGGCACCGCGCTGGTGGGCGCCGCCGCCGGCGGCTGGGAGGTGGCCGCGCCGGCCCCCAGGTCGGCCTTGGCCGCGCTGCCGCCGCCCCCGCCGTCACCGCCACCGCAGGCGGCCGTCAGCACCATCGCTCCGCCGACCAGGCCGGCGGCCACCACTCTGCGTATCGACCTCACGTCGATCCCTCCCTGTACTCCCCGAACCCCCGTGGACCCGCGACGAGCCCGACCGGATACACGCACCCGGCCACCGGAAAGGTTGCGCCATATGAGGGGCTGCACGCCCCGGAAACCCGAGCGGTCCGACCCCAACGGGTGAGGATCGGACCGCTCGGTGAGAACTCGCCGAAGTGCCCGGTTGCCCGGGCTCGGCTCCGGGTAGGGCCTACCAGTTGGCCCAGTCGACGTTCCAGCCGCCGAGCCCGTTGGAGGGCGCGACCGTCTTCTCCTTGGTGTTCACGATCTTGATCGGGTCGCCGACCATCGAGTCGTTGAAGAACTTGCCCGCCACCGAGGTGTCGCTGCCGCCCTTCACGTCCTGCATCGAGATGCAGCCGTGGCTGGCGTTGGTCTTGCCGAACGGGTTCGCCCAGTAGTTGCCGTGCACGAAGGTGCCGGAGGTGGTCAGCCGCATCGCGTGCGGGACGTCCTGGATGTCGTACTCGCCGCCGAGACCGACGGTCTGCGAGTTCATCCGGGTGACCTTCTCCTTGGACATGACCACCATGGTCCCGCCCCAGGACGGCGTGGCGTCCGCGCCCAGGGTGACCGGCACGGTGGTGCTCTGGCCGCCCCGCTCGATGGTCATCTGGTGCGACTTGGCGTCCGCGGTGGCGACCTGCGAGCGGCCGATGGTGAACGGCTCGTCCTTGTCCACGTCGCCGTAGATGCCCGGGGCGACCTCGACGTTCTTCAGCCGGTACTTGATGGTCACCTTGGTGTCGGGCGCCCAGTACTGCTCCGGACGGAAGTCCACCCGGGTGTCGCCGAACCAGTGGCCCTTCACGACGGTGCCGTTGCTGGTCTCGAAGGTGATGCCGTTGACGACGGCTTCCTTGTTCTTGACCGCCTTGTTGAACTCCACCGAGACGATCATGCCGACGCCGTAGGTGGCGCCGTCGCTGATGTTGTCGTTGGTGGAGATCTTCTTCTCCGGCGTCAGGGTGGTGAACGAGGTGGTGGACGCGGCCACCAGGCCCTCGGCGTCCTTGGCCTGCGCGTTCACCTTGTACAGCATGCCGACGGTGAGCGCCCCCGCGGGCTTCCAGCCGGTGCCGTCCGGGCTGATCGCCCCCTGGACCGGCTTCCCGTCCTTGTCGGTCACCTCGACCGTGCTGAGCTTGCCGTTGGAGACGGACACCTGCAGCCCGTTCGGCTGGACGTTCTGGGCGCCGTCCTTCGGCTCGACGGCGATCACCGCGGCCGAGGTCTTCGGCGTCCCCGAGCCCCCCGCGTCCGCCGAAGCCGGCGCACTGGCGGCGCTGCCCCCACCGGACCCACCGGTACCGCCGGAGCCGTTGCCCTTGTCGTCGTTGCAGGCCGCAGTGAGCAGCAGCACCCCACCCATGACCAGCGCCATCGCCCCCCTGCGCCCGTAGCGGTTGGTGGTGCGTATCGCGGTGCCGGCCGTCTTACCCGTCTTCACGGTTTCTCCCCTCCCGGTATTCACTCTCTTGACGCATTGAGTGCCCCCATGAGTTGCACCGGGCGTCGATCTTTCGCGCCTGGCAGACGCGTCGGAGCAGGATAACCGGGACGTTCGAACGGATCCGCAGCGGCTAGCGCAACGCGCTCCCGCCCACCCACTGCTCCCAGGGCACGTTCCAGCCGTTCAGGCCGTTCGGCGGCGGCACGAAGTCCCCGGCCGAGGCCTTCACCTCCACCACGTCCCCCGGGATGGTGTGTTCGAACAGCCAGCCCGCCGGGCTGTCCTTGCTCGCCCCGCCCTTGGCGTCGGCCAGCCCGAGGCAGCCGTGGCTGGTGTTGGCGGTGCCGAACACCTTCGGGTCCGTCCAGTAGTTGCCGTGCAGGAAGGTGCCGGAGGTGGTCAGCCGCATCGCGTGCGGGACGTCCTTGATGTCGTACTCGTCGCCCATCCCGACGGTCTGCGAGTTCATCCGGGTCACCTTGTACTTCTCCGACACCACCATCACCCCCCGGTAGGTGGAGTGCTCGGGGCTGCCGCCGGACACCTTGAGCACCCGCACCACCTTGCCGCCCCGGCCGTCCCGGACGGTCAGGGTGTGCGCGTCCAGGTCGACGGTGGAGACCTGCGCCCGGCCGACGGTGAAGTGCAGGTCACGGCTCTGGGTGCCGAACTCGCCCGGCGCGCCCTGCACGTCCTTCAGCCGCAGCGCCACCGCCACCTTCGTCCCCGCCGCCCAGTACTGCTTCGGGCGGAAGTCCAGCCGCTGGTTGCCGAACCAGTGCGCGGCCACCGGCACCGGCGGGTCCGCGGTCACCTGGACGGCCCGCTCCACCGCCGCCCGGTCGGCGATCGGACGGCTGAAGCGCAGCGATACCGGCATCCCGACACCGACCGTGGAACCGTCCTCCGGCGTGAAGAAGGCCACGAAGGTGTGCGCCCGGGCCATGGTGGAGAACGCCGAGTGCTGAGCCGCCTTCTGCCCCTGCTCGTCCTCGGCGACGGCGTCCAGGGTGAACGCGGTCCCCAACGGCAACGGCCCGTCGGGCACCCACCCGGCGCCGTCCGCCCCGATCGTGCCCGGCACCTCGGTGCCCTTCGCATCCGCCAGCCGCACCGACACCAACCGCCCCTGCGCGGCACCCACCCGCACCGCCCCCTCGGGCAGCACGTCCTGCGCCCCGTCGGCCGGCACCACCGTGACGACCGCCCGGGACGGCACCTGAGGCGCACCCCGCTCCCCCGACTCCACCGCATCCCCGCCGACCACGGCCGGGGACCCCCCACTGCCACAGCCCGTGAGGACCGCAAGACAGCAGGCCACCGCCGCCGCCCCCCGTGCCCACACCCGTCCTCGGCGCCGCATCCCGGGGCCTCCCACTGTTCGCGTCCGACGCCCGGAACAACGACCCCCATCGACGAGGGGACACGCCGAACCCCCCGAACCCCACCCCGCCATCCGCCGGTAAGCCCCCGTTCAGCCGCTTCCGATCTGCCCAATCCGGGAAAGAGAGAGTGAACGGGGTCCGGGACACCCCGCCCAGGGAGGGCACGACCATGGCGGCAGGGCAGGAGCTGGACCCCGGGGTACGGCCCGGCAGCTGGCAGCCGCTCGGCGCCCGCTTCCGTACCGGCCAACTCGGCGACCAGGGCACCAACTTCGCACTGTGGGCAGCCGGCGCCGAGGCCGTCGAGCTGTGCCTCTTCGACGAGGACGGCCGGGAGAGCCGCCACCGCCTCACCGAGCAGGACTTCCAGATCTGGCACGGCTTCCTCCCGGGCGTGCGCCCCGGCACCCGCTACGGCTTCCGCGTCCACGGCCGCTGGGACCCGTGGACGGGCGCCCGCTGGAACCCCGCCAAGCTGCTGCTGGACCCGTACGCCCGCGCCGTCGACGGCTGTTACACCTCCCACGACGCCGCCTGCGCCGCCGTCCGCAACTGGCCGGAGGCCGATGTCGCCGACACCGTCCGGGACAACCGCGACTCCGCCCCCTTCGTGCCCAGATCCGTGGTCGTCCACGACGACGACGACTGGTACGACGACCACCGCCCGAAGACCCCGTGGTCCGAGACGGTCCTCTACGAGCTGCACGTGCGCGGCTTCACCATGCGCCACCCCGACATCCCGCCGCAGCTGCGCGGCACCTACGCCGGCCTCGCCCACCCCGCCGCGATCGCCCACCTCACCCGCCTCGGCGTGACCGCCGTCGAGCTGCTGCCGGTCCACCAGCACGCCAGCGAGGACCACCTGCAGGCGCGCGGCCTGGTCAACTACTGGGGCTACAACACGGTCGCCTACTTCGCCCCGCACGCCGGCTACTCGGCCTCCGGCTCGCGCGGCGGCCAGGTCGGCGAGTTCAAGCGGATGGTCCGCGCCCTGCACGCCGCCGGGATCGAGGTGATCCTCGACGTCGTCTTCAACCACACCGCCGAGGGCTCCGAACTCGGGCCGACGCTCTCGCTGCGCGGCGTCGACAACGCCGCCTACTACCGCCTGCCGCCGAACCGCCCGCGCGGCTACGCCGACTACACCGGCTGCGGCAACACCCTGGACACCCGCCGCCCGCAGGTGATCCGGCTGATCACCGACGCGCTGCGCTACTGGGTCACCGAGATGGGCGTGGACGGCTTCCGCTTCGACCTCGCCGCCGCCCTCGCCCGCGGCGGACCGGGCGGCGGCCCCGGCGGCGACGCCGTGGACATGGACCACCCCTTCCTCGCCGCCGTCGCCCAGGACCCCCTCCTCAGCCGGGTGAAGCTGATCGCCGAGCCCTGGGACGTCGGCCCGGGCGGCTACCAGGTCGGCGGCTTCCCCCCGCTGTGGGCCGAGTGGAACGACAAGTACCGCGACACCGTACGGGACTTCTGGCGCGGCGCCCGTCCGGACGTGCGCGAGCTCGGCTACCGCCTCTCCGGCTCCTCCGACCTCTACCAGCGCGGCGGCCGCCGCCCGTACGCCTCGGTCAACTACGTGACCGCGCACGACGGTTTCACCCTGCGCGACCTGGTCACGTACGACCGCAAGCACAACGAGGCCAACGGCGAGGACAACAGGGACGGCACCGAGGACAACCGCTCCTGGAACCACGGCACCGAGGGCGAGACCACGGACCGCGAGGTCAACGCGCTGCGGCTGCGCCAACTGCGCAACCTGCTCGCCACCCTGCTGCTCTCGGCCGGGGTCCCGATGCTCACCGCCGGGGACGAGCTGGGCCGCACCCAGGGCGGCAACAACAACGCCTACTGCCAGGACAACGAGGTCAGCTGGCTGGACTGGTCGCTGCTCCGGGAGCCCGGCTGGCAGGGGCTGTGCGAGCTGACCGCCACCCTGGTCCGGCTGCGCCGCGCCCACCCGGTGCTGCGGCAGCGGGCGTTCTTCTCGGGGCGGGCCGCGACCCCCGGCGGCCAGCCCGACCTGGCCTGGTTCACCCCGCTGGGCAAGGAGATGACCGAGGCCGACTGGTACACGCCGACCGGCTGCCTCGGCATGCTGCTGTCCGGCACCGCGATGTCCGAACGGGACGACGCCGGGCGGCCGTTGCGGGACGACAGCTTCCTGCTGCTGCTCAACGCGGGCCACCAGGCGGCGCTGTTCACCCTGCCCGGCGAGCCCTGGGCGGCGCCTGAGGCCCCGTACGAGACGGTGGTCGACACGGCCGAGGCGGGCACCGGCGAGCCGTACCCGCGCGGCACCGTCGTCCTGGCCGGGCGCTCGCTGCAGCTGCTGCGCGCGCCCGCCCCGAACGCCTAGGGTCCGGCCTCAGCCCCGGGCGTGTCCGAGCTCAGGAGATCCATCGGCCGATCGGCCGGAGCTCGCAAGTGGCGCACGGCGCACTCGTCCCTGCACGAACCGCCGCGCGCGCCCCACCGTCGACCCGCGCACCACCCGTCCGGGTGGCCGGTTCTCGCCGGACGGCACCGACAGGGGCGAAAAACCGGATGAGAAGTGACCGGCTCTCTGCCTACCCTCACCGAGATGGCCGAGAACAGACAAGACGACGACTCCATGACCGTGCCGCGCCGCTCCACGGCCCGCTCGCTGCTGCGCCTGTGGCCGTACGCGCGCGCCGTCCGCGGTCGGCTGGCCGTCTCGGTGTCGGCAGCCACGCTCGGCATGCTGAGCACGCTCGCCGTCCCGGTGATCCTCGGCCGGATCGTGGACGGCCCGCTCGCCACCCACGACCTGGCCGCCCTCTGGCCGCTGGTCGGCCTGCTGCTACTCGTGGGCCTCGTCGAGGCCGGGCTGTTCTTCACCCGCCGGGTGGTGCTGGCCCGCCCGCTGGCCGGACTGGAGACGGCGATGCGCGGCGACCTCTTCGCCAAGCTCCAGCGGCTGCCGGTCGCCTTCCACGACCGCTGGGGCTCCGGCCAGCTGCTCTCCCGGGCCACCGCCGACATGTACACCATGCGGCTGTTCCTGGCCTTCCCGCTGGTCTTCCTGATCGTCAACTCGGTGATGTTCCTGACCGGCACGGTGGTGATGTTCACCCAGGACTGGCGGCTCGCGCTGATCGCCCTGGTGCCCGTCGTCCCGCTGTTCCTGCTCACCCGGAGCTTCGAGGCCGGCTACTCCGGCGCCTCCCGCCTCGCCCAGGACCAGAACGGCGACCTCGCCACCATGGTCGAGGAGTCCGTCCTCGGCATCCGGATCCTCAAGGCCTTCGGCCGCCACCGCTCGATGGCCGAGCGCTTCCGCGCCCAGGCCCACGAGCTGCGCCGCACCGAGCTGCACAAGGCTCACCTGCTCGCCAACCTGTGGGCCGTCATCGTCGGCCTGCCGGAGATCGTCCTCGGCTGCGCCCTCGCCGTCGGCGCCTACCTGGTCGCCCACGACGAGCTGAGCGCCGGCACCCTGGTCGCCTTCCTCTCCACCGCGCTCGCGATGCGCTGGCCGGTCGAGTCGCTCGGCTGGCTGCTCGCCTACGCCAACGAGGCCGCCACCGCCACCGACCGCTTCTTCGAGGTGCTGGACGAGCCGGACACCCCGGACCAGGGCACCGCCACCGGGCTCGACGCCCCGGACGGCATCCGCTTCACCGGTGTCCGCTTCCGCTACCCCGACGCCCCCGACGGCACCCCCGACCTGCTGGCCGGCATCGACCTGCACGTCCGCAGCGGCGAGACGATGGCCCTGGTCGGCGCCACCGGCAGCGGCAAGACCACGCTCACCGCGCTGCTCCCCCGGCTGTACGAGGCCACCGCAGGCACCGTCACGCTGGACGGCCGGGACATCCGCGACCTGCCCCGGGAGCGGCTGCGCGAACTCGTCGCGGTCGCCTTCGAGGAGCCCACCCTGTTCTCCGCCACCGTCCGGGAGAACGTCCTGATGGGCGCCCCCGGCGCGAGCGCGGAGCAGCTGCACTCCGCCCTCGCCACCGCCCAGGCCGGCTTCGTGGACAAGCTCCCCGAGGGCGTGGACACCGAGGTCGGCGAGCAGGGCCTGAGCCTGTCCGGCGGCCAGCGCCAGCGCCTGGCGCTGGCCCGCGCGGTGGTCGGCGACCCGGCCTTCCTGGTGCTGGACGACCCGCTCTCCGCCCTGGACGTGCACACCGAGGCCCTGGTCGAGCGGGCGCTGCGCGAGGTCCTCGGCACCACCACCGCCCTGGTGGTCGCCCACCGCCCCAGCACCGTGCTGCTCGCCGACCGGGTCGCGGTGCTGGCGGACGGCCGGATCGAGGCCGTCGGCACCCACCAGGAGCTGCTGCGCGACTGCGCGCACTACCGCGAACTGATGTCCGGCGAGGCCGCCCTCGTGCCCGAAGGAAGTGCGACCCCGTGACCACCACCGCCGAACCCACCAAGGCCGGCCCCACGAAGGCCGCGGGCGCCGGTCCCGCCGAGGAGGAGCTGCCCCCGCCGCCGGCCGACGAGGAGGACATCCCCGTCCCGCCCGGCGCGCCCCGGGCGCTGCTGCGCTCGCTGCTCGGCCCGCACCGGGCCCGGATCGCCGTCGCGATGGTGGTGATCCTGGTCCAGCAGGCCGCCCTGCAGTCCGGCCCGCTGCTGGTCGCGGTGGCGATGGACCGCGCCATCCCGGCGCTGCGCGAGCACGACTCCGGTCCGCTGGTCGCGGTCATCGCCGGCTACCTGTTCTGCGCGCTGCTCAGCCCGGTGCTGCAGTGGGCGTTCATCAAGATCAGTGCCCGGGTCAACCAGGACATCCTGCTGGAGCTGCGCGGCCGGATCTTCCGGCACGCCCAGCGGCTGAGCCTGGACTTCCACGAGCGCTACACCTCGGGCCGGATCATCTCCCGGGCCACCAGCGACATCGACGCGCTGCGCGAGCTGCTCTCCGAGGGCCTGCAGGAGCTGCTGACGGTCTTCCTGTCGGTCTGCTACATCTCGGTGCTGCTGCTGGTGCTGGACTGGCGGCTCGGCCTGGTCTCGCTGGCCTCCGGAGTGCCGCTGGCACTGATCGCCCGCTCCTTCCGCCGCCGCTCGCGCCGGGTCTACCGGCGCTCCCGCACCTCGGCCGCCTCACTGATCGTCCGCTTCACCGAGACCATGAACGGCATCCGCCCGGTGCAGGCGTTCCGCCGCGAGAAGGCCAACGACGCCGCCTTCGCCGTGGTCAACCGGCAGTCCGCCACCGCGACGGCGGACGGCCTGCTGGAGATCGCCCGCTACGTCGGCCTCTCCCGGGCCACCGCCAACCTGTGGATCACCGGCGTGGTGCTGTTCGGCGCCTACCTGGTCGTCGACGACTCGTTGGAGCTGGGCGTGCTCACCGCCTTCGCGCTCTACCTGCGCCGGCTCTACGACCCGATCGACCAGCTGGCGATGTTCCTGAACAGCTACCAGTCGGCGGCCGCCGCCCTGGAGAAGATCGCCGGCCTGCTCGCCCACGAGCCGACCGTCGCCGAGCCCGCCGAGCCGAAGGACCTGCCGCAGGCCGCCGGGAAGGGCCGCGAGGTCTCCTTCGAGAAGACCCGCTTCGCCTACCGCACCGGCAAGGAGGTGCTGCCGGCCTTCGACCTGCTGATCCCGGCCGGGCAGACGGTCGCGGTGGTCGGCGCGACCGGCGCGGGCAAGTCGACGGTCGCCAAGCTGCTGGCCCGTTTCTACGACCCGACCGACGGCCGGATCCGGCTGGACGGCGTGGACCTGCGCGAGCTGGCCACCCCCGAACTGCGGCGCGGGGTGGTGATGGTGACCCAGGAGTCCTTCCTGTTCTCCGGCACCGTCGCCGAGAACATCGCGATCGGCCGCCCCGGCGCCACCCGCGAGGAGGTCGAGCAGGCCGCCCGCGACATCGGCGCGTACGAGTTCATCGCCGCGCTGCCGGACGGCTTCGACACCGACGTGCGCAAGCGCGGCGGCCGGATCTCGGCCGGTCAGCGCCAGCTGGTGGCCTTCGCCCGCGCCCTGCTGGCCGACCCGGCGGTGCTGATCCTGGACGAGGCGACCAGCTCGCTGGACGTCCCGGGCGAGCAGGCCGTCCAGCGGGCGATGCGCACGGTGCTGGCCGGGCGGACGGCGGTGATCATCGCGCACCGGCTCTCCACCGTGGAGATCGCCGACCGCGTCCTGGTGATGGACCAGGGCCGGATCGTGGAGGACGGCTCCCCGCAGGAGCTGATCGACGGCTCCGGCCGCTTCGCCGCCCTCCACCGGGCCTGGCGGGACAGCCTGGTCTAGGGCGTGCCCGATCCGCCCGAACCCGAGAATGTGCCCGTCCGGGTGCGCCGTCACGCACCCGGCCGGGCCACCCCCCTCCTGTCCGTGGCGCGGCGCGGCGTCAGCGCAGCAGCCCCGCGTCCATCCCGGTCGACTCGGCCGGCAGGGCGACCAGCCCCGGTTCGGCCGGGGAGGCCAGCCGCGGGTGCGCGGGCAGCACACGGACGGTGTAGCCGAACGGGCCGGTCCGGCACAGCTCCAGCGCGCCCTCGTAGCGGGTGCGCCCGTCCAGGTCGGGCCCGCCGACCGGTTTGAGGGCGAGCAGGCAGGCGTCCGAGATGCCGTCCGACTCGTCCACCCGGCCGGAGACCACCTGGACCTCGACGTCGCCCGGATCCAGCGTGCCGAGCGCGACCTGGACCCGCAGCGCCAGCGAGCTGCCCAGCTCCTGGGCCTCGGCCGGGCAGTCCGCCTCGACGTGCTCGACCCGGACGACCGGCCAGGCCTCCCGGACCTTCGCCTTCCAGGCCGCCAGCTCCCGCGCCGGGAGCCCCGCCAGCTCCCGCTGGGCCAGCGCCGCCGGGGCGTACAGCCGTTCGACGTACTCGCGGACCATCCGCCCGGCCAGCACCTTGGGCCCGAGGGTGACCAGGGTGTGCCGGACCATGGCGATCCAGTGCTGCGGCAGCCCCTCCGCGTCCCGGTCGTAGAACCGGCCGGCGACCTGGCCCTCGATCAGGTCGTAGAGCGCGGCCGCCTCGATGTCGTCGCGCCGCTCGGCCTCGCCGCTGTCCGGGTCGAGCACCCCGTCGCCCTCGTCGGCGGTGGGGATCGCCCAGCCGTTGCGGCCGTCGTACCACTCGTCCCACCAGCCGTCCAGCACGGACAGGTTGAGGCAGCCGTTGAGCGCGGCCTTCATCCCGGACGTGCCGCAGGCCTCCAGCGGGCGCAGCGGGTTGTTCAGCCAGACGTCGCAGCCCGGGTAGAGGTGCCGGGCCATCGCCATGTCGTAGTCCGGCAGGAAGACGATCCGGTGCCGGACGGTCGGGTCGTCGGCGAAGGCGACCATCTGCTGGATCAGCCGCTTGCCGCCGTCGTCCGCCGGGTGGGCCTTGCCCGCCACCACGATCTGCACCGGCCGGGTGGGGTGCAGCAGCAGGGCGCGCAGCCGCTCCGGGTCGCGGAGCATCAGGGTGAGCCGCTTGTACGAGGGCACCCGGCGGGCGAAGCCGATGGTGAGCACGTCGGGGTCGAGCGCGGAGGAGACCCAGCCGAGTTCGGCCTCGCCGGCCCCGCGCTGGCGCCAGGAGGCGCGCAGCCGGCGGCGGGCCTCGTCGACCAGCTGGGCCCGCAGGACGCGGCGCAGCTCCCAGATCTCGGTGTTGCCGATCGCCTCCAGGCCGGTCCAGCGGGTGGTCTCGCCGGTGGTCATCGCCTCCTCGGCGCGTTCGGCGCCGATCTCGGCGGCGCCGAGCCGGACGACCGCCGGGTCGATCCAGGTGGCGGCGTGCACGCCGTTGGTGACCGAGGTGATCGGCACTTCGGAGGGGTCGAAGCCGGGCCAGAGGCCGTTGAACATCGAGCGGCTGACCTCGCCGTGCAGGGTGGAGACCCCGTTGGCGCGCTGGGCCAGCCGCAGGCCCATGGCGGCCATGTTGAAGAGCTTCGGGTCCCCGCCGCGCCAGGTCTCGGCGCCGAGGGCGAGCACCTGGTCGACCGGCACGCCGGGCAGCGCCGCGTCACCGCCGAAGTGACGGGCGACCAGCTCGCGGTCGAAGCGGTCGATGCCGGCCGGGACGGGCGTGTGGGTGGTGAAGAGGGTGCCGGCCCGGACGGACTCCAGGGCGGCGGCGAAGTCGAGGCCCACGGTGTCCGGGCCCGCCGGGCCCTCGGCGACCAGCTCGCGGATCCGTTCGACGCCGAGGAAGCCGGCGTGGCCCTCGTTGGTGTGGAAGACCTCGGGGGCGGGGTGCCCGGTGAGCCGGCAGTAGGCGCGCACCGCCCGTACGCCGCCGATGCCGAGCAGCATCTCCTGCAGTAGCCGGTGCTCGCTGCCGCCGCCGTACAGCCGGTCGGTGACCTCGCGTTCGGCAGGCGAGTTGGCCTCGATGTCGGAGTCGAGCAGCAGCAGCGGCACCCGCCCGACCTGGGCCTTCCAGATCCGGGCGGCCAGGGTGCGGCCGCCGGGCAGGGCGAGGTCGACCCGGCTGGGGGTGCCGTCGGCCTCCCGCAGCAGGCTGACGGCGAGCTCGTCGGGGTCGAGCAGCGGGTAGCGCTCCTGCTGCCAGCCGTCCCGGCCGAGGGACTGCCGGAAGTAGCCGTGCCGGTAGAACAGCCCGACGCCGACGACCGGGACGCCGAGGTCGCTGGCGGCCTTGAGGTGGTCGCCGGCCAGGATGCCGAGCCCGCCGGAGTACTGGGGCAGGGTGGCGGCGATGCCGTACTCGGGCGAGAAGTAGGCGATCGCGGCGGGCAGCGGGGCGGCTTCGGCCTCCTGCCGGGTCTGGTACCAGCGCGGGCCGGTCAGGTAGTCGCGCAGGTCGTCGGCGAGGTTGCCGAGTCTGCGCAGGAACCGCCGGTCGGCGGCGAGCGCGGCGAGCCGGACGGCCGGGACCTCCCCGAGCAGCCGCACCGGGTCCTCGCCGGTCGCGGCCCAGACCTCCGGGTCCACGGACCGGAACAGGTCCCTGGTCTCGGGGTGCCAGGACCAGCGCAGGTTGAGGGCCAGCTCGTGCAACGGCTGGAGTTGTTCGGGCAGGACGGTGCGGACGGTGAATCTGCGGATTGCCTTCACGGCGTGAAGCGTAGCCTCGGCGGTCGGTCCGACAGTGGGTCAAGTGGGCTATTGGGCATCCGTTCGGCCTATTGATGAGATCGCATTCGGCGCATTGGTCTGCACGGGGGGCGCGCGGGGCGCACATTTCGGGGGGTCGCGCTACCAATACGTGAACTCTGCGGTACGGATCCATTTCCGACGGCGCATCGGCTCGGGAGCAGACCCGAAACTACTGTCGTACCGCTGCAAAAACCTTGTCGCCGATGCGAGGATGGCCGAAGGTCGTTGATGCTGTGGGGAGTGCGGCGACGGGTGGCGTCCCCCTCGAAGCAGCACGTCCGAATCCTTTTCGCGTTGGCCGTTCCCGTTCTTCTTAGCCCATTCGGCGCTCACCGCGCACCGACGCGTGTCCTTGCGCCCGGCTTGCTCGTTCACGGGTGGACCGGGCCGCCCAGGGGCGCGCCGCCGGAGGCGTGCGCCGGGACGCGCACGGGTTCCGGGGCGTCCCGCCACCGGCTCGGCGGGCGCCGGGCGGTTGCCGGGGACAGCGGCGCGGGCAGGCTCCGGTCGCACGTCCTCCCCACCCAGCAGTCCTCCGGCTACTCCCCTGGCCCGACACCCCGGCCCGCGGGAGCTGCCGCCGATCTCGGGCAGGAGTTTGGCATGCACGGCGACACGCGGGACCAGTCCACACCAGTGGCCGAAACCCTCGACGCAGCGGTCGCGGAATCGGCCGGACGGATGGATTCTGACACTCGGACAGATCCGCCGATGCCTGCGCCCAGGACCTCCGGGGCGGCCGGTGCCGGATCCTCCGAAGCCCGACCCGCGGCGACGGCGACACAGCCCACCGCGGCGCAGTCCTCCACAGCGCAGTCCCCCGCAGCACAGCCCTCCGCAGCGGCCCGGCAACCCGGGGCCGAGGAGAACCGGGCCGCGGCACCCCGCAGGCGCACCACCACCACGCGCCGCACCACCGCCACCGCGTCGGCCACCACCCCCGGGGCCGATGCCGGGGCCGAGCCCTCGCCGCGCCGGGCGACCGCCGCGAAGAAGGCGGCCGCCCCGAAGACGCCCGCCGCGAAGACGCCTGCCGCGAAAACCGGCACCAAGCCGGCCGCCAAGCCCTCCGCCAAGCCCTCAGCCCGCAAGACAGAGAGCGACACCGTGATCGGCCGCATCCCCGTCCTGGACGTCAGTCCCCTCGTCGACTCCGGCCGCCGCCCGGCCAAGGCCGTCGTCGGCGAGACCTTCCTGGTGACCGCGACCGTCTTCCGCGAGGGCCACGACGCCGTCAACGCCAACGTGGTGCTGCGCGACCCGCGCGGCCGCAGCGGCCCCTGGACACCGATGCGCGAACTCGCCGAGGGCACCGACCGCTGGGGCGCGTACGTCACCCCGACCGCACCCGGCCGCTGGTCGTACCTGGTGGAGGCGTGGAGCGACCCGATCGCCACCTGGCGCAGGACCGCCTCGGTGAAGCTGCCCGCCGGGATCGACACCGCGCTGGTCCTGGAGGAGGGCGCCCGGCTGTTCGAACAGGCGGCGGCCGGCGTGCCGAAGAAGGAGGGCCGCGCCGACGTCCTGGCCGCCGCCGACGCGCTGCGCGACCCGGGCTTGCCACCGCTGTCCCGGCTGGCCGCCGCGCTCGCCCCCGAGGTGCTGGAGCTGCTGGCCCGCTACCCGCTGCGCGAACTGCTCAGCGCCTCCCGCCCGCTGCCGCTGCAGGTGGACCGCGAGCGCGCGCTGTTCGGCTCCTGGTACGAGTTCTTCCCCCGTTCGGAGGGCGCCGTGGTGGATCCGAGCGGCGTCGAGCCGCCGCGCCCGGGCACCCTGCGCACCGCCGCCGAGCGGCTGCCGGCCGTCGCCGCGATGGGCTTCGACGTGGTCTACCTGCCGCCGGTCCACCCGATCGGCCGAGCCTTCCGCAAGGGACCGGACAACACCCTGACGGCCGGTCCGCACGACGTCGGCTCACCCTGGGCGATCGGCTCCCCCGAGGGCGGCCACGACTCGGTCCACCCGGACCTCGGCACCATCGAGGACTTCGACCACTTCGTCACCGAGGCCCGCGAGCTGAACCTGGAGGTGGCGCTCGACTTCGCCCTCCAGTGCTCCCCCGACCACCCCTGGGTGAACAAGCACCCGGAGTGGTTCAGCCACCGCGCGGACGGCACCATCGCCTACGCCGAGAACCCGCCGAAGAAGTACCAGGACATCTATCCGATCAACTTCGACCAGGACATGGATGGAATCGTCAAGGAAACCATCAGGATCCTCCGGTTCTGGATGTCCCACGGCGTGCGGATCTTCCGGGTCGACAACCCGCACACCAAGCCGGTGCTGTTCTGGGAGAAGGTGCTCTCCGACGTCGCCCGCACCGACCCGGATGTCGTGTTCCTGGCGGAGGCCTTCACCCGCCCGGCGATGATGCACACCCTGGCGAAGATCGGCTTCCACCAGTCGTACACGTACTTCACCTGGCGCACCACCAAACCGGAACTCACCGATTACCTCACCGAACTCACCGGTGACGCGGCCGCCTACATGCGCCCCAACTTCTTCGCCAACACCCCGGACATCCTGCACGCCTACCTCCAGCACGGCGGCCGCGCCGCCTTCGCCGTCCGCGCGGTGCTCGCCGCCACCCTCTCCCCCAGCTACGGCGTCTACGCCGGCTACGAGCTGTACGAGAACGAGCCGGCCCACCCGGGCTCCGAGGAGTACCTGCACTCGGAGAAGTACGAGCTGCGCCCGCGCGACTGGAGCCGCACCGACACCCTCGCCCCGCTGCTGACCGTGCTGAACCGGCTGCGCCGGCGTCACCCCGCCCTGCAGCAGCTGCGCAACCTGCGCTTCCACCCCACCGACAACGACCAGGTGCTCGCCTACTCCAAGACCGCGACCACCCCCGAGGGCCTCACCGACCAGGTCATCACCGTGGTGAACCTCGACCCGCACCACGTCCAGGAGGCCACCGTCACGCTCGACGGCGAGGGCCCGTTCGCGGTGCACGACGAGCTCACCGGCGCCGTCTACACCTGGGGCCGGCACAACTACGTCCGGCTCGATCCCTCAGCCGAGCCGGCTCACCTCCTCACGGTTCGGAGGAACCCAGCGTGACAGTGAACGAGCCCGTCCCCGACACCTTCCCCGAGACCTCGAAGAAGAACCTGGACCCGGAGTGGTTCAAGCGTGCGGTCTTCTACGAGGTGCTGGTGCGGTCCTTCCAGGACAGCAACGGCGACGGGGTCGGGGACCTCAAGGGGCTCACGGCCAAGCTCGACTACCTCCAGTGGCTCGGGATCGACTGCCTCTGGCTCCCCCCGTTCTTCGCCTCGCCGCTGCGCGACGGCGGGTACGACGTGTCCGACTACACCTCGGTGCTGCCGGAGTTCGGCGACCTCGCCGACTTCATGGAGTTCACCGACGCCGCCCACGCCCGCGGCATGCGCGTGATCATCGACTTCGTCATGAACCACACCAGCGACCAGCACCCGTGGTTCCAGGCCTCCCGGGAGGACCCGGACGGGCCGTACGGCGACTTCTACATGTGGGCCGACGACGACAAGCAGTACCCGGACGCCCGGATCATCTTCGTCGACACCGAGACCTCCAACTGGACCTACGACCCGGTCCGCAAGCAGTACTACTGGCACCGCTTCTTCTCGCACCAGCCGGACCTCAACTACGACAACCCCCGGGTCCAGGACGAGATGATCGCCGGACTGCGGTTCTGGCTCGACCTCGGCATCGACGGCTTCCGGCTGGACGCGGTGCCCTACCTGTTCGCCCGCGAGGGCACCAACTGCGAGAACCTCCAGGAGACCCACGAGTTCCTCAAGCGGGTCCGCAAGGAGATCGACGCCGACTACCCCGACACCGTGCTGCTCGCCGAGGCCAACCAGTGGCCGGAGGACGTCGTCGACTACTTCGGCGACTTCACCTCGGGCGGCGACGAGTGCCACATGGCGTTCCACTTCCCGGTGATGCCGCGGATCTTCATGGCGGTGCGCCGCGAGTCCCGCTACCCGGTGTCCGAGATCCTCGCCAAGACCCCGCGGATCCCCGGCGGCTGCCAGTGGGGCATCTTCCTGCGCAACCACGACGAGCTGACCCTGGAAATGGTCACCGACGAGGAGCGCGACTACATGTACGCGGAGTACGCCAAGGACCCCCGGATGCGCGCCAACGTGGGCATCCGCCGCCGGCTCGCCCCGCTGCTCGAGAACGACCGCAACCAGATCGAGCTGTTCACCGCCCTGCTGCTCTCCCTGCCCGGCTCGCCGGTGCTCTACTACGGGGACGAGATCGGCATGGGCGACAACATCTGGCTCGGCGACCGGGACGGCGTGCGCACGCCGATGCAGTGGACCCCGGACCGCAACGCGGGTTTCTCCTCCGCCGACCCGGGCAGGCTCAGTCTGCCGCCCATCATGGACCCGGTGTACGGCTACCAGGTGACCAACGTCGAGGCGCAGCAGAGCAGTTCGAGTTCGCTGCTGCACTGGACGCGTCGCATGATCGAGATCCGCAAGCTCAATCCGGCGTTCGGCCTCGGCAGCTACGCCGAACTGCCGTCCAGCAACCCCGCCGTGCTGGCCTTCGTGCGCGAGTACGAGGGGGACCTGGTCATGTGCGTGAACAACTTCTCGCGGTTCGCGCAGCCGACCGAGCTGGACCTGCGGCAGTACGGCGGGCGGTACCCGGTCGAGCTGATCGGCGGGGTTCGCTTCCCGTCGATCGGCGAGTGGCCCTACCTGCTCACCCTGGCCGGGCACGGCTTCTACTGGTTCCAGCTCCGGCAGCCCCCGCGCCTGAGCGGGACCAGGCGGTCGAAGTAACGATCCGCCGCACCCGGCCGCACGCGCCACGACAGCACCACCGAACCCTCCGGGGGCGCCAGTTGCACGCCAGCGCCCCCGGAGTTCTCTGCACCACCGCGTACCACCGCGTACGGAGAACAGCCCAACGGCCACCCACACGAAGGCGTGACACCCGAGCCACGCTCGCGTGCCGCGACCGCCGCGCCGCCGAAATCCGGAAGACTGACGGACCCGGCCACGACCCGTCGGGCCGTCCGCGTGCTTCCGGGGAAAGGGAGTCATGTCCGAAACCTCCCGCTCTCAAGCCCATGCGCAGCACGACGCCCCGGCCGGCTCCACCGCGCCGGCCGGCGCGCGGGGCTCCGGGGTCCGGAGAACCGCCCTGGGGGTCAGCGAACTCGTCCAGGCGGCGCTGCCGCTGATCGCCGCGTGGCTGCCCACCCAGCGCTGGTACGCCGGGAAGGGGCGGCCCATCACCGGCCTCACCCCGGTGGTCGGCACCCCGCTGCAGGTCGGCGACCCCGCCCTGCTGCACCTGCTGCTGCGGGTCGAGCACGCCACCACGGCCGGCGCGCCGCACGGCGACATCTACCAACTGCTGCTCGGCATCCGCTCGCAGGGGCTCGGGGACATCGGACCGGGCGCGGTGCTCGGCCGGCTCAACCAGGGCCAGTACGACGGCGCGACCCTCTACGACGCGGTGCACGACCCCGAACTCACCGGGCGCCTGCTCGAACACCTCGCCACCGGCGACCGCTTCGGCTCGCTGTCCTTCCGCCGCACCCCCGGCTCCGGCCTGCCCGCCAATCTCCCCGGCCGCGCCTCCACCGCCGAGCAGTCCAACAGCTCGGTCATCTACGGCACCTCGTACATCCTCAAGCTGTTCCGCCGCATCCACCCCGGCACAAACCCCGACCTCGAACTCTCGCTCGCCCTCTCCCGGGCCGGCTCCACCCGGATCCCCCGGGTCGCCGCCTGGTTCGAGAGCCGGATGGAACGCGCCGAACCCGCCACCCTCGGACTGCTCCAGCGCTACCTGCCGGACGCCGAGGACGGCTGGGAGCTCGCCCTCGACCAGGTCGGCCGGCTCAAGGGCGACCGCTCCCCCGGCAACTTCGCCATCGAGGCGCACCGGCTCGGCCGGGCCACCGCCGAGGTGCACCGGGTGCTGGCCCGCTCGATGCCGGTCGCCCGGCTCGACCGCACCCAGACCGGGCGGCTCGCCACCGCGATGGCCGACCGGCTGGACAGCGCCGTCGCCGCCGTCCCCGGACTGCTGCGCTTCCGGGCCGCGCTGCGCACCGCCTTCCAGCAGCTCGCCGACGCCCACCCGGACGGGCTGCCGGTCCAGCGCATCCACGGCGACCTGCACCTCGGGCAGGCGATGCGGACCCCGCACGGCTGGGTGCTGCTGGACTTCGAGGGCGAGCCCGCCAAGTCGGTCAACGAGCGCCGCGAGCCGCAGCCCGCCCTGCGCGACGTCGCCGCGATGCTCCGCTCCTTCGACTACGCGGCCGCCCACCTGCTGGCCGGCGGCCCCGTCGACCCGGAACTGGCCCACCTCGCCGCCGCCTGGGCCCAGCGCAACCGCACCGCCTTCTGCGCCGGCTACACCGCCGGGGGCGGCGCCGACCCGGCCGCCTCCCCGGAGCTGATGCGGGCGCTGGAGATCGACAAGGCGGTGTACGAGGTGGTGTACGAGGCCCGGCACCGACCGAGCTGGCTGCCGATCCCGCTGGCCGCGATCAACCGGCTCGCCCTGTCCGTCTGATCCCGCGCTCCCCCGTCCCGCCCGCCACGAGTTCGCCCACCCCCCGCCGCAGGAGGACCACGCCGTGACGCCGCTCGACCCGACCGGCCGCCCCACCCGCCCCGTTCCGGCCACCTTCCTGGTCGGGCCGCCCCCTGCGGATCCCGAGACTCCCGAGGCCCCGGCCCGTACGGAACCTCCATCAGGCGCCCTGCGGCTCCCCGAGGCGCCGCTGCCGCCAGCCGAGGTGGACCGGCTGGTGAGCGGGCAGCACCACGACCCGCACGCGCTGCTCGGCGCGCACCCGGTGCACGGCGGCACGGCGATCCGGGTGCTGCGCCCGTTCGCCGAGCGGGTGGTCGTCGAGACCCCCCAGGGCCCGGCCGAACTCACCCACCAGCAGGGCGGGTTGTTCACCGGGCTGGTGGCCGGCGGCGAACTCCCCGACTACACCCTGCTGGTGACCTACCCGGGCGGCGAGCCGCTGCGCCAGCGGGACGGCTACCGCACCCCGCCCACCCTCGGCGACCTCGACCTGCACCTGATCTCCGAGGGCCGGCACGAGCAGCTGTGGCGGGCGCTCGGCTCGCACGTGCGCACCGTCGACGGCGTGGCCGGCACCGCGTTCGCGGTCTGGGCGCCCAACGCCGTCGGGGTGCGGCTGATCGGCGACTTCAACCACTGGGACGGCACCGGGCACCCGATGCGCTCGCTCGGCTCGTCCGGGATCTGGGAGCTGTTCGTCCCGGGCCTCGCCGAGGGCGCCACGTACAAGTACGAGGTGCACACCCGGCAGGGCTGGGTGCTCGACAAGGCCGACCCGCTGGCCCGGGCCGCCCAGTGTCCGCCCGGCACCGCCTCCGTCGTCACCTCCTCCGACTACGCGTGGCAGGACGGCGAGTGGATGGCCCGCCGGGCGCGCGCCGAGCACCACCGGGCACCGATGTCGGTGTACGAGCTGCACCTGCCCTCCTGGCGCCCCGACCTCACCGACTACCGTGCCATCGCCGAGGAACTGCCGCGCTACCTCAAGGAGTTGAACTTCACCCACGTGGAGTTCATGCCGGTGATGGAGCACCCCTTCGGGGGCTCCTGGGGCTACCAGGTATCCGGCTACTACGCCCCCACCGCCCGGCTCGGCGGCCCGGACGACTTCCGGTACCTGGTGGACTCCCTGCACCGGCACGGCATCGGGGTGATCGTCGACTGGGTGCCCGCGCACTTCCCCAAGGACGACTTCGCCCTCGCCCGCTTCGACGGCGAGCCGCTGTACGAGCCCGCCGACCCGCTGCGCGCCGAGCACCCCGACTGGGGGACGCTGGAGTTCGACTACGGGCGCAAGGAGGTGCGCAACTTCCTGGTCGCCAACGCGGTCTACTGGTGCGAGGAGTTCCACATCGACGGCCTGCGGGTGGACGCCGTCGCCTCGATGCTCTACCTCGACTACTCCCGCGAGGGCGGCGCCTGGACGCCCAACCAGTACGGCGGCCGGGAGAACCTGGACGCGGCCTCCTTCCTGCAGGAGATGAACGCCACCGTCTACCGGCGCTGCCCCGGCGTGCTCACCATCGCCGAGGAGTCCACCGCCTGGGAGGGGGTCACCCGCCCCACCGACGCCGGCGGCCTCGGCTTCGGGCTGAAGTGGAACATGGGCTGGATGCACGACTCGCTGGTCTACATGTCCAAGGAGCCGGTGCACCGCAAGTACCACCACAACGAGATCACCTTCTCGATGGTGTACGCCTACTCCGAGAACTACATCCTGCCGATCTCCCACGACGAGGTCGTGCACGGCAAGCAGGCGCTGGTCTCCAAGATGCCCGGCGACTGGTGGCAGCAGCGCGCCAACCACCGCGCCTACCTGGGCTTCATGTGGTCCCACCCGGGCAAGCAACTGCTCTACATGGGGCAGGAGTTCGCCCAGGGCGCGGAGTGGGACCACGAGCAGGGGCCGCAGTGGTGGGTGCTCGACGAGCAGTGGCCGGCCCACGCCGACCACCTCGGGGTGCGCCGCCTGGTCCGCGACCTCAACCGGCACTACCTCGACACCCCGGCCCTGTGGGAGCTGGACACCACCCCGGACGGCTTCCGCTGGCTCGACGGCGGCGCCGCCGACGACAACCTGCTCTCCTACGTCCGCTACGCCGCCGACGGCACCCCGCTGGTCGCGGTCTGCAACTTCTCCCCGGTCGTCCGGCACGGCCGCCGGGTCGGCCTGCCCCGCCTCGCGGGCCGCGACCAGCTCTGGGAGGAACTGCTCAACACCGACGCCGAGGAGTACGGCGGCAGCGGCGTCGGCAACTCCCACCCGGTCAAGGCCGACCCGGTGGAGTGGGACGGCCAGCCCCGCTCCGCCGAACTGATCCTCCCCCCGCTCGCCACCGTCTGGCTGCGCCCGGCCCGCTGAGCCCCGAGTGCCCGCCCGCCCCCGCGGGCGGGCACTCACCCGGGAGCCGTGACGGGGAACCGCCCACCTTAGGCCGTTCGTCCCTTGCCCGGCCTGGCCGCTTCTGCTCGCGGACAGGCGTTCGTGATGCGAAGGTATGGTCGATGTGACCACCTTCCGAGACGACGGGACGGAGACATCCGCGTGGCGCGCAGCGTGTACGTGACCGGGATCGACCGGGGGGACGGCCGACAGGCGGTCGAACTCGGGGTCATGGAACTGCTCACCCGCCAGGTGGACCGGGTCGGGGTCTTCCGTCCGCTGGTGCACGCCGCCGCGCCCGGGCAGCCGGGGGCGGACCACGTGGTCGAGCTGCTGCGCGGCCGCTACCGGATCGACCTGCCGAGCTCCGAGCTGTACGGCCTCACCTACGAGGAGGCCGCCGCGCTGCAGGCCGCCCGGGGGCAGGACGAGCTGGTCTCCGTCCTGGTCGACCGGTTCCGCGCGGTGGAGCGGCGCTGCCAGGCGGTGCTGGTGCTCGGCACCGACTTCGCCGACACCAACATTCCGGACGAGCTGGCCTTCAACGCCCGCCTGGCCAATGAGTTCGGCGCCGCCGTGCTGCCGGTGGTCGGCGGGCACGCCGAGGATCCGGAGGCGGTGATCACCGAGGTGCGCAACGCCCACCGGGCGTACACCGACCTCGGCTGCGAGACCCTGGCGATGATCGCCAACCGGGTCGCGCCGGGCGGCAAGCAGCGGATCCAGCGCAAACTCACCGAGAAGCTGCCGATCCCCGCGTACGTCATCCCGGAGGAGCCGGCGCTGGCCGCGCCGACCGTCGCCCAGCTGGTCGAGGCGACCGGCGCCGAGGTGCTGCTCGGGGACGCGGCGGGCCTGGCCCGGGACGTGCGCGGCTACGTGTTCGGCGGCGCGATGCTGCCGACCTTCCTGGACGCGCTGACCGAGGGCGCGCTGATCGTCACCCCTGGGGACCGCGCCGACCTGGTGATCGGCTCGCTGGCCGCGCACGCCGCCGGCGCTCCACCGATCGCCGGCGTGCTGCTGACGCTCGGCCAGCACCCCGGCCCGAACGTGATGGCGCTCGCCGCCCGGCTCGCCCCCGGCACCCCGGTCGCGGTCGTCCCCGAGGGCAGCTGGCCGACCGCCGCCACCCTGACCCACCTGGAGGGCAAGCTCACCGCGGCCAGCCCCCGGAAGGCCGAGATCGCCCTCGGCCTGTTCGAACTGCACGTCGACACCGTCGAGTTGACCAACCGGATCGAGGTCGGCCGGTCCGAGCGGGTCACCCCGATGATGTTCGAGCACGAGCTGCTGGAGCGCGCCCGGGCCGGCCGCCGGCACGTCGTCCTGCCCGAGGGCACCGAGGAGCGGGTGCTGCGCGCGGCCGAGATCCTGCTGCGCCGCAACATCTGCGACCTCACCCTGCTGGGCGAGCCGGACGCGGTGCGCCGCAAGGCCGCCGGCCTCGGCATCGAGCTGCCGCACGAGGTTCCGGGCGCCGACCGCGCGCAGGTCCGGATCGTCGACCCGGCCACCAGCCCGCTGCGCCGCCAGTTCGCCGAGCTGTACGCGAAGCTGCGGGCGCACAAGGGGATGACCGTCGAGCTGGCCCTGGACGTGGTCACCGACGTCTCCTACTTCGGCACCCTGATGGTCCAGGAGGGCATCGCGGACGGCATGGTGTCCGGCGCGGTGCACTCCACCGCGGCGACCATCCGGCCCGCCTTCGAGGTGATCAAGACCTCGCCGGGCGCGTCCATCGTGTCGAGCGTCTTCTTCATGTGCCTGGCCGACAAGGTGCTGGTGTACGGCGACTGCGCGGTCAACCCCGACCCGGACGCCCAGCAGCTGGCCGACATCGCGATCCAGGCCGCCGCCACCGCCGCCCAGTTCGGGGTGGAGCCGCGGGTCGCGATGCTCTCGTACTCGACCGGCACCTCCGGCTCCGGCGCGGACGTCGACAAGGTGCGCAAGGCCACCGAGCTGGTCCGCGAGCTGCGCCCGGACATCCTGGTCGAGGGCCCGATCCAGTACGACGCGGCGGTGGACGAGCACGTCGCGGCCACCAAGCTGCCGGGCTCGCCGGTGGCCGGGCGGGCGACGGTGCTGATCTTCCCGGACCTCAACACCGGCAACAACACCTACAAGGCCGTACAGCGCTCGGCCGGCGCGGTCGCGGTCGGCCCGGTGCTGCAGGGGCTGCGCAAGCCCGTCAACGACCTCTCGCGCGGGGCGCTGGTGCAGGACATCGTCAACACCGTCGCGATCACCGCCATCCAGTCCCAGGACCGCACGCAGGACCGCAAGGAGCCGCAGGCATGAGTGAAGGTACCCGTGTCCTCGTTCTGAACGCCGGCTCCTCCTCGGTGAAGTACCAGCTGATCGACATGCTGGACGGCGACCGGCTGGCCTCCGGGCTGGTCGAGCGGATCGGCGAGGCGGGCGGCCGCCTGGTGCACACCCCGCGCGGGGGCGAGCGGCGCGAGGCGCTGCAGGTCTTCCCCGACCACTCCGCCGCGCTGAAGGCGGTCGCCGAGGAGCTGGCCGTCGACGGCCTCGGGCTGGACTCCCCCGATCTGGCCGCGATCGGGCACCGGGTGGTGCACGGCGGCAAGCGGTTCACCGAGCCGACCGTGATCACCGACGAGGTGCTCAAGGAGGTCCGCCGGCTGATCCCGGTCGCCCCGCTGCACAACCCGGCCAACATCACCGGCATCGAGGTGGCCCGGGCGCTGCGCCCCGACCTCCCCCAGGTGGCCGTGTTCGACACCGCCTTCCACGCCTCGATGCCCGAGTCCGCGGCGCGGTACGCGATCGACAAGGACGTCGCCGACGAGCACCGGGTGCGCCGCTACGGCTTCCACGGCACCTCGCACCAGTACGTCTCGCGGGCCACCGCCCGGCTGCTCGGCAAGGACCCGGCCGAGGTCAACGTGATCGTGCTGCACCTGGGCAACG
This sequence comes from Kitasatospora sp. NPDC023120, assembly GCF_055560835.1. Taxonomy (NCBI): domain Bacteria; kingdom Bacillati; phylum Actinomycetota; class Actinomycetes; order Kitasatosporales; family Streptomycetaceae; genus Kitasatospora; species Kitasatospora sp. NPDC023120. Next base: position 110,082 of record NZ_JBVHHY010000008.1, on the reverse strand, counting down.
GCGCCTCCGCCTCGGCGGTCTCGGGCGGCCGCTGCGTGGACACCTCGATGGGCCTGACCCCGCTGGAGGGCCTGGTCATGGGCACCCGCTCGGGCGACATCGACGCCGGGGTGGTGTTCCACCTGCACCGGGTCGGCGGGATGTCGATCGACGAGATCGACGACCTGCTCAACCGGCGCAGCGGCCTGCGCGGCCTGTGCGGAGAGAACGACATGCGCGAGATCATGCGCCGGGCGGACGAGGGGGACGCGGACGCCGTGCTCGCCTTCGACGCGTACGTCCACCGGCTGCGCAAGTACATCGGCGGCTACTACGCGGTGCTCGGCCGGGTGGACGCGATCGCGTTCACCGCGGGGGTCGGGGAGAACGCGGCGCCGGTGCGCGCGGCGGCCACCGCGGGGCTGGAGGAGCTGGGCATCGCCGTGGACCCGGAGCTGAACTCGGTGCGCTCCGGCGAGGCCCGGATCATCTCGCCCGCGTACGCCCGGGTGGCGGTCGCGGTGGTGCCCACCGACGAGGAGCTGGAGATCGCCCGCCAGGCCTTCGCACTGGTGCACCGGGAACAGCGGATGTCCGAGGACTGACACGGAATCGTCTCGCTCCTCGGAATCATTCGTCGGCGATTCCTCCCGGTCCGTGCCGAATGCGGCCATAACCCGAACGGATAGACTGATCCATATGCGCCGAGCGAAAATTGTCTGCACCCTGGGTCCGGCGACGGACTCCTACGAACAGCTGAAGGCCATCGTCGAGGCGGGCATGAACGTCGCCCGACTGAACATGAGCCACGGCAACCACGCGGACCACGAGGAGCGGTACCGCAAGGTCCGCCAGGTCTCGGAGGACACCGGCAAGGCCATCGGCGTCCTGGCCGACCTCCAGGGTCCGAAGATCCGTCTGGCGACCTTCGCCAACGGCCCGGTGACCGTCGACAACGGCGACGAGTTCACCATCACCACCGAGGACGTCCCCGGTGACCAGCACATCTGCGGTACCACCTACAAGGGCCTGCCCGGCGACGTGAAGCCCGGCGACCCGATCCTGATCAACGACGGCGTCATCGCCCTGGAGGTCGTCAGCGTCGACGGCCCGCGGGTGAAGACCGTGGTGGTCGAGGGCGGCGTGCTCTCGAACAACAAGGGCATCAACCTGCCCGGCGCGGCCGTGAACGTGCCCGCCCTGTCCGAGAAGGACAAGGAGGACCTGCGCTTCGCGCTGCGCCTGGGCGTCGACATGATCGCCCTGTCCTTCGTCCGCAACGCGGAGGACATCAAGGACGTCCACGAGGTCATGGACGAGGTCGGCATCCGGGTGCCGGTCATCGCCAAGATCGAGAAGCCGCAGGCCGTCGAGGCCATGGAGGAGATCGTCCTCGCCTTCGACGCGATCATGGTCGCCCGCGGCGACCTCGCCGTGGAGTACCCGCTGGAGCGGGTGCCGCTGGTCCAGAAGCAGCTGATCACGCTGGCCCGCCGCAACGCCAAGCCGGTCATCGTCGCCACCCAGATGATGGAGTCGATGATCCACGCCTCGCGCCCGACCCGCGCCGAGGTCTCCGACGTCGCCAACGCCATCCTGGACGGCGCCGACGCGGTCATGCTCTCCGCCGAGTCCAGCGTCGGCAAGTACCCGGTCGAGACCGTCCGCACCATGAGCCGGATCTGCGAGAAGGCCGAGGAGGAGCTGGTCTCGCAGGGCCTGCAGCCGCTCAACCCGGGCCGCAAGCCTCGCACCCAGGGCGGTTCGGTCGCCCGCGCCGCGTGCGAGCTGGGCGACTTCCTCGACGGCAAGGCGCTGGTCGCGTTCACCAAGTCCGGCGACACCGCCCGCCGGCTGTCCCGCTACCGCTCGCCGATCCCGGTGATCGCGTTCACCCCGGACTCCGCCACCCGCAACCAGCTCTCGCTGAGCTGGGGCGTCGAGGCGTACGTGACCGAGCAGGTCGCCACCACCGACGCCATGGTCGCCCAGGTCGACCGTGAGCTGCTGCGGATGCGCCGCCTCGACGAGGGCGACACCGTCATCGTCACCGCCGGTGTCCCGGTCGGCATCCCCGGCACCACCAACATGGTGCAGGTGCACCACCTGGGCCCGCAGAGCGCCTGAGCACCCGGCCCGTGAAAACGCCCGTGGGGCGGTCCTCCGATCCGGAGGGCCGCCCCACGGGCGTTTCGGCGTCCGCTGCCCGCCCTACTTGTCGCTGTAGGGCGCGTCGTCGTTGAACAGGTGCATCCCCGGGATGTGCAGGGTGCCGCCGAACTGGCCGGCCTGCTTGGCGGTGACGCCGGTCAGCTCCAGGTCCAGCGGGATCGGGACGGCGCCGATCAGGTCGTACAGCCAGCGCGGCAGGGTGTCCGGGGTGAGGGTGATCTCACCCAGGTCGATCGGGATCGGCAGGCCGAGCACCTTGGAGAGGTGGCCGGACAGCCGCTCCACGTACATGGTGACCGGGCCGTTGCGCATGGTCGAGGTGGACCCCTTGGCGCCCTGGACGTGGAAGGTGACGCCGTTGCCCTCCAGGGTCGACATGTCGAGGTTGTCGATGTCCACGCTGTCGACCACGAACTTCAGCACCCGCTTGCTGCCGGTCGGGGTCTTCACGTCGTAGACGCCGTGGAAGGCCGCACCGTGCAGGGCCAGACGGCTGGTCAGCAGCGTCCAGTTCTGCTCCGGGACGACGTGCCCGGCGGCGGCCGCGCCGGCGGTCAGACTCCGGGTGTCCACATCGCAGTTGGGGTTCGCGGTGGGCGTCGCGGACGGGGTGCCGGTGGCGCTCGCGGTGGGCGAGGCGGTCCCGGACGCCCCCGCGGAGGGTGTCGCCTTGGGGCTCGCCTTCCCGCTCGGCGTCGCGGCGGGCGAGGGCGCGCCGCCGGAGGGCTGGGCGGTCGGCACCGTGCCCTGGGCGGTGCCCTGGGCCTGCGGCTGGGCGGGCCCGGGCTGGGCCGGGGTGCCCGCGCGCGGGGCCGGGGCGGCCGGGGTGGTGGCCGCCGGGGCCGGGGTGGTGCCCGGCTTGGGGGCCTGGGTCGGGGTCGCGGTCGGGCTCGGCGAACCGGTCGGGTTCAGGATGTGGTTGATGCCGCCGACGATGTCGTCGATCAGCCCGGCCTGGGTCGCCAGGCCCGTACCGGTGCCCGGGCTGCTGCCGGCGCCCGGCTGGACCGTGCTCGGCGCGACCGCGTCGGTGCCGGCGGCCGCGGGCTGCGGCTGCGAGGCGGCCTGGGCGGCGGGCGGCTGGGTGGTGGGTGTCGTGACGGTCGGCGGCTTGACCGGCGAGGTCGGCTGCTGGGTGGGCGCGATCGTCGGGGCGTGCGTCGGCACCTGCGTCGGCGCCGGGCTCGGGCCGGTCGAGGGCCCGATGGTGGGCGCCACGGTCGGAGCCTGGGTCGGTGCCGCGGTCGGCGCGGTGGTCGGGCCGGGGGGCGGCTCGGGCAGCTCGCTCTTGGGGACGGGCGTCTCGATCGGCGCGACGTCCGGCACGGCGACCGGCGCGTTGCCGCAGGGCTTGCCCGCCGCGGACTCGGCGAGCGCCGGGTTGGGCGTGTAGGCCGCGGCCATCAGCAGCGCGGTCGGCACCGCGGCCATCGCCAGCGCGCGGCCTCTCAGCCGGGTCCGGACGGGCGTGCGCGGAGCCGCGTGCCGGCCGGAGCGCCGCGCCGGGTCGGCCGTGCCGTCGGCTTGCTCGGCCGGCCCGGTCACCGGGCCCCCTCCGGGTCGGCGGCGCCGGCCTGCTTCGGGACGACGGGCTGGGCGGCGGGCTCGGCTGCGGACTCGGGGGCCGACTCCTGCGGCGCGCCCTGGGCGGGCAGTTGGGCGGTGGGCGCCTCGGCGGCGGGCTGGGCCCCGGCCTCGGCGGCCGCCGACTCGGTGGCGACGCTCTTCGCCGCGACCTCCCCGGCCGCGGTGTTCGCGGCCGCCGCGTCCTCGGCGACCTTGCCCCGACGGCGGCGCCCGCCCTTGGCCGTCGACTCGGTCCTGGGCTCCGGCAGCGGTGCCCAGGAGACCATCAGCCCGCCGCCTATCAGGCCGGGCAGCAGCGCCAGCCCGAAGCCGGCCAGGTTGGAGACCGGGATCGAGACCAGGGTCAGCAGGATGGTCGCGATGCCGCCGAAGACCCGCACCGCGGGCTGGAACCAGGCGGTCAGACCGAGGATGATCATCAGGACGCCGATGATCAGCGACCCGGCGCCGGCCGTGGTCGACATCGCGATGGTCAGGCCGCCGAACGTCAGGTGCGCATAGGGGAAGTAGAGGATCGGGACGCCGGCGATCATGGCCAGCAGGCCGCCCCAGAAGGGCCTGGTGCGGCGGAAATCACGGAAGTGCCGCCAAAGCCACCCGATCGGACTCTGGTGGCCGGTCCGGGGTTCGACCGTTGCGCTGGACATGGTGCAGCTCCTCGATGTCGCTACGAGGGAAGAACAATGGGGGTGGGCCGGGGGTGGCGGTGGTCCGCCGCCCCCGGCCCCGGGTGGACCCGTCGTCCGGGCACGCCGCCCGACGCGCCGTCAGGCGTGCCGGTCGGCCGTGCCGTCAGGCGTTGCTCAGAAGCACTCGTTGCCCGCGCCGTCGCCGCTCTTCAGCGCGAGGCTCAGGCCGTTGAGCTTGAACGTGCCGGCCGAGGTGGCCCGGGCGGTCTGCTGGACACCGCTCAGGTCTGCCTTCTTGGCGGCCTGGGCGAAACCGGTCGGGCCGCTCGGCAGGCCGGCGCCGCCGCCCGCCTTGGTGACGCCCGGGTGCGGGGTCCAGCCCTGGGTGGCCGAGCCGGAGAGGGTGGACGCGTCCTGACCGATGTTGATGTCGGTGAAGGTCGCGTCCGCCTTCAGCTGCTCCAGGTCGATCAGCAGGTTGTCGGCCTGGACGGGCTTGCCCGCCTCGGTGCCGGCGTGCAGCTGCAGGGTGATCTTGCCCAGGCCGAACCCGGTCAGGTCGGTCACCACCGACTGGCACAAGTTGGTGATGTCGGCGTGGTCGAAGGCCGAGACCGCGACCGGATGCGGCTTGCCGTTCGCCTCGATGTCGACCGAGCCGAACTGGGCGAAGTTGGTGCCGTGCAGCTGGTCGGTGCTGACCTTGAACTGCTGGCCGGAAATGCTGAACGAGGCGGCGAGCGCGCTGTTGGCGATCGAGACGCCGACCATCGCGGTGGCCGCGACGCTCGGCACCATCACCAGGGCGAAGCGCTTCCAGCGGGTCTTGCCGTAGGTCTTGGACATGCGAGTCCTCCTTCTAGGACGTACATCTCCGGCTCCCCGGCGGCGCGTCCCGCACCGGTGGGGGCCTGGGATGGGAGAGAGCTACGTCCTCGGTAGCGGAGAGCGCCTTGGGCGTCGTCGGACGCGGGAGCGGCCTGCGAACAGCGGCCCTCCCGGCCAAGCACCGGCCGACCTTGTGGGGCGGCGGGCAGGACCGACGACATCGGCGATCACCCCCGAGCGACAACCAGCGACCGCGCAGGGCCGCGCGGCCGGTCGGAGGACAGGAACCGCCGTGGGACCGCGGATACCCCCCTGCCCTCCCTACCGCCGACCGGAGCCGGCGGATCACCCGGTGGGGATCCCGCGCTCCGCGTGGCCGACGGGCTGTCGGAGGGTGTGGAGTCTGGGACCGGGCGACGCCGATGCTGCTTGAATCCCGGGCGAAGCACAAGAGGTGCCTTACTGACGGGTAATGCAACATCCGGTGTCATCGATCATGAAAATGGCGCGATTTACACCGTGCGTGACGCCCTGGCGGAAAGTCGACGACGAAATCCGCCGGAAACACGGACGAAACACCCGTGGGTGGTCACTGAACGTGACCACCCACGGGTGAAATCAAGATTTGGTAAACCTCTGTCCGGTTGACCGGATTGTCGCCAAATCACCCGGCGACACCGCAGGTCACCCGGCGTGCCAACGGGCCGTGCTCAGAACAGCACGCGCGCCAGCGCCGTACGGGCCGCGGTGACCCGCGGGTCCTCCGCACCGATCACCTCGAACAGCTCCAGCAGGCGCAGCCGGGCGGTGTCCCGGTCCTCGCCGGCAGTCCGCCCGACGGTGTCCACCAGGCGCCCGAAGGCGTCCTCGACGTGACCGCCGACCAGGTCCAGGTCCGCCGCCTGCAGCTGGACCTCGACGTTCTTCGGGTCGGCCGCGGCCGCGGCCCGGACGGCCTGCAGGTCCAGGCCCTCGATCCGCCGCAGCAGCTCGGCCTGGGCCAGGCCCAGCTTGGCCTCGGCGTTGCCGGGCTGCTCGGTCAGCACGTTCTTGTACGCCTGGATGGCGCCGCCCAGGTCACCGGCGTCCAGGGCGTCGTGCGCCGCGGACAGCGCCGGGTCCTCGGGGCGCTGCGGGGCGGCGGCCGGGGCCTCGCCCGGGGTGACCGCGCCGCCGGCCACGCCGAAGCGCTGCTCGGCGACCAGGATCAGCTGGTCCAGGATCTTGCGGATGTTGGCGGCGCTCTCCGCCCCCTGGAACAGCGGCACCAACTGGCCGGCCACCACGGCCATCACGGCCGGGATGCCCTGGATGCCGAACTGCTGGGCGAGCAGCTGGTTGGAGTCCACGTCGATCTTGGCGAGCACGAAGCGGCCGGCGTACTCCTCGGCCAGGCCCTCCAGGATCGGGCTGAGCTGCTTGCAGGGGCCGCACCACTCGGCCCAGAAGTCGATGACGACCGGCACCTCGGTGGAGCGCTGGACGACGTCGGCCTCGAAGGTGTCCTCAGTGACGTCGATGACGAGCTGGTAGGCGCCCTGGGCGGTGGCGGAGCCGTCCGCTTCGGCGGCGGCGGCCTGACGGGCCCGCTCGGCCCGGGCCTGCTCGGCCTTCTGGGCGGCCTCGCCGGCCGCCTTCACTGCGGCGAGGTCGACCGCACCGCGCAGGGCGGAGCTGTTGAGACGCGAATTCCGTGGCTGCATGGCACCATCCTCCCCCGTCCGCGCTGCTCGCGGGCACCATCCTCGGGAAAGTCGCCCCGCGCGGGCTGCGCGGCGCGGGTTCCCGGGTGCGGTGCCCCTCCCCCGGTAGCCTGGACCGTTCGGCGCGGATCCCCATCCGCGCCCGCGCCGCTCCCGTCCCACGGGTCGCGGCGCCTGGTTGTCACTGCTTTCGCTACGAGTCGTAGCGTAACTGGAGCCGGTGCCCCGGCCGCAAGCCCATCCGGCGGTTCCGGGACGTGACCTGCCCCACTTTCCCGGGTGGCCCGACTGCCCGAATCGGCGAACAATCGCTACCGTTACCTGCCCCACCCAAGTTACTTACCAGTAAAGCGCAAGGAGGCCCGGTGCAGGCCGCCCAGCCCCCCGCGAGCCCGGAGGGCACGCTCCCGGCGTGCACGGCCCCGGCGAGCACCGCCCCGGACACCGCGAGCACGGCCCCGGAGGCCGCCGGCGCCGCCCGGGCCAAGGGCCGCCCGCGCAGCGCCGCCGCCGACCGCGCGATCCTCGACGCCACCCGCGAAGCCCTCGCCGAACTCGGCTGGGGCGGATTGACCATGGGCCACGTGGCGAGCCGGGCCGGGGTCGCCAAGACCACCCTCTACCGCCGCTGGCCCTCCAAGAACGAGCTGGTGGTCGACGCCGTCGCCACCCTCTTCGACGAGCTGGTGATGCCCGACCTCGGCAGCCTGCGGGCCGACATCGAGGCCGTGGTGACCCAGTTCGCCGACTTGCTGGCCCGCCCGGAGACCCAGGCCGCGCTGCTCGCGCTGTTCGCCGAGGGCATCCGCGACCGGCAGCTGCACCGCCGGATCCGCGAAGCCATCGTGGACCCGCAGAAGCGGCTGGTCCGCCAGGGCCGGGCGGCCGCCCAGGCGCGCGGCGAGCTGGAGCCGGACACCGACGCCGCCGCGGCCCGCGAGGAGGTCGACATCATCTTCGACACCATCGCCGGCACCGTCGAGCACCGCGTCCTGGTCAGCGGCGAGCCGATCACCGCCGAGTGGACCCGACGCTTCACCGACCTGCTGCTGGGACCGCTCACCACCTGCTGAAACGGCGAAGCCGCCCGTACGGGGATCCGTACGGGCGGCCGCGCACCGGTCAGATGGTCAGACGTCAGGCGGTCAGAACGCCGCGTTCTCCCGGTACGTCCCCCACTCCTCGCGCAGCGCGTTGCAGATCTCGCCCAGCGTCGCCTCGGCGCGCACCGCGTCCAGCATCGGCGGGATCATCGACTCGCCCGAGCGCGCCGCCGCCAGCATGGCGTCCAGCCCGGCCCGCACGGCCGCCTCGTCCCTGGCCGCCTTGCGCTCGGCCAGCACGCGCACCTGCTCGCGCTCGACCTCGTGGCTGACCCGCAGGATCTCCAGCTCCGGGGTGACGCTGCGCGGGTGGCAGTTGACACCGACCACGCGCTTGTCGCCCTTCTCCACCGACTGCTGGTACTGGAAGGCCGCCTCGGCGATCTCGCCGGTGAACCAGCCCTCCTCGATGCCGCGCAGGATGCCGGAGGTGATCGGGCCGATCTCGTGGTCCTCGCGGCCCTTGTCCAGGATCCGCTGGAAGATCGCCTCGGCCTGCTGCTCGATCCGGTCGGTCAGCGCCTCGACGTACCAGGAACCGCCCAGCGGGTCGGCCACGTTGGCGACGCCGGTCTCCTCCATCAGCACCTGCTGGGTGCGCAGGGCGATCTCGGCGGCCTGCTCGGAGGGCAGTGCCAGGGTCTCGTCCAGGGCGTTGGTGTGCAGCGAGTTGGTGCCGCCGAGCACCGCGGCCAGCGCCTCGACGGCGGTGCGGACGACGTTGTTGTACGGCTGCTGCGCGGTGAGCGAGACACCGGCGGTCTGGGTGTGGAAGCGCAGCCACTGCGCCTTGTCGGTCTTGGCGCCGAAGCGGTCGCGCATCCAGCGGGCCCAGATCCGGCGCGCGGCGCGGAACTTGGCGATCTCCTCGAAGAAGTCCAGGTGCGCGTCGAAGAAGAACGACAGGCCGGGCGCGAAGACGTCCACGTCCAGGCCCCGGGACAGGCCCAGCTCGACGTAGCCGAAACCGTCCGCGAGGGTGTACGCGAGCTCCTGCGCGGCCGTCGCCCCGGCCTCGCGGATGTGGTAGCCGGAGACGGACAGCGGCTTGTAGGCGGGGATGCCCTCGGCGCAGTACGCCATCAGGTCGCCGATCAGGCGCAGGTGCGGCTCGGGGGCGAAGAGCCACTCCTTCTGCGCGATGTACTCCTTGAAGATGTCCGTCTGCAGGGTGCCGTTGAGCACCGCCGGGTCGACGCCCTGGCGCTCGGCGGCGACCAGGTACATGCAGAAGATCGGGACGGCCGGGCCGCTGATCGTCATCGAGGTGGTGACCTCGCCGAGCGGGATGCCCTTGAACAGCACCTCCATGTCGGCGGCCGAGTCGATGGCCACGCCGCAGTGGCCGACCTCGCCGAGCGACTTGGGGTCGTCCGAGTCGTAGCCCATGAGGGTGGGCATGTCGAAGGCGACCGAGAGGCCGCCGCCGCCGGCGTCCAGGATCATCCGGTAGCGCTCGTTGGTCTGCTGCGCGTTGCCGAAGCCGGCGAACTGGCGGATGGTCCAGGTGCGGCCGCGGTAGCCGGTCGGGTGCAGGCCGCGGGTGTAGGGGTACTCGCCCGGCCAGCCGATCCGCTCGAAGCCCTCGTAGGGCTGCCCGACGGGCGGGCCGTAGACCGGCTCGACCTCGTCGCCGGAGAGCGTGGTGAAGTCCGCGTCCCGCTTGCGGGCCTTGTCGTACCGCTGCTGCCAGCGCTGCCGTCCGCGCTCGATCTCCTCGGCGTCCATGGGCCGAACTCCGCTCCGTACGGCCGCCACGGCGACGGGGCGGCACAGCTATTAGGACGTCCTACTAATTTACTCGGACGTCCTAGTACTTGTCGACGGCAACCCGCGGGCAACGCGAGAGGGCCCCTCCCCCGGTCGTGGGGAAGGGGCCCTCGTACGGGCTTCCGGCTCAGGCGCCGACCGGCTCGCGGGCGCCGTCGCCCGCCGTCAGCTTCTCGGCGGCCTCGCCGGCCACCTTGCGCTCGAAGACGAAGGAGAGGAACGGGATGCAGCCCGCCGCCAGGGTCAGCACCAGTCGGCCGAGCGGCCACTTCAGCTTCTGCCCGAGCAGGAAGGTCACCACGAAGTACCCGATGTACAGGTAGCCGTGCAGCATCGCGACGTACGTGGTCACCTCCTCGGCCTTGCCGAAGCCGTACTTCGCGACCATGAAGCCGCAGAACACGAGCAGCGCCACGCCGGTCGCAATGGCCAGGGCCCGGTACCAGCCCAGCAGGGGGGTCGCCTTCATACTCTTCCTCGCCTCGCTCGGCAGTTTCCGCCGGTACGCCCGGATCCGCGCACCGCTCCCACGAGGGTAGCCGTCCTCACGGCTGCGCCTTCGCAGCCCCCTCGCCCGACCCCTCGTCCGGCTCGGAGAAGTCGCCGGCCGCGACCCGCAGCGGCTTGAGCAGCTCGAAGACCTGGCGGCACTGCTCGGGGCCGTACTCCTCCAGCCCGAACTCCATCGCCATCAGCTCCCGGGTGGCCTCCTCGACCACCTCGCGGCCGCGCTTGGTGATCGCCGCCAGCACGCCGCGGCCGTCCAGCGGGTTGGGGCGGCGGGCGACCAGTCCGGCCCGCTCCAGGCGGTCGACGGTGTTGGTCACGCTGGTCGGGTGGACCATGAGCCGCTCGCCGATCTTGGAGAGCGAGAGCTCCCCGGTCCGACTGAAGGTCAGCAGCACCAGCGCCTCGTAGCGGGCGAAGGTCAGCCCGTACGGCTTGAGCACCGCGTCCACGCGGGAGAGCAGGATCTGGTGGGCGCGCATGATCGAGGTGATCGCCGCCATCGAGGGGACTCCGCCCCAGCGGCGGGTCCACAGCTCGTCGGCGCGGGCGATCGGGTCGAAGTCGAGAGCGAGGGGCTTGGCCACCTCCTTACCGTACCGGCGGACGGTACGGGTGCTACCAGCTGTCCTGATGGTGGACAAGCGCGACGCGTGGCGGGATCCCGCCAATCGGGCGCCCAGGTCCATACCAGGACATTGCGGGGGCATTAACAGACGACAACGAGCTTACGGCAGACGGGGGTTCACCGGCGATCGCCCGAACTCCGCGGGATCAGGCTTCGGTTCGGATGGGAACCCGCTGAAAGACAGGGTGATTCATCCTGTTTGCCCGTCTGTTCACAATCCCCGGCCCTGGCGGGACTTGGCCAATCCATGAGCAAGACCTGTCATTTCGTTTGCTCGATTGTCATGCTTTCCGCCAACCCCGTCCGGTAGCCACCACACCCCACCCGCGGTGGCAGGCCGCTCGAACCGTTCGGGGTCCCCGTACGTCAGCGCCCGTTCCGCCCCTCAGGTGCCGCCCCCGGCCCCCGGGACGAGGTGCGACCGCGCCCACACGCGGTTTCCCCGGAAGGACTCGTCCGTGAAGCGAAAGCTCGCCGCAGTCGCCGTACTCTCCGCCACCGCACTGCTCACCGGTGTCGTCCAGGTGAGCACCGCCGCCCAGGCCGCCCCTTCCCCGACCGCCCAGGCCGCCCAGAAGAAGGCCGACCTGATCGCGCTGGCGAACGGCCAGGCCGGCAAGGTCTCGCACGCCCTGGCCCTCGGCGGCCAGGAGGCGCTGGTGGCCAAGGACGCCGTGGTGGACGCCGACGGCACCCGCCACCTGCGCTACGAGCGCACCTTCGCCGGGCTCCCCGTCCTCGGCGGCGACCTGGTGGTGCACCAGAAGGCCGACGGCACGGTGATATCCGTGGACAAGGCCACCGGCGCGCAGATCGCCGTGCCGAGCCTCACCCCGCAGATCCCCGCCGACAAGGCCGCCGCCCAGGCGACCGGCGCCGTGCAGTCCACCATCGGCATCGCCGCCGACGAGGACGAGTCGCCGCTGACGGAGGTCCACCAGACCGGCGCCGCCAAGCTGGTGGTCTGGGCCACCGACGGCGCGCCGCGCCTGGCCTACCAGACCACCGTCGAGGGCCTGCGCGCCGACGGCACCCCGAGCAGCCAGCTGCTGGTCACCGACGCCGCCACCGGCCAGGTGCTCTCCACCCACGAGCAGGTCCGGACCGCCTCCGGCACCGGCAACGGCGTCTTCGTCGGCACCGTCCCGCTGACCACCACCGCCGTCACCGGCGGCTTCTCGCTGAAGGACGCCTCCCGCGGCGGCCAGTCCACCAGCGACCTCAAGGGCCGCACCTCCGGCTCGGGCACGCTGTACACCGACACGGACAACGTCTGGGGCACCGGCACCGTCTCCAGCGGCCAGTCCGCCGCCGTGGACGCCCAGTACGGCGCCGCCGCCACCTGGGACTTCTACAAGAACACCTTCGGCCGCAGCGGCATCCGCAACGACGGTGTCGGCGCCGCCAGCCGGGTCCACTACGGCAAGAACTACGTCAACGCGTTCTGGTCCGACCAGTGCTTCTGCATGTCGTACGGTGACGGCACGAGCAACACCCACCCGCTGACCGAGATCGACGTGGCCGGCCACGAGATGACCCACGGCGTCACCGCCAACACGGCCAACCTGAACTACTCGGGCGAGTCCGGCGGCCTGAACGAGGGCACCTCGGACATCTTCGGCACCATGGTCGAGTGGTACGCCAACCTGGCCACCGACAAGCCGGACTACCTCATCGGCGAGGAGATCGACCTCAACGGCAACGGCACGCCGCTGCGCTACATGGACCAGCCGTCCAAGGACGGCCGCTCGGCCGACTACTGGTCCTCCTCGGTCGGCAGCCTGGACGTCCACTACTCCTCCGGCGTCGCCAACCACTTCTTCTACCTGCTCGCCGAGGGCAGCGGCGCCAAGACCATCAACGGCGTCAACTACAACAGCCCGACCTACAACGGCTCGACCCTGGCCGGCATCGGCCGGGACAAGGCCGCGCAGGTCTGGTACAAGGCGCTGACCACGTACATGACCTCGACCACCAACTACGCGGCCGCCCGCACGGCGACCCTGAAGGCCGCCACCGACCTGTACGGCGCCGGCAGCGTCGAGTACAACGCGGTCGCCGCGACCTGGGCCGCCGTCAACGTCAACTGACGTACGGCACGACCTGATCGGACGCCCGAGGCCTCGTTGGAGGGAAGGCCTCGGGCGTTCGCCCATGTCCGGGCGCCTCTCATCGCCGTCCGGGCGTCAAGGCCGTCCGGCTGGCGGAGTCCCGCCAGGAGGGACGAACCGGTCATACCGGTCAACCGGCGACAACCGCACCATCCGTACCGGGACTGGCGGTTCCTGGCCAATCCCCGGACGCGGCCTGTCCATTCCTGCCAGCGATTGTCATGCTTCTGACCAAGCCCCGTCCGACCTCCGCCGCCCCCACCCCTCCGGCGGAGCGTCAGGAACCGCACGGGAGCAGCACGCCCGCGCCCTACCGCCCCAACGGCGTCAACCCCGGCGCCCCGGTACGCGGCGCACCCGCACGCACCCGCGGGTCTCGTGGAAGGAACCCCCGTCCATGAAGCGAAAGCTGACTGTCGGAGCCGTACTCTCCGCCACCGCCCTGCTGGCCGGCGTCGTCCAGATCGCCGCCGTCCCCGCCGCCCAGGCCGCCGCCCCCGCCCCCGCGCAGCAGCAGTCCGCGCTGCTCGCGCTCGGCGCCGCACAGAGCGCCCCGGTCGCCCAGGCCCTCGCCCTCGGCGGCCAGGAGAAGCTGGTGGCCAAGGACGTGGTGGTGGACCGGGACGGCACCCGCCACCTCCGGTACGAGCGGACCTACGCCGGCCTGCCGGTGATCGGTGGCGACCTGGTCGTCCACCAGAAGGCCGACGGCACGGTGGGCTCGGTCGACCGCGCCTTCGCCGGCCGGCTGTCCGTGCCCAGCCTGACCCCGGGCCTCGCCGCGGGCCAGGCCGCCGAGCAGGCCACCGCCGCGGTGCGCGCGACCGTCGGCATCGCCGCCGACGAGGACGAGGCGGCGCTGAGCCGGGTCGACGGCGCCGGCGCGGCCGAGCTAGTGGTCTGGGCGGCCGACGGCGCCCCGCGGCTGGCCCACCGCACGGTGGTCACGGGCGAGCGGGCGGACGGCACCCCGAGCAGCCAGCAGGTCGTCACCGACGCGGCCACCGGCCAGGTGCTCTCCACCCACGAGGAGTTCCAGACCGCGACCGGCACCGGCAAGGGCGTCAACGTCGGCACCGTCACGCTGACCACCACCCAGAGCGGCTCCAGCTACCAGCTCAAGGACGCGGGCCGGGGCAACCAGTCCACCACCGACCTCAAGGGCGGCACCTCGGGCAGCGGCACGCTGTTCAGCAACACCACCAACTCCTGGGGCAACGGCCTGGCCTCCAACCGCGAGTCCGCCGCCGTGGACGCCCAGTACGGCGCCGCCGCCACCTGGGACTACTACAAGAACACCTTCGGTCGCAACGGCATCAAGAACAACGGCGTCGGCGCGGCGAGCCGGGTCCACTACGGCTCCAACTACGTCAACGCGTTCTGGAACGACTCCTGCTTCTGCATGACCTACGGCGACGGCTCGAGCAACACCCACCCGCTGACCGCCATCGACGTCTCCGGCCACGAGATGAGCCACGGCGTCACCTCCGCCACCGCCGGCCTGATCTACTCCGGCGAGTCCGGCGGCCTCAACGAGGCCACCTCGGACATCTTCGGCACCATGGTCGAGTGGTCGGCCAACCTGCCCGCCGACCCGCCGGACTACCTGATCGGCGAGAAGCTCAACCTGTACGGCAACGGCAAGCCGCTGCGCTACATGGACAAGCCCTCCCAGGACGGCCAGTCCGCGGACTCCTGGTACTCGGGCGTCGGCAACAAGGACGTCCACTACTCCTCCGGCGTCGCCAACCACTTCTTCTACCTGCTCGCCGAGGGCAGCGGCGCCAAGGTGATCAACGGCGTCAACTACAACAGCCCGACCTCCAACGGTTCGACGGTGACCGGCATCGGCCGGACCAAGGCGGCGGCCATCTGGTACCGCGCGCTGACCGTCTACATGACCTCCACCACCAACTACAAGGCCGCCCGCACGGCGACCCTGAAGGCCGCCACCGACCTGTACGGCGCGACCAGCACCGAGTACAAGACCGTGGCGGCGGCCTGGAGCGCCGTGAACGTCAACTAGCCGCCACCGGCGCGAGCCACCCCCGGTAAGAAACGGCGACAGGCTGCCGCGGCCCTTTGGGAGAGGAGGCCGCGGCAGCCTGTCGGCCGTCCGCGCCGCGGGGCCGGCGGCGGCCGGCGGGGCCAGCGTCAGGCGGTGGCGGGCTCGAGCTCGCCGCGCTCCTCGCGGCCGAGCATCCGCTCGGCGAAGAAGCCGCCGGTGGGCACCACCGCGAGGACGAACAGCAGGACGCCGCGCTTGGCGTCCCACTTCTGCGCCTGCCAGGCCTGGATCCAGAAGACCACGTACAGGATGAACAGGATCCCGTGGACCATGCCCATCACCGGGACGGCGTCGAACGAGGTGGTCCGCTTCAGCACCGAGCAGATCAGCAGCAGGATGAAGGAGACCCCTTCGGGGCCGGAGACCAGGCGCAGGCGGTGGACGGCGCTGCTGTTCACGTTGGATACCTCAATACGGGGGTCGGAGGCGCGGGCGCGCTTGTGAAGCGACTCACAAGCCTTCCGGCCATTATCACCGAGCACACGTCCGAGCCCCCGGCCGGGGGTGGGCTCCGTGCCCGACGTCACACCGCCCGCCCGGGTTGTCACAGCTGCGCCCCAGATCGCCCCGGCACCCGGCGGGCCGTCGCCCCCAACCCCTATCCTGCTGCCCGCGCGCCCACCCGATCCGGGCGCCCGGAGCACCACACCACGGGGGGTAGTCACCACATGTTCAAGCGCGACTGGGACCGCAGGACCTGCGCCAAGCGCGGCCACATCACCTACGCGCCGACCGAGCCCGAGCTGGCCTCCCGGCTGCACGCCGCCACCGCCCTCGGCGACGCCTGGCGCTGCCTGCGCTGCGGCGACTTCGCGCTGGGCGCCCCGCACGGCTCCGGCCCCGCCGAGGACGCGCCGCTGGTGCCCCGCGGCAAGGCGCTGCGGGACCTCTTCCTCCTGCGCTTCCTCGCCGTCGAGCGGGTGCTGCGCGGGCTGCTGATCATCGTGGTCGCCTGGGCCGTGTGGAAGTTCTCCAACAGCCAGGACGCGGTGCACCGGGTCTTCGACGAGAACCTGACGGTCTTCAAGCCGGTCACCGACCACTTCCACTGGGACCTCGAACACGCGCCGATCGTCGAGACGATCCGCAAGACGTTCGACTTCAAGAAGAGCACCCTGCTGATCGCCGCGGGCGCGCTGCTGGCCTACGCCGTGATCGAGATCGTCGAGGCGGTCGGCCTCTGGCTGAACAAGCGCTGGGCCGAGTACCTGACGGTGGTCGCCACCGCGGCCTTCCTGCCGCTGGAGGGCTACGAGCTGAGCCACCACGTCAGCGCGGTGAAGATCTGCACCCTGGTGCTGAACATCGCGGCGGTCCTCTGGATCATGCTCTCCAAGCGCCTGTTCGGGCTGCGCGGCGGCGTGGTGGCCTTCGAGGCGGAGCGCCACTCGGCCTCGCTGCTGGAGGTCGAGCAGGCGGCCGGCACGGTCCCGCACCCCGGGCACGGGGCGCACGCGCGGAGCTGACCGGCGTGTCCGCCCCCGGGCGTACGGCGAGGGGCACGGGCCTGACCGGCACTTTTGTCGCAGCCCCGTACCAGTTGGGCCCCGCACCCTCCCCGGGCCACGGCCGCAGCGGCTAGATTGCGGCCGTGGCACAGTTCAGACTCCAGGGATCGCGAGTGCTCGCCGTCGACTTGGGCGGGGACGCCGTCAAGGCCAGACACGGCTCCATGGTCGCCTACACCGGGCAGATGACCTTCAAGAAGCTGACCGGTGGTGGGGACGGCCTGCGCGGCATGGTCGCCCGTCGGCTGACCGGCGAGAAGATGACCGTCATGGAGGTGAAGGGCCAGGGCACCTGCTACTTCGCCGACAAGGCCACCGAGATCAACCTCGTCCGGTTGAACGGCGAGGCGCTGTACGTCGAGGCGGACAACCTGCTCTGCACCGAGGCCTCCCTGCACACCGGCACCAGCTTCACCGGCCTGAACGGCGTGTCCTCCGGCAACGGCCTGTTCACCACCAAGGTGGAGGGGCACGGCTGGGCCGCCGTCACCTCCAACGGGCCCGCCATCATCCTGCGGGTCGACAAGAGCATGCCGCTGCGCGTGGACCCGGGCGCGTACGTGGCGCACACCGGCAGCCTGCACCGCAGCCTGAAGTCGGGCGCGGGCTGGACCACGGTGATCGGCGAGGGCGGCGGCGAGGCCGTCCAGGTCGAGTTCACCGGCGAGGGCCTGGTGTACGTGCAGCCCTCCGAGAAGATCACCATCGGGGGTGACGTCTGATGGGCTTCACGAAGATCAACGGGAAAATGGTCGAGGCCCAGGTGCTGCCCGGGCAGCGGCTGTTCAGCCAGCGCGGCGCGATGCTCGCGTACAGCGGCGACGTCCGCTTCACGCCGAACATCACCGGCGGGCAGGGCGGCGTGATGTCGATGATCGGCCGCCGGGTGGCCAACGAGGACACTCCGCTGATGACCGTCGAGGGCCAGGGCCGGGTGATGTTCGGCCACGGCGGCCACCACGTCCACGTGATCGACCTGTTCGGCGACACCCTGTACGTCGAGGCGGACCGGCTGCTCGCCTTCGAGGGCACGCTGCGGCAGTCCACCATGTTCATGGGCTCGCAGGGCGGGGTGATGGGTATGGTCCGCGGCCAGGTCACCGGGCAGGGCCTGTTCACCACCAAGCTGGAGGGCAACGGCTCGGTCGCGGTGATGGCCCACGGCGGCGTCTTCGAGCTGCCGATCGTCCCCGGCCAGGAGGTGCACGTCGACCCGCAGGCGTACGTGGCGCACCGCGGCGACGTGCGCAACAAGCTGTCCACCGCGCTCGGCTGGCGCGACATGATCGGCCGCGGCTCGGGCGAGGCGTTCCAGCTGGAGCTGTCCGGGCAGGGTGCGGTGTACGTCCAGGCGAGCGAGGAGAAGCTCTGATGTCCTACCCGCCGCAGCCCCCGTACGGGTCGCCGCACGACCAGCCGACCCAGCCCGGGTTCGCCGTCCCGCAGGGCGGGTACCCGCCGCCGCCGTCGGCGCACCCCCAGCAGGGCGGGTACCCGACGCCCCCGCCCGCCCACCAGCCTCCGCCGCCGCCCCAGCAACAGCCGTACGCGCAGGAGCAGTTCGGTGGCCCGGTCGCCCCGCTGCCGACCGCCCAGGGCGGCGCCGGCCCGGTGGTGCACGACGTGTACAGCCTGCCGGTCAACGACAACGTCAACCCGTACGCCTTCTCGGTTGAGCTGAACGGGTCCTACTTCCTGCAGAAGGGCAAGATGGTCGCCTACTACGGCGACATCACCTTCAAGGGCGTCGGCGCCGGCGCGATCGACCGGATGCTCGGGCAGCACTTCAACTCGCCGATGCACGCCTCGGACTGGGTGGTCGCCGAGGGCCGGGGCAAACTGCTGCTCGCCGACCGGGCGTTCGACCTCAATTCGTACGACCTGGACGACGGCAACCTGACCGTCCGCTCCGGCAACCTGCTCGCCTTCGACCCGACGCTGCGGCTCAAGCAGTCGATCATCCCGGGCTTCCTGACCCTGATCGGCACCGGCCGCTTCGTCGCCGCCTCCAACGGGCCGGTGCACTTCGTCGAGCCGCCGATCCGGGTGGACCCGCAGGCGCTGGTCGGCTGGGCGGACTGCCCGGCGCCGTGCCACCACTACGACCACGACTACATGCACGGGCTGATCGGCGGCATCCGGCGGCTGACCGGCTTCGGCGGCGCCTCCGGCGAGGAGCACCAGTTCGAGTTCATCGGCGCCGGGCAGGTACTGCTGCAGTCCAGCGAGAAGCTGATGGCCGAGCGGTCGGTCGGTGTGGTCGGCGCCGAGGCGGGCGTGCCGATGGGCGGCGTGCCGTCCCAGTCGGGCACGGCCGGCCACGGCGGCGGGAACCCCAACATCCCGGGGCTGGGTAACCTGGGCGACCTGGGTCGGCGTTTCGGCCTGTAAACTCGTACAAGATTGAACTAAATCGGTTATGCTGGATCCCATGGATACGCACACGGTCGGCACTGCGGACACCCCTCCGTCGCAGCCCGAGGAGGAGACTCCCTGGCTGACCGCCAGGGAGCAGCGGATGTGGCGCGCCCATCTGGAGGTCGCCAAGCTGCTGGAGTACCAGCTCGGCCGCGAACTCCAGCCGCACAACCTGGCCATCAACGACTACGAGATCCTGGTCGTGCTCTCCGAGGCCCCGGACCGCCGGATGCGGATGACCGACCTCGCGACCGCCACGCTGCAGTCGAAGAGCCGGCTCTCCCACCAGATCACCCGGATGGAGAACGCCGGCCTGGTACTCCGCCAGGAGTGCCCCGGCGACCGCCGCGGCCTCTACGCCCACCTCACCGAGCAGGGCTGGAAGACCATGCAGCGGGTCGCGCCGGACCACGTCCGCAGCGTCCGGGCCCACTTCATCGACCGCTTCACCCCGGAACAGCTCGACGCCATGTTCGACGCCCTCGCCCCGATCGCCGAACACCTCCGAGGCCTCCGCGGCAAGCCGTAGGCGCCGACCGCAGTCTCCTCCCCCGCCCCGCCGCGACCCCGTTCGCGCCGGGGCGGCCCGCATTCCGGGCCCGCCCACTCACCCCCTCCGCACAGGAAGTCGAGTCGGCCGACTTCTCGCGCAGGGGGCGGTACACGCCGTCGCCGCTTCGGCGGTACCGAAGCGGTGACGGGGTGACGGGGTGACGGGGTGTCTCAGCCGGTGGTGAGGCCGGCGACGAGGGTGTCGGCGGCGGTGTAGGGGTCGAGGTCGCCGGCGGCGACGCGTTCGGCGAGGGCGGCGAGGTGGCGGTCGCCGCGGAGGTCGCCGATGCGGGCGCGGAGTTCGGCGAGGGCGATGGCCTCGATCTCCTCGGCCGCGCGGCGGCGGCGGCGGACGGCGAGCTCGCCGTGCTCCTCCAGCCAGGCGCGGTGCTTCTCCAGGGCCTCGACCACCTCGTCGACGCCCTCGCCGCGGGCGGCGACGGTCTTCACGATGGGCGGGCGCCAGTCCCCCGGCTCGCGGGCCTCGCCGAGGCCGAGCATGTGGTTGAGCTCCCGCGCGGTGGCGTCGGCGCCGTCCCGGTCGGCCTTGTTGACCACGAAGAGGTCGCCGATCTCCAGGATCCCGGCCTTGGCGGCCTGGATCCCGTCGCCCATCCCGGGGGCGAGCAGGACGACGGTGGTGTCGGCCTGGGCGGCGATCTCGACCTCGGACTGGCCGACGCCGACGGTCTCGACCAGGATCACCTCGCAACCGGCCGCGTCCAGCACCCGCAGGGCCTGCGGCGCCGCCCAGGAGAGCCCGCCGAGGTGGCCGCGGGTGGCCATCGAGCGGATGAACACCTCGGGGTCGGTGGCGTGGTCCTGCATCCGGACCCGGTCGCCCAGCAGCGCGCCGCCGGAGAACGGCGAGGACGGGTCGACGGCGAGCACTCCGACGCGCTTGCCGAGCCGCCGGTAGGCGGAGACCAGCGCCGAGGTGGAGGTGGACTTGCCGACCCCGGGGGAGCCGGTCAGGCCGATGGTGTAGGCCTGTCCGGTGTACGGCGCGAGCGCGGCCATCGCCTCCCGCAGCTGCGGGGCGGCGTTCTCGACCAGCGTGATCAGCCGGGCGACGGCCCGCGGCCGGCCCTCCCGGGCCTGTGCGACCAGTGTGGCGACATCGATCATCAGGTGCTCCTAGGGTGCGGACGCCGAAGGGGCTGCGGACCGCTTGTGGCGGTCCGCAGCCCCGAAGATCAGATCAGCTGATCAGGCCTTCGGGACGCGCACGATGAGCGCGTCACCCTGGCCACCGCCGCCGCACAGCGCGGCCGCGCCGACCCCGCCGCCGCGGCGCTGCAGCTCCAGCGCGAGGGTCAGCACCACGCGGGCGCCGGACATGCCGATCGGGTGGCCGAGCGCGATCGCGCCGCCGTTGACGTTGACGATGTCCGAGGAGACGCCCAGGTCCTTGCTCGACTGGTACGCGACGGCCGCGAAGGCCTCGTTGATCTCGATCAGGTCGAGGTCGGCGACCTCCAGGCCCTCCTTGGCCAGTGCGTGCTTGATCGCGTTGGACGGCTGCGACTGCAGCGAGTTGTCCGGGCCGGCCACGTTGCCGTGCGCGCCGATCTCGGCGATCCAGCTCAGGCCCAGCTCCTCGGCCTTGGCCTTGCTCATCACGACCACCGCGGCGGCGCCGTCGGAGATCTGCGAGGAGGTGCCGGCGGTGATCGTGCCGTCCTTGGTGAAGGCCGGGCGCAGCTTCGCCAGGCCCTCGACGGTGGTGTCCGCGCGGATGCCCTCGTCCTGGCTGAACAGGACCGGCTCGCCCTTGCGCTGCGGGATGGCGACCGGGACGATCTCGGCGTCGAAGACGCCGTCGGCCTGCGCCTTGGCGGCCCGCTGGTGCGAGGCGGCGGCGATCTCGTCCTGCACCTCGCGCGGGATGCCCAGGCGGGCGTTGTGCTTCTCGGTGGACTCGCCCATCGGGATGTTCTCGTAGGCGTCGGTGAGGCCGTCGTGCGCCATGGCGTCCAGCATCCCGATCGCGCCGTACTTGAAGCCCTCGCGGGACTTCGGCAGCAGGTGCGGGGCGTTGGTCATCGACTCCTGGCCACCGGCCACGATGATGTCGAACTCGCCGGCGCGGATCAGCTGGTCGGCCAGCGCGATGGCGTCCAGGCCGGAGAGGCAGACCTTGTTGATGGTCAGCGCCGGCACGTTCATCGGGATGCCGGCCTTGACGGCGGCCTGACGGGCGGGGATCTGGCCGGCGCCGGCCTGCAGCACCTGGCCCATGATCACGTACTGGACCTGGTCCCCCGTGATGCCGGACCGCTCCAGGGCCGCCTTGATGGCGACGCCGCCGAGGTCGGCACCGGAGAAGCCCTTGAGGGAGCCGAGCAGGCGACCCATCGGGGTCCGCGCACCGGCAACGATCACAGAGGTGGTGTTGGTCATGGGACGGGCCCCTTCGCACGTCGTGGCCAGGTGAGGATGCGCTCAATGTACTGACCTGGTACCCGCCCGTCACCGGAGCGACGGTGTGATCGAGCGCACTGGCACCCTCCAGTCAACACCGTGCCGACGCGGTCCGGGTGAACCCCGGTCCGTGTGAGCAGGCTCGCACGTCCGGCACTGGCGTCCGTCGCGGGCCATGCGCTGCACTTGGTGCCACCCTTGTCCGCAACCACCCGGAGGTCGCCGTGCTGACCCGAATCGACCACATCGGCATCGCCTGCCGAGACCTCGACAAGACCGTCGAGTTCTACCGCGCCACCTACGGCTTCGAGGTCTTCCACTCCGAGGTCAACGAGGAGCAGGGCGTCCGCGAGGCCATGCTGAGGATCAACGGGACCGACGACGGCGGTGCCTCCTACCTCCAGCTGCTGGAGCCCACCCGGCCCGACTCCACCGTCGCCAAGTGGCTGGAGAAGAACGGCGAGGGCGTGCACCACATCGCCTTCGGCACCGCCGACGTGGACGGCGACGCCGAGGCCATCCGCGGCAAGGGCGTCCGCGTCCTCTACGACGAGCCGCGGATCGGCTCGATGGGCTCGCGGATCACCTTCCTGCACCCGAAGGACTGCGGCGGCGTGCTGACCGAGCTGGTCACCTCCGCGCAGAACGCCCACGACGAGCACTGACCGGACACCGACCGGACACCGATCGCGCCGATCCCGTACCGAGAAGGCACCGATCGTGCACTGATCGCACGCCGATCGCACACCGATCACCCACCGGACCGCCGCCAGGGTGCCGCGCACCCCGGCGGCGCCCGACGGTCCGTCGGTCATGACCCGTCAGTAACCTGGTCGGGACAGCCGGAAAACCCCCCTGCGGCCATTCCCCCGCAGTGCGCTCCCACTACAATGCCCAAGTGCGCGAAGACTCCGGGGAACGGAGGCGACGGGCACGGCCGAAGACTGGCCCGTCCGCACCGCTGCGGTCGGCCCGTCGCAAGGGGAGTCCATTACGCGGGCACGGCTGAACAGTCGCTAGACGGATCTGTCACCATTCTCCACAAGGCAAGAGTTCGCCCAGGAGTCCACTCGGACGGGGGAACGCGGTACCCCCGCGCTCCCGCGCCCCGGACTCCGACGACCGCGGCGGGCGGCCCCGACTTGGCAAGGGGTCGTCCACCTGCTGCGGATGCAAGGACCAGTCGGACCGGCACCCGGGAAACGGGAGCACGGAACCGGCCGGGTCGAGGACGCGACCAGGAGATGGATGGGACCGCGGAGTGCGGGGCAACGACCGCTACGAGGCTGACGATCACCTCTCCCAGTTCGAGGCCGAGATGGGTCGGACTCGGAAGGAGCGGGACAAGGCAGTCGAGCATGCCGAGGACCTCGCCTATCAGGTGGAGGTGCTCCGGGCGAAGCTGCACGAGTCCCGTCGCATGCTCGCCCAGCCGCGCGCCTTCGACGCCGTCTCCGGCCAGGCCGAGCAGATGCTCCGCACGGCCGAGATGCAGGCCCAGCAGCTGCGCGCGGACGCCGAGCGTCAGCTGCGCGACTCCCAGGCCGCCACCCAGCGGATCATGGCCGAGGCCGCCGAGCGCACCGCCCGGCTGGAGGCCGAGCTCACCGCCCGCCGCCGCCAGCTCGAGGACGAGCTCACCGAGCTGCGCCGCACCGCCGAGCAGCACGTCAACGGCTGGGCCGAGCAGACCCGGGCCGGCTCCGAGCAGGAGGCACAGCGCCTCCTGCAGGAGGCCCGCGCCGAGGCCGAGCGGATGGTCGCCGCCGCCCGCGCGGAGGCCGTCGCCCTCGCCGACCAGGCCCGCGCCCAGACCGCCGCCGACGTGAACGCCGCCCGCGGCGAGGCCCACGCCGCCGCCGAGGCCGCCCTCCAGCGCGCCCAGAGCGACGCCGAGCGCCTGCTGCGCGCTGCCTCCGAGCAGGCCCAGCAGGCCGGCGCCCAGGCCGCCGCGGACGTCGACGCCGCCCGTGGCGAGGCCCAGCAGCAGCTCGCCGCCGCCCACGCCGCCGCCGAGCGCCAGCTCGCCGCCGCGCAGGGCGAGATCGACCAGCTCAAGGCGCAGGCCGCCGCCGAGCAGGCCCGGGCGGAGCAGCAGCTCGCCGCCGCCAAGGCCGAGATAGAGCGGCTGCGCGCCGAGGCCATCGCCGAGGCGGAGCGCACCCGGCAGGAGGCCTCCGAGCTACGCGCCCAGGCCGAGCAGGCCGCCGAGCAGCTCCAGGCCGACGCCGAGGCCGCCGCCGTCCGCAAGGTCGCCGACGGCGAGGCCGCCAACGAGCAGCGTTCGCAGACCGCCCGGGCCGAGATCGCCCGGCTGGTCGCCAAGGCCACCAAGGAGTCCGAGGCCATCCGTGCCGAGGCCGAGGCGATCCGGGCCGCGGCCGCCACCCGGCAGGCCGAGGCGGACGCCGCCAAGGCCGCCGCCGCCGAGGAGAGCGAGCGCCTGCGGGCCACCGCCGAGTCGGTCGCCGCGGAGCTGCGCGGCGAGGCCGAGGCAGCGATCGCCGAGCTGCGCGCCCAGGCCGAGCGGGACGTCGCCGAGCTGCGGGCGCAGGCCGAGGCCGACGCCCGGCGGCTGCGCGGCGAGGCCGAGGAGGCGGGCCGGGCGGCCGCCGCCAAGGACGCCGCCGTCCAGCTCGCCAAGGCCGCCAAGACCGCCGAGGAGGTGCTCGGCCGGGCCAACCAGGACGCCGAGACCGCCCGGACCGCGGCCGCCGCCGAGGCCGAGCGGATCCGCACCGAGGCCGCCGCCGAGGCGCAGCGGCTGCGCGAGCAGGCACAGGCCGCCGTCGAGCAGGCCCAGAACGCCGCGCTGGACGACGCCGCCGCGATCCGCGAGCGGATCGAGCAGATGCAGGACGAGGCGGCCCGGCTGCGCGCCGAGGCCGAGGAGCTGCGCGCCCAGGCCGCCGCCGAGGCCGACCGGGTCCGCGGCGAGGCCCGCCGCCAGGCGGTGCTGCAGATCGAGGAGTCGGCGAAGAACGCCGAGGAGCTGCTCACCAAGGCCAAGGCCGACGCGGACGAGCTGCGCGCGGGCGCCGCGGGCGAGATCGAGCGGCTGCGCGAGCAGGCCCAGGAGCAGGCCGCCGAGACCCAGGGACGGGCCGAGCAGACCCTGACCCGGGCCCGCGCCGAGGCCGAGAAGATCACCGCCGCCGCCGAGCAGCAGGGCCAGGACGCCCTCGCCGCCGCCAAGGCCGCGGCCGCCGAGAACCGCGCCGCCGCCGAGCGCGAGACCGCCGAACTGCGGCGCGAGGCAACCGAGTTCGACCAGCGGGTGCGCTCCGAGGCGAACGCCGCCGCGGAGGCCGTGACCGCCGACGCGCAGGCCGAGGCGAACGCGGTGCGCGACGCCGCGGTCGCCGACGCCGAGCGGGTGCGCACCGAGGCCGACACCGAGGCCGCCCGTACCCGGGCCGAGGCCGAGGCCGCCGCGAACGCGCTGCGCGAGGAGAGCCGCCGCGAGCGCGAGGAGGCCTCCGCCGGGCTGCTCCGCGAGCGCGAGGAGACCGCCGACCAGCTGGCCGCCGCCAAGGCCGCGCGCACGCACGCCGAGCAGTCCGCCGCCGAGGTCCGCGAGGCCGCCGACGCCCACGCCGCGGAGGTACGGGCGGAGGCCGAGCAGGCCGCCGGCGAACTGCGCGCCCTCGCCCAGCACGAGACCACCCAGCAGCGCGAAGCCGCCGAGGCCTACGCCGACCGCGTCCGCACCGAGGCCGAACAGCACGCCGCCGACCTCACCGAACGCACCGCGGCCGAGACCGCCGAGCAGCGCGAGGCGGCCGACAAGTACAGCGCCGAGCAGCGCGAGGCGGCCGACAAGTACAGCGCCGAGCAGCGCACCGCCGCCGACACCTACGCCGCGGAGGTACGGGCGGAGGCCGAGCAGGCCGCCGGCGAACTGCGCGCCCTCGCCCAGCACGAGACCACCCAGCAGCGCGAAGCCGCCGAAGCCTACGCCGACCGCGTCCGCACCGAGGCCGAACAGCACGCCGCCGACCTCACCGAACGCACCGCGGCCGAGACCGCCGAGCAGCGCGAGGCCGCCGACCGGCACGCCACCGAGGTCCGCACCGCCGCCGAGACCTACGCCGCCGACGCCCGCGAGGTCGCCGACGGCTACACCGCCGAGCAGCGCGCGGCCGCCGACGAGCTGCTGGAGCGCGCCGAGGCCACCGCCGAGCAGCGTCGGGCGGAGGCCGCCAAGGACGCCAAGGCCACCCGTGAGAAGGCCGCCGCCGAGCTGGCGCTGGCCCACGAGCAGGCCGAGACCGTCCGCGCCGAGGCCGGCCGCGAGCTGTCCGAGGCCCGCGCCACCGCCGACAGCATCCGCGCCGAGGCGACAGCCGAGCTGGAGCAGGCGAAGGCCGACCGTGCCGAGCTGATCGCCGCCGCGAGGGCGGAGGGCGCCGAGCTGGTCGCCGTCGCCGAGGAGGAGGCCGCCGAGGTCCGCCAGTCGGTGGCCGGCATGCACGAGGCCGCCGCCGAGCAGATCGCCGCGCTCAAGGCCACCGCCGAGCAGGAGGTCGCCGAGGTCCGCGAGGCCGCCGAGCAGGCCGCGACCGAGCTGCGCGAACTCGCCGAGCACGAGACCGCCCAGCAGCGTGCGACAGCCGACCGGGAGACTGCCGAGCAGCGCACCGCGGCCGAGGAGTACAGCGCCGAGCAGCGTGCGGCAGCCGACGCGTACGCCGCCGAGGTCCGCGACCTCGCCGACCGCGAGACCACCGCACTGCGCGAGCAGACCGAGCTGGAGCTGGCCGCCGAGCGCGAGGCCGTCGAGGCCGAGCTCGACCGGCAGCGCGCCGAGGCCCGGGCCTACGACGAGCAGCTGCGCACCGACGCCGAGGCCGAGCTGCGCGCCGCCCAGGAGGCCGCCGAGCAGCTGCGCGCCGACGCCGAGGCGCAGGCCGCCCGTACCGTGGCCGAGGCCGAGGCGCAGGGCGCCCGTACGGTCGCCGACGCCGAGGAGCTGGCCGCCGGGCTGCGCGGCGAGGCCGAGGAGTACGCCCTCGCCACCCGCACCCTGGCCGACGAGTACGACAGCGCCACCCGCACCCGCGCCGACGCGTACGACGCGGAGACCCGGGAGGCCGCCGAGCAGTTCGACAAGGCCACCCGCGAGCACGCCAAGTCGGTCCTGGAGAAGGCCTTCGCCGACGCCGAGGCGCTCGGCGAGGATGCCCAGACCACCGCGCTGGCCACCACCGCCGCCGCCGAGGAGCAGGCGGACGCGATGGTCGCCGCCGCCCGCAAGGAGGCCGACCGGCTGGTCGCCGCGGGCGAGGCGGCCGGTCAGGGCGAGGTCGAGAAGGGTCGCTCCGACGCCGACGCGCTGCTCGCCGAGGCCCGCCGGGACGCCACCGCGATCCGCGAGCGCGCCGAGGAGCTGCGCGAGCGCACCGACGCCGAGGTGGAGGCGCTGCACGAGCGCGCCCGCAAGGAGAACGCGGCGGCCATGAAGTCGGCTGGCGAGCGGGTGGACGCGCTGGTGACGGCCGCCCAGGAGCAGCTGACCGAGGCCGAGGAGCAGGCGATGGCCACCGTCGCCGAGGCCGAGGACCGCGCCGCGGCCCTGGTCGCCGCCGCCGAGGACCGCGCGAGCGAGCTCACCTCGGAGGCCTCGGCCGAGGCCAGCAAGGTCCGCCTGTCGGCGGTCCGCAAGGCCGAGGGCCTGCTCAAGGAGGCGGAGACCAAGCTCGCCAACTCCACCGACCGCGCCGAGGCGCTGATCGAGAAGGCCGAGGCGAAGCTGCAGTCGGCCGAGGCCGAGGCGGAGGAGCGGCTGGACAAGGCGGCGACCGAGGCGGAGAAGCGCCTGCGGGACGCCGACCGGACGGCGGACGAGCAGATCGAGCTGGCGAAGGCGGAGGCCGAGCGGCTGCTCGCCGAGGCCAAGGCGGAGGCGAAGCGGGTCACCGACGAGGGCCGGCGCGAGCTGGACGAGCTGGTGCGCCGCCGCAAGGACATCAACACCGAGATCTCCAGGGTGCAGGACGTGCTGTCCGCGCTGGAGGCATTCGAGGCACCGTCACCGGTCGCCCAGGCCAACGGGGGAAGTACCAAGAAGGACGGGGGCGCCAAGGCCGGTGCCGGAG
The DNA here is from genome assembly GCF_055560835.1 of Kitasatospora sp. NPDC023120. NCBI lineage: Bacteria > Bacillati > Actinomycetota > Actinomycetes > Kitasatosporales > Streptomycetaceae > Kitasatospora > Kitasatospora sp. NPDC023120. The sequence continues at coordinate 81,997 of NZ_JBVHHY010000008.1, read as the reverse complement.
TTGGCTCCCCCCGGTCGGGTGGCAATCGCTCCAAGAGCGCACCACCCGATTGAGCGGACATTGTCCGCGAGAGAACGGCATTTCGCCGTCGACACTCCGGTACCGTGTCAGGATTCCCTCAACCACCTCAGCGGTTTGACGACAGGAAGCCCAGAACCCCATGAGCGACAGTCACTCCCCTCACGGCTTCGACCTGGTGCGCCGTGGGTACGAGCGCGCCCAGGTCGACGAGCGGATCACCAAGCTGGTGGCCGACCGTGACAGTGCCTTGACCCGGATCAGTGCGCTGGAGAAGCGCATCGAGGAACTCCACCTGGAGACCCAGACCGCCCAGGCGGCGGTCGTCGAGCAGGAGCCCTCGTACGCCGGTCTCGGTGCCCGCGTCGAGAAGATCCTGCGGCTCGCCGAGGAGGAGGCCAAGGACCTGCGCGACGAGGCGCACCGCGCCGCCGAGCAGCACCGCGAGCTCGCCGAGGCCGCCGCCCAGCAGGTCCGCACCGAGGCCGAGAACTACGCCAAGGACCGCAAGGCCAAGGCGGAGGACGAGGGCCTGCGGATCGTCGACAAGGCCAAGAGCGACGCCGCCCAGCTGCGTGCCGAGGCCAACAAGGACGCCCAGAACAAGCGCGAGGAGGCGGACGCCCTCTTCGAGGAGACCCGCACCAAGGCCGCCCAGGCGGCGCTGGAGTTCGAGACCAACCTGGCCAAGCGCCGCGAGCAGTCCGAGCGCGACCTGGCGGCCCGTCAGGCCAAGGCCGAGAAGCGCCTGGCCGAGATCGAGCACCGGGCCGAGCAGCTGCGCCTGGAGGCCGAGAAGCTGCGCACCGACGCCGAGCGCCGCGCCCGCCAGACCGTCGAGACGGCCCAGCGCCAGTCCGAGGACATCGTGGCGGACGCCAACGCCAAGGCCGACCGCATCCGCAGCGAATCCGAGCGCGAGCTGGCGGCGCTCACCAACCGCCGCGACAGCATCAACGCCCAGCTGACCAACGTCCGCGAGATGCTGGCGACGCTGACCGGGGCGGCCGTGGCCGCCGCCTCGCTGCCGAACGACGACACCATGGGCGTGCCCGCCCAGCAGTCGCGCTGACGCCCCCGCCGCACGTGCCCCTGTCTCGTGCGCGGTGACCGCGGCAGCACCGCAGCACCGCAGGCCCTCACCCTCCCGGGTGAGGGCCTGTCGGCTTTCTCCGCGTCACTACCTCGGGTACGCCCCGTCCGGCCGCTGGTGCCCGCTGCTGAGCTGGTTGCCCTCGTCGTCGGAGACGGTGCCGAACCAGGAGGTGCACCAGACCGACACCGAGTCGGGCCAGTACTGCACCTCGAAGGGGTGGCCGGATCCGTAGTCGCCGTACGAGGTGACGATGAAGGTCTCCCCCGGGCGCATCCAGTAGTCCTCGCCGAGCGGTTCCAGGGTGAGCTCGACCAACACCTCGCTCCGGTTGGTCACGGGCATCCGGCCGGTCACCTCCAGGGCCGAGAAGTCCCAGGAGGCCGCGTCCTCGCTCATCCGGCGGCCACCCGCCGCAGCAGGGACCGGACGGCGGTGTCGAAGGCCTCGGGCGCCTCCAGGGCGCTCAGGTGCCCCACCCCGGGAACGACGGTCAGCTCGGCGTCCGGGCGGGCCCGGAGCATCCGTTCGGCCTCCTCCGGCGCCACCAGGGAGTCCTGGGCGCCCGCCACGACCGCGACCGGCACCCGCAGCCCGGCCAGCACGTCCAGGGAGTCCGGTCGGGCCGCCATGGCCCGCTGGGCCCAGGCGACGGCGGCCGGCGACGCGGCAGCGACCATCGACTGCACCCGCTCCACGAGGTGCTGCGAGTCCGGTCCGAGCTGCCCGGCCGCGACGTGCTCGTCCAGCAGCAGCTGCACGCTGTCCCGCGCGGTGACGGCGGCGGCGATCCGCTCCCGGTTGGTCCGTACGGCGTCGGTGTCGGCGGTGGCGCGGGTGTTGGCCAGCAGCAGGCCGGACAGCCGCCCGGGGTGGCGGCGGGCGAAGGCCAGCGCCACGTAGCCGCCCATGGAGAGCCCGGCGACCACGGCCCGCTCGATCCCGGCGGCGTCCAGCAGCAGTGCGAGGTCGTCCGCGGCGTGGTCCAGCGAGGGCTCGTCGGCGCCCAGCTCGGTGCCGCCGAACCCCCTCTGGTCGGGGGCGAGCACCCGGGCGCCGTCCCCGGTCAGGCCGGGCAGCGCGTCCAGCTGGGACGACCACATCGAGGCGTTCAACGGAAAGGCGTGCAGCAGCACGAGGGGTGTTCCGGTACCGCTCTCGCGGACCGACACTGCGGATGGGAGCTGCGTCATGCGCCCAACCTATTCCGGCGCACCCGATGAACCCACTCAGCGGGCCCCGATATCCCCTTTGTCCTAGCCTGACAAGGAGTAAGGGAGTGCGAATGATCGAGTTGCACGAGCTGACGAAACGTTACGGCAAGACGCTCGCGGTGGACCGGCTCAGCTTCACCGTCCCCCGGGGCGTGGTGACCGGCTTCCTCGGCCCGAACGGCGCGGGCAAGTCCACCACCATGCGCATGATCCTCGACCTCGACCGGCCCACCGGCGGCCGGGTCACCATCGACGGCAAGCGCTACGGACAGCTCAGCGAGCCGCTCAAGTACATCGGCGCGCTGCTGGAGGCCAAGGCCGTCCACCCCGGCCGCACCGCCCGCGACCACCTGCTCTGGCTCGCCCAGAGCAACCGCATCCCGGAGCGCCGGGTGGACGAGGTGCTCGCCCTGGTCGGTCTCACCCCGGTGGCGCGCAAGCGGGCCCGCGGCTTCTCGCTCGGCATGGGCCAGCGCCTGGGCATCGCCTCCGCGCTGCTCGGCGACCCGGAGATCGTCATGTTCGACGAGCCGGTCAACGGCCTGGACCCGGAGGGCATCCTCTGGATCCGCAACCTGATGAAGCGCCTCGCCGCCGAGGGCCGGACGGTCTTCGTCTCCTCCCACCTGATGAGCGAGATGGCCGTCACCGCCGACCACCTGGTGGTCATCGGCAGGGGCCGGCTGCTCGCCGACCTGCCGATGCCGGAGTTCATCCGGCGCAACTCCCGCTCCGCCGTACGGCTGCGCAGCCCGGAGCCCGAGCGGCTGCTCGACGTGCTGACCGGCGCCGGACTGCGGCACGAACCCGGCCCGGACGGCTCCTGGGAGGTGGTCGACGGCGACCTCGCCCGGCTCGGCGAGCTGGCCGCTGCGCACCGCCTGGTGCTGCACGAACTCAGCCCGCAGCAGGCCTCGTTGGAGGAGGCGTTCATGCAGATGACGGCCGACTCGGTGGAGTACCACTCGGGCGACGGACCGGGCCGGGACGCGGCCGGCGCACCCGGCGCCTGGGGCGCCGGCTGGAAGACGGACGGCGCCCGGCAGTCCGCCGCGGCACGGCAGGAGGAGAACTGAGATGGCGTCCTTCCCCGCGGTCCTGCGCTCCGAGTGGACGAAGATCCGCAGCGTCCGCTCGACGGTCTGGACGCTCGCGCTGACCTTCGTCGTCACCGTCGGCATCGGCGCGCTGCTGTCCCTGCTCACCAACAACAACTTCACCGAGTTCCGCCGCAACGAGCAGACCCCGTTCGACGCCACCGGGACGGCCTTCGCCGGCATCATGCTCGGCGAACTGGCCATCATCGTCTTCGGAGTGCTGGCGATCGGCAACGAGTACAGCAGCGGCATGATCCGGGTCACCCTGGCCGCCGTCCCGCAGCGCGCCACCCTGCTCGGCGGCAAGGCGGCGGTGCTCGGCGCGCTCGCCCTGGTGGTCTCGCTGGTGACGGCCTTCGTCACCTTCTTCGTCGGCCAGGCGCTGCTCGGCTCGCACTCCACCACGCTCGGCGAACCGCACGTGCTGCGCGCGGTGTTCGGCGCCGCGCTGTACCTGACGATGCTCTGCCTGTTCTCGGCGGGCGTCACCACGATGCTGCACAACCAGACGCTCGCGCTCGGCGTGCTGGTGCCTTTCTTCTTCCTGCTCTCGCCGATCCTCTCGGCGGTGCCGAAGGTCAAGACCCTGGCCCACTACTTCCCCGACTACGCGGGCTCGCGGATGCTGCTGGTGTACGAGCAGCACGGCCAGCCGTACGGGCCGTGGGCCGGCTTCCTCATCTGCCTCGCCTGGACGGCCGCGGCCCTCGTCGGCGGCGCGCTGGTGCTCAAGAAGCGCGACGCGTAGGGGAGTTCGACGGGTCGGGCGGCACCGGTCCTCAGTACCGCGGAGCGCCGCGGCCCCGCAGGACGTTGGAGGCCCGGCGCTCCCGCGCGCCCCAGCACGCCCGGTGCCAGTGCCGCCGGTCGTCCACGCCCGCGCCGTGCATCGGCCAGGCCACCACGTGGCCCACCCCCGGCGGGATCTCCTGGTCGCAGCCGGGGCATCGGTAGGGCCGTCCCGAGGTCCCGGCGACCATCTGCACCACCCAGTCGTCGCCCTGGTAGCTCTCGGTGCGGCGCAACGAGCCGCCGAGCGGGGCGGCCGGCTCGGCGCTCTCGCGGGGGGCGGCGCTCTTGATCCGGTTGCGGCGCGGCGACACGGCGGACTGCCTCTCTTCCGGGGGCTCTGGGCCGTTCCAGCCTACGGCCGGTCAGCCCTCCGAATGGCCACTATCACGGCTCCGTCCGTCGCTCCGGTGTTTTTGCCGAGATCCACCCGATCATCGGGGAAATTCGGGACTCCGCGTGCCATTGGCACATGACATCGGATACCCACAAGGGGTAGAGGCGGGGCCCGCAGACCCTGCGCGCACCCGAGGAGGCCCAAGGATGACCAAGACCGGCGCCCATGCCGAGACCCGCCGACCCGTCGGGGTCCGGCCGCCCGCCCCCGGCCCGACGCAGGCCGCCGTCCCCCCGGTGACGGCCGTCGCGGGCGAGCCGCTGCCCTTGGCGCAGCGCGCGGGGGCGCTGCCGGCGGACACCGCGCCGGTGCGGGTCGGACTGTTCCTGCTGTCCGCGCAGTTCCCCGGGCAGAGCCACGGCGAGGCGCTGGAGCGCACCGTCCGGTCCGCCGTGGAGGCGGAACGGGCGGGCCTGGACAGCGTCTGGCTGGCCGAGCACCACTTCGTCCCGTACGGGGTCTGTCCCGACGCCGCGACGCTGGCCGCGATGCTGCTCGGCCGCACCCGCCGGATCGGCGTCGGCACGGCGGTCAGCGTGCTCTCCACCCGTCACCCGGTGGCGCTCGGCGAGCAGGCCGCACTGCTGCACCTGACCTCCGGCGGGCGCTTCACGCTGGGGGTCGGCCGCGGCGGGCCGTGGATCGACCTGGACGTCTTCGGCGACGGCCTCGGCGCCTTCGAGAACGGCTTCCCGGAGCGGCTGGACCTGCTGCTGCGCTGGCTGCGCGGCTCCCGGGTGGGCGCGGACGGCCCGCAGTTCGGCTTCCCCGAGGTGGCAGTGGTGCCGCGGGCCACCGAACCGGTGCGGCGGCCCGGCCTGAGCAGCTGGCTCGGCCTCGGCGAGCAGTCCGGCCGGGTGCGCTTCCCGCGCCAGCGGCAGGACGACGAGGGCCTCGGCGAGGAGCTGACCGTCACCGGACGCCCGGCGGCCGGTCCGCCGGTGGTGGTCGCCTGCACCTCGCCGAGCGGGGTGAAACTGGCCGCCGAGCGCGGTCTGCCGATGCTGCTCGGCATGCACTCCGGGGACGAGGACAAGCTGCGGATGCTGGAGCTGTACCGCAGCGCCTGGCTGGCCGCCGGGCGCAGCGAGGAGCAGCTGCGCCGGGTCGGCCGCCGGCATGTGGCGGCCGGGGTGGCCCAGGTCGACGACCGTGCCGCGGCGGCCCGCTCCACCCTGCTGAACGCGATGCCCGGCTGGTTCGAGTACGGGCTCGGCGCCCACCGCACCGTGGACGGCCGCGAGCGCAAGATGCGCGACCCGCGCGAGTACACCGAGCTCCTCTGCGACCTGCACGCGGTGGGCACCCCGCGGCAGTGCGCGGACCGGCTGCTGGCCACCGCCGAGCGGACCGGCATCCGCCGGTTCGCCCTGCTCGCCGAGGGCAGCGGCGACCACGAGGCGACCCTGCACAACATCGCCCGGCTCGGCGCCGAGGTGCTGCCGCAGCTGGGCTGAACGACCTGCACCCGGGCCGACCGAACCCGGGCCGCCACCCCTCCCCCCGGAGCGGGGGACGGGGCGGTCGGCGCCGCGGCGGCACCCGGACCGGTCGGATGCCGGGCGCTCAGCAGTCCCGCAGTTCCTCGGACTGGTTGAGCAGCTGCTCCCGGACGGAGGTGAAGCGCGTGATCCGCGCCTCATTGGCCTCCGACGGCAGGAACACCGCCACCCGGTGACAGTTCTGGAACGCCAGCCGCACGCCGAAGTGGCGCTGCAGGGCGCCCCGGATGGCATCGCTGGCGAGCGCGCGCAGCAGCTGGCCGCGGGCCTGCTCGCTGGGCGGCGGTACCTGGTTGTCGGCGAAGTCGGTGCCGTCGACCTTCGCCTGGGCGACCAGCGAGCTGATCAGGTCCCAGGCGTACGGCAGGGAGACGCGGACGCAGTCGACGAATTCCCGCTCGTCGACCTCGCCCCGCTCGGCCTTTTCCAGCAGGGCCGGTGAGACGTCGAGCGACATGGATTCTCCTCTCGCGGTCCACCCGCGCGGCGCCCGGGTGGTCATGCGTAGTCCAAGCTCAGATGAGGGTGCGCGACATCGCGTGTGGCGTCCGGAACACCGTGGGACGGGGGTTTCCGGCACCTTCGCGATCAGCGGCGACGGCACGGGACGTGACGTCCCGAACACCGACCGCGCTCAGAACAGCGTGGCAGTCAACGGCGGAGCAGGCCGGTCATTCCTGCGGATTGCTTGGGAAATACGCCATGGTGCACCAGATTGGCCGGATCCTGTCGGATCGTTCATCTGAAGTCTCCATCCCCGTTGACAGCGATCCCGCAAGCGTGCCGTCACACACAGTAGGGGCCTGATGGAGCGGGCGCCAGACCTCGACGGGACGGGAGCGCAATCGCGGAACCTCAATGTTCGCGGGGTTCGCGCTTTCTTCACCCCGTCGTCGCGGAATCGCATCAACTGGCCCCGGTGGGCTAGCGTGGTCGACCGTGCGTCTCGTAATTGCCCGCTGCTCAGTCGACTATGCCGGTCGGCTCTCCGCCCATCTGCCCTCCGCCACCAGGCTCATCCTGGTCAAGGCCGACGGCAGCGTCAGCATCCACGCCGACGACCGCGCCTACAAGCCGCTCAACTGGATGTCCCCGCCGTGCGCCCTCAAGGAGGCCGACGGGGTCTGGACGGTGGAGAACAAGGCCGGCGAGAAGCTCATCATCACGCTGGAGGAGGTGCTGCACGACTCGTCCCACGAACTCGGGGTGGACCCGGGGCTGATCAAGGACGGCGTCGAGGCACACCTCCAGGAGCTGCTCGCGGACCGGATGGAGGTGCTCGGCACCGGCTGGTCGCTGATCCGCCGCGAGTACCCGACCGCAATCGGCCCGGTCGACATCCTCTGCCGCGACGCCGACGGTGCCACGGTGGCCGTCGAGATCAAGCGCCGCGGCGAGATCGACGGCGTCGAGCAGCTCACCCGCTACCTCGAACTCCTCAACCGGGACCCGCTGTTGGCCCCGGTCAAGGGCGTCTTCGCCGCGCAGGAGATCAAGCCCCAGGCCCGCGTCCTGGCCACCGACCGCGGCATCGGCTGCGTGGTGCTGGACTACGACGAGCTGCGCGGCATCGACGACGACAAGCTCAAGCTGTTCTGACCGGTCAGGTCGGCCCCTGGGTCGGAGTAGCCGTACCGGTCGGGGTCGTCGGCGACGCTGAGGGCGACGTCGGCGGGCTGCTCGGAGGCGTCGCCGGCGGCGTCGTGGGGTGGCTCGGCACCGTCTTCGTCGGCTGCGGCTGGGTCGGCTGAGGCTGCCCCGGCTGCGGTGCCGGCGGCTGCGGCTGTCCCGGTACGGGCGGCTGCGGCTGCTGCGGGGCCTGCGACTCGGAGGCCCCCGGCGAGGAGCTCGGCTTCTTCGACGACGAGGCGCTCGCCGAGTGCGACGCGCTGCCGCTGACCGTCGGCTCCGGGCTGCCGCTCTGCGTCGCCGGGCTGCCCGGCGCCGTACCGGACGGGCTCGGGGAGGCGCTGCCGGAGGGCTGCGGGAACGGCGCGTCCTGGGTGCCGCTGCCCTGGTCCAGCCGCCCGCTGTGCGGGTCCTTGGGCTTGTGCTCGTCCGGCCCGGTGAGGCTCATCGCCACCGCCGTCCCGAGCACCCCGATGGTCAGTACGGCCGTGGCGACCACGGCCACCCGACGACGCCGGCTGGACTTCAGCCGGCGCGGCACCCTGGCCGCGATCTTGCGGATGACCGGCGCGCGGCTGGGCACCGGCGCGGCGGCCGGCAGCTGCCGCCCGTCGGCGCGCAGCAGGTCGAGCATCCGGCGCGCTGCGGCCACCCCGCGCTGCTCCCCCGCGGTCGCCCGCAGGGTGAGCGCGGTCTCCAGCTCCGCGACGGCCCGGGACGGCTGCTGGACGCAGATCGCGTGCACGCCCGCCTCGTGGTGGAACCAGGCCTGGTCGCTCGGCGAGCCGACCCGGCGGGCGGCCTCCAGGCCGAGCTGCAGCACCCGCTCCCAGGCGCCCCAATGCAGTGCCAGCGCCAGCGCGGGCGCCGCGGCCCGGGCGAGCCGGACCACCGCCTCGTGGCGTCCGGCGGTCCGGTCGGCGAGCAGCACGCCGATCACCACCTCGGCCTCGGCGGCGATCTGCTCCAGCGTCACCGAGCTGTGCCCGACCCACCAGGCGAAGTGCTGGGCGGCACCGTCCACGCAGCCGCGGGCCGGCCAGTGCGGCACGAGCAGTTCGAGCGCGCCGGCGGTCAGCCGGTGGTGCCCGCCGATGGACACCGTCAGCCCGGCGTCGGCGAGTTCGGCGAGGGCGGCCTCGCCCTGGCCGACGTCGATCAGCGCGGGGAGGTGCGGCGCGGTGGGGCACTCCCCGCCGAGCGCGACGGCGAGCCGCAGCACGGCCTGTGCGGGCTCGCTCAGCCCCTCGGCGAGCCGCACCGCGGGCGAGGCGGTCTCGGGGACCGAGGGCAGCGGGACGGTGTGGCGCAGCGCGTTCTCGCGGATCGCCGGGTCGGGGTCGCGGACGGGCCCCTCGACCGCGCCGAAGACGTCCATCCGGTCGTCCTCGGCGGCGACCAGCGCGTCCACCGCGACGTCCCGCTGGCGCAGCAGCGCGGCGGCCTGGACGAAGCGCAGCGGCAGTCCCTCGGACTCGAACCAGAGGTCGACCGCCCAGGCCTTCTCGGTGACGTCCAGGGGCCGCCCGGCCAGCCGGGCGGTGAGGGCGAGGCAGGCGGGGCGGGAGAGCCCGGCGACGAGGTGGTCGCGCATCCGGAAGCCTTCCGCGGGCGGCGGGCTGTCCGGGGCGACCGCGACCAGGAAAGCACAGCCGGGGGCGGCGGCGAGCAGCTGCTCCAGCTCGTCGCCGGAGAGGGTGGCGGCGTCGATCACCACGACCGCGCGGACCTCGGCGAGGTGGGCGGCCAGCTGCCCGGGGTCGGGCCGGTAGCCGGGGGCGTGGTGGGTGGCCGCGAAGAGGTCCTGGAGGAGGTCCGCGACGGTACGGCGGTGGCCGCAGAGCTGGACGACGCCGCCGGGGGCGAGGTCGGCGGCGGACTCCGCGACGGCCGACAGCAGCGCGCTGCGACCGGAGCCGGCCTGGCCGACCAGGCGTATCGAGCGCCCTTCGGCGAGCAGGCCGAGCAGTTCGGCGATGTCCGCCTCGCGGTCCAGCAGCGGCAGGTCGGCGGGCCCGGCGCCGAGCGCGAGCGGGCCGACCGCGCGGCCGACACCGCCGACCGGACCGCGGGCGGGCTCGCTGCGCTCGATCCGGCGCGGGCGGGGCCGCCACTCCTCGGGGCAGGGCCGGGCCTCGGATCCGTCGGGCGCGCCGACGCCCACCAGCAGGCCGCCGGAGACCAGTTCGCCGCTGCGGGCGCGGACGGCCTCCTGCCGGAACTCCCCGGATGGCTGTGCCACGTTCTGCTCCGCATCGTGCTCGGCCGCCGGCGTCCCGCGCCGACCGGCTGACGTTCCGGTCGCGGCCGCGGGCGGTCCCAGTACCTTCCGGCGGCCGTCTTCTGACGGGCAGACTCTTGCACATCCCGGCCCGCCCGTGCAGGGCGGTCCGGGGCCGACGGCCCTACGGGAGCGCTGACCAGCAGCGTTGCGGCCTGAGTTGCGGCGCGGGTTGCGGCCGGAGTCGCGTCGTGCGTTGCGGTGCGAGTCGCGTCGTGCGTTGCGGTGCGAGTTGCCGGGCGCGCTACAGCGCCATGCCGTGCGCCTCGGCGATCCCGCCGTCGACGGCCAGGATGCGGTGCAGCTTGGTGGCGACCAGCAGCCGCTGCAGCTGGGCCGGGACGGAGCGCAGCACCAGTCGGCGGCCGATCCGGCCGGCCCGCCGGTGGGTACCCATGATCACGCCGAGGCCGGTGGCGTCCCAGAACTCCAGTCGGGCGAGGTCGAGCACGAGGTCGCCGAGGCCGCCGTCAACCGCCTGGTGCAGCCGGGCCCGCGCGTCGGCGGCGGTGCGCACGTCGAGGCGGCCTTCGATGGCCAGCGCCCTGTGGTCGCCGGTGATGCGCACGCTCTCCTCCTTCGCCTGGACGGCCTGGTGCGGGGTGGGACTGCCCCGGCCGTACCGGGTGCGGGAGCTGGGTGTGCGTCCGGGCGGGCCGCAGCCCCACGCCCGGACCCGGTCGGAATGCCGGGTTCCCTCATCTGACGGCGAACCTGCTCCGCAGGTTGCTGGTTCCGGCCAGATCTGAAGCAACTTCACTCGTCCGAGGGAATATACGCAGGAAGTCTCCACACCTACGCTCGATTACCGCCCAAATCACCCGTCTGCGGCACCCGGCGTGAGGAAACTCACCCGACCCGGCGGAGCGGGCCGTGCGATGCTCCGATCGCACGGCCCGCCGGGTCGTTCAGCCCTGTCGGTTCACTTGCCTTCGTACGGGTAGAAACCGCGGCCGCTCTTGCGGCCCAGGTCGCCGGCGGTAACCATGCGGGCCATGATCTCCGGGGCGGCGAACTTCTCGTCCTGGGTCTCGGTGTAGATGTTGCGGGCGGCGTGCAGCAGGATGTCCACGCCGGTCAGGTCGGCGGTCTGCAGCGGGCCCATCGCGTGGCCGAAGCCGAGCCGGCAGGCGGTGTCGATGTCCTCGGCGGTGGCGACGCCCGACTCGTACAGCTTGGCGGCCTCGACGACCAGCGCGGTGATCAGGCGGGTGGTGATGAAGCCGGCCACGTCGCGGTTGACCACCACGACCTCCTTGCCGACGCCCTCGGCGTAGGCGCGGGCGGCGGCCAGCGTCTCGTCGCTGGTCTTGTAGCCGCGGACCAGCTCGACCAGCTTCATCATCGGGACGGGCGAGAAGAAGTGGACGCCGACGACCGACTCCGGGCGCTGGGTGACGGCGGCGATCCGGGTGATCGGGATGGCGGAGGTGTTGGAGGCCAGCACGGCGCCGTCCTTGGCGAGCTTGTCCAGCTCGCGGAAGACGCCCTCCTTGACCTCCAGGTTCTCGAACACGGCCTCGACCACGATGTCGGCCTCGGCGACGGCGCCCAGGTCGGTGGTGGTGGTGATCCGGCCCAGCGCGGCCTCGGCGTCCTCGGCGCTCAGCTTGCCCTTGGCGACGAACTTCTCGTACGAGGCGCGGATGCCGGCGAGGCCGCGCTGCAGCGCCTCCTCGGTGACGTCCCGCAGCACCACCGGGTGCCCGGCCTGCGCCGACACCTGGGCGATGCCGGCGCCCATCAGGCCGGCACCGATCACGGCGATCTGCTTGCTGGACGCATTGCTCATGGCTGGGTCTCCCGATGCCGTCGCCGCCCCGCGGGCGGGCCCTGAAGGCGGCTCAGGGCAGGGGTCACCGCCACGGAGCCGCGTCGCTCGTCGGGACTCTAATGCCCGAATGCCCCGTGCAGTAGCAATCGGGAGTGTGATCTGCAACCGACCTGGTCAGCCGCCCAAGTGGCGGATCGGACGGTCGGCCGGACGGCCGGGCGGCCGGGTGGTCAGGCGGTCCGGCGGTCCGGTCAGGCGGTCAGACGGTCAGACGGTCAGCCCGAGGTCCTGGGCCAGGATCGCCGCCTGCACCCGGCTGCGCAGCCGCAGCTTCGCCAGGATCCGGCTGACGTGTGTCTTGGTGGTCGCCTCCGCCATCGCCAGCCGGGCCGCGATCTCCCCGTTGGACAGCCCCGCTCCGATGCAGGCCAGCACCTCCCGCTCACGGGCGGTCAGCCCGGCCACCGCTTCCCGGGCCTCGGGCCCGACCGGCCGCTCCGGGCGGGCGAAGGTTCCGATCAGCCGCCTGGTCACCGAGGGCGCCAGCATGCCGTCCCCGCGCGCCACCGTGCGGATGCCCTCGACCAGGGTGTCCGCCTCCAGGTCCTTGAGCAGGAACCCGGCGGCGCCCGCCCGCAGCGCGCCGTAGACGTACTCGTCCAGGTCGAAGGTGGTCAGCACGAGCACCTGGGCGGCCCCGGCGGCGACCACCTCGCGGGTCGCCGAGACGCCGTCCAGCCGGGGCATCTGCACGTCCATCAGCACCACGTCCGGCCGCAGCTCCAACGCCAGCCGGACCGCCTCCTCGCCGTCGGCGGCCTGCCCGACCACCTCGAACTCCGGCTCGGCGCGCAGGATCATCACCAGCGCCGCCCGTACCGTCGCCTGGTCCTCCGCCACCAGCACCCGGATCGTCATGTCCGCCCCTCGCTCCCCTGCGCGCGCGGCAGCACCGCGCGCACGCTCCAGTACCCGACCTTCGGCCCGGCCTCGAAGCTGCCACCGAGCAGTCCGGCCCGCTCCGCCATGCCCACCAGTCCGGCCCGGGCGCCGGGCAGTCCGCGGCCCGGCTCGCCCCGGTACGGGCTGTCGACGGCGATCCGCAGCTCCTCCGGCCCGAACTCCAGCCGCAGCCGGACCAGTCCGGGCCCGGCGTGCTTGAGCGCGTTGGTCAGCGACTCCTGGACGATCCGGTACGCGGCCAGTCCGACCGGCACCGGTACGTCCCCGCGCTCGCCGTGCTCCGCCAGCTCGAAGTCCAGCCCGACGTCCTGGCCGGCCGCCCGGGCCTTGGCCAGCAGGGTGTCCACCGCGGCCAGGTCGGGTGCCGCGTACGACTCGTCGGCCTCTCCGCCGCCGCTGTCCCGGAGCAGTCCGATCATGCGACGCATTTCGGCCAATCCCTGGACGCTGTTCTCCCGGATCACCGCCAGCACCTCCACCAGCGGGTCGTCCGCGGGCAGGCTCCGGCGCTTCGCGACGGACTGCGCACCGGTGGCGTGGATCGCGATCGCCGACAGGTGGTTGGCCACCACGTCGTGCAACTCCCGTGCCATCCGCGCCCGTTCGGCACCGACCGCCTCGCGGCGGTCCATCTCCGAGAGCAGCGCGGTCTGTTCGGCCCGAAGCCGCTCGGCCTCCGCCTCCTGCCGGTGCTTGCGCACCACCTCGCCGGTCCACACCGGCGCCAGGAAGACCAGCGCGCTGAGCACCGCGATCAGCAGCCCGGCCGGGATGCCGCCGGCGTACCAGGCCAGGCTGGAGAGCACCAGCACGGTCGACCCGCCGGTCAGGTGCAGTACCCGCGACATCCGGGGGTTGCCGTAGATCACCGCCGCGTACAGCAGATCGGTGTACATGATCAGCGTCGCCACGAGGCTACCGGTGAACAGGCTGGCCGCGAAGGCCACCCCGCCGACCGAGACGGCGAGCACCGGCCTGGTCCGCCGGCACAGCTCCAGTCCGGCCATCACCGACATCGGCAGCACCACCGCCCACAGCGGCAGGCGGTCGGCGTTGTCGTACACCCGGAAGACGATCAGCACGGTGCCGCCGAGCAGCCCGCAGAGGGCGATCAGCCGGTCGAGGCGGTGCGGCGGGAGGGACGGAACGGGCACTCCCCCATCTCACCATCCCGGCGGGCCCGCCCGATTCCGGTCCACGGAGGAGCCCGCTACATCGAAAGGTGCAGGCCGGGACGGCACCGCACGACGACGACACCGGCGCACCCGCGTACGAGGCTCGATACACCGCCGAACACCCGGGAGCAGAACGTGATCGTCACCCTCATCGTCGCAGCCGAGATCTCCTGGTGGATCGTGCTCGGCCTGGCCCTCTCCGCCCGCTACCTGCTGCGGTGGCGCCGCACCAGCACCGTGCTGCTGCTCGGCCTCCCGGCGGTCGACCTCGCCCTGTACGCCCTCACCGTGCTCGACCTGCGGGGCGGCGCCGAGGCGAGCTGGACGCACGCGCTCGCCGCGAGCTACGCCGGCTTCTCCGTCGGCTACGGGCCCTCGCTGGTCCGCTGGGCCGACCGGCACTTCCTGCACCGCTTCGCCGGCGGCCCCAAGCCGCTGCCCTCGCCGAAGTACGGCCCGGAGCGGACCAGGTACGAGTGGCAGATCGCCGGCCGCACCGTCGTCTCCGCCGCGATCACACTCGGCCTGATCAGCCTGCTCGTCCCGCTCTCCGCGGGCGCCGCCCACTACGGCACCTTCGCCCAGTGGTACTGGCGGCTCGGCATCGCGGCCGTCGTGAACGTGGTCGTGGCCGGCTGCTTCTCCCGCTGGCCCAAGGAGGCGCCCGCCGGCGTGCTGGTGGAGAACGGCCGCGTGGTCGAGCAGGAGAAGAGCCCGGCCGAGCGGGTCTGAGACGGGCCCTAGCGGTTCTCCCCCGGCACCCAGAGCACGTCGCCGCGCTCCTTGTTGGCCACCCGGGCCAGGATGAACAGCAGGTCGGACAGCCGGTTGAGGTACTTCGCGGTCAGCGGGTTGACGGTGTCCCCGTGCTCCGCGATCGCCGCCCAGGTGGAGCGCTCCGCCCGCCGCACCACGGTGCAGGCCAGGTGCAGGTGGGCCGCGCCGGGCGTGCCGCCGGGCAGGATGAAGCTGCGCAGCTTCTCCACCTTCTCCAGGTAGTGGTCGCAGTCCCCCTCCAGCCGGTCGATGTAGGACTGCAGCACCCGCAGCGGCGGGTACTTCGGGTCCTCGACCACCGGGGTGGACAGGTCGGCGCCGACGTCGAACAGGTCGTTCTGGACCCGGACCAGCACCGCCGCCACGTCCTCGGACAGCGCCCCGACCGCGAGGGCCACCCCGATCGCCGCGTTCGCCTCGTTGGCGTCGGCGTACGCGATCAGCCGCGGATCGGTCTTGGTGGTCCGGCTCATGTCGCCGAGCGCGGTGGTGCCGTCGTCGCCGGTACGGGTGTAGATGCGCGTCAGATTGACCATGCGGCCACCCTAGCCCGGCAGGTTAGGCGCCGTTAACCCCACGAGCCGCCGCTACGCGACATTGACCCTCTGCCCGGGCGGGGCCGCCTCCAGCCAGGCCAGGAAGCCGGTCAGCGCGTCCTCGCTCATCGCCAGCTCCAGCGGCGCCCCGTTGTGCAGGCAGCGCAGCACCACCGAGCCGGAGAGCAGCGCCAGCTCCTCCTGGCCCTCCGGGTAGCGCCGGCCGAGCACCTCGATCTCCCGGCGCGGCAGCACCTTGCGCGGGCGCGGGGCGTACGAGAAGACCCGGAACCACTCGATGGAGTCGCCGCTGTACCGGCCGATACCAAAAACCCACCCCTTGCCGTCGGTCGGGGGGACCGGGGCCGAGGTGGGTTTGCCGTTCTCGTCGAGGTCGGGCTGCGTCGAGGCGTCGGCGGGCATTTTGAGCCGGTAACTGCAGTCGAACGTGCCGCCCACCCGCTGGATCAGGCGGCGGCGGACGGCGAAGGCCATCAGGCCGATCACACCCAGCGCCACGACCGCCGCACACACCACAAGCGCGAGGACCATGCTCACCTACCTCCTCGCTACCCGCGTTCCCCGTAGCGGTCGTATCAAGCGACCGCGCTGACCTACCAACTACGACGACAGTCCCGGGGTCACGCTCACGCGTCCCCGGGACCGTCGGTCGACCCCGCTAAGCCGGGGTCCGGCGCACTCAGGCGTGGGCCTTGAGGCCGCGCGCCGCGAACAGACGGACCTCGGCGCGACGCTCGGCGTGCGCGTCCAGGTCCGACTTGGCCTGCTCCAGTGCGCGCTCGGCACGCGCGACGTCGATCTCGTCCGCCAGCTCGGCGATCTCCGCGAGCAGAGACAGCTTGTTGTCGGCGAAGGAGATGAAGCCGCCGTGCACCGCGGCGATGACGGTCCCGCCGTCCACCGTGCGAATGGTGACCGGGCCGGTCTCCAGCACGCTCAGCACCGGGGTGTGGCCCGGCATGATGCCGGTGTCACCGGAGGCCGTACGGGCGACGACGATGGTGGCCGCACCGGACCACACCTTGCGGTCGGCTGCGACCAGCTCGACGTGCAGCTCAGCCAACGTGGGCTCCTAGGCTCATGCAACGCCCGATTACTCGGGAGTTTCGGTAAGAATAACGGCCCCGCACCTCCGGCATGAAACCGGCGGCACGGATTTGACCGGAATCACAGCCGATGCGACGCGAGGGGTGGGTCCCAGGGTTGGGGCCCACCCCTCACGGTCACTCAGCTGCTACCGGCCGCGATTACTTCTTCGCCAGCTCGGCGGCGTTCTTCTCGAGGTCCTCGATGCCACCGCACATGAAGAAGGCCTGCTCCGGGACGGAGTCGTACTTGCCGTCCGCGATCGAGTTGAAGGCCTCGATGGTCTCCGACAGCGGCACGGTCGAACCCTCGACACCGGTGAACTGCTTCGCCACGTAGGTGTTCTGCGAGAGGAAGCGCTCGATGCGACGGGCGCGGTGCACCGTGATCTTGTCCTCTTCGGACAGCTCGTCCATACCGAGGATGGCGATGATGTCCTGGAGGTCCTTGTACTTCTGCAGGATCCCCTTGATACGGACGGCCGTGTCGTAGTGGGTCTGCGTGATGTACCGCGGGTCGAGGATGCGGGACGTGGAGTCCAGCGGGTCGACGGCCGGGTAGATGCCCTTCTCCGAGATCGGGCGCGACAGAACGGTGGTCGCGTCCAGGTGGGCGAAGGTGGTGGCCGGGGCCGGGTCGGTCAGGTCGTCCGCGGGGACGTAGATCGCCTGCATCGAGGTGATCGAGTGACCGCGGGTCGAGGTGATGCGCTCCTGCAGGAGGCCCATCTCGTCGGCCAGGTTCGGCTGGTAGCCCACCGCGGAGGGCATGCGGCCGAGCAGGGTCGACACCTCGGAACCGGCCTGGGTGAACCGGAAGATGTTGTCGATGAAGAGGAGCACGTCCTGCTTCTCGACGTCACGGAAGTACTCCGCCATGGTCAGCGCGGACAGCGCGACGCGCAGACGGGTGCCCGGCGGCTCGTCCATCTGGCCGAAGACCAGCGCGGTCTTGTCCAGAACGCCCGAGTCGACCATCTCGTCGATGAGGTCGTTGCCCTCACGGGTGCGCTCGCCGACGCCGGCGAACACCGACACACCACCGAAGTTCTCGGCGACGCGGTAGATCATCTCCTGGATCAGAACGGTCTTGCCGACACCGGCACCACCGAACAGACCGATCTTGCCACCCTGGACGTACGGGGTGAGCAGGTCGATGACCTTGATGCCGGTCTCGAACATCTCGGTCTTGGACTCGAGGTCCTTGAAGTCGGGGGCCTTGCGGTGGATCGGCCACCGGACCTCGACCTGGGAGTCGAACTCCGCCTGGTCGACGTTCAGCACGTCGCCGAGGGCGTTGAAGACCTTGCCCTTGGTGATCTGGCCGACCGGCACGGAGATCGCGGCACCGGTGTCGGTGACCTGCGAACCGCGGACCAGGCCGTCGGTCGGCTGCATCGAGATGCCGCGGACCAGGCCGTCGCCGAGGTGCTGGGCAACCTCGAGGGTCAGGGTCTTCTTGCCCGTGCCGTCGGGGTTGTCCACCTCGACGTGCAGGGCGTTGTACATCTCCGGGATCGCGTCGACGGGGAACTCCACGTCGACGACCGGGCCGATGACCCGCGCGACGCGGCCCGTCGCCGTGGTCGGCTCAACAGTGGTGGTCATACTCATTCGCTCCCGCGGCTCGCGTCAGCGAGCGCGTTGGCGCCACCGACGATCTCGCTGATTTCCTGGGTGATCTCGGCCTGACGGGCCGAGTTGGCAAGCCGCGTGAGCGACTTGATGAGCTCGCCGGCGTTGTCCGTCGCGCTCTTCATCGCGCGGCGGCGGGCGGCGTGCTCGGAAGCGGCCGACTGCAGCAGCGCGTTGTAGATCCTGCTCTCGACGTACCGCGGCAGGAGTGCGTCGAGGACGCCCTCCGCCGACGGCTCGAAGTCGTACAGCGGGAAGATCTCCGACTTGGCCGGCGTCTGGTCGCTGAGCTGGACCTCGTCCAGCTTCAGCGGCAGCAGCCGGGCCTCCACCGCGTCCTGCGTCAGCATGGACACGAACTCGGTCGAGACCACGTGGAGCTCGTCCACGCCGCCGGTCTCGGCCGTGAAGGCCTCGATCAGCTCGGCCGCGACGGCCTTCGCGTCACCGTAGGTCGGCTTGTCCGAGAAGCCCGTCCACGAGTTCCCCACCGTCAGGTTGCGGAAGGTGTAGTACGACAGACCCTTCCGACCGACGATGTAGGTCACGACGTCCTTGCCCTCGCCGCGCAGGCGCTCGGTGAGCGTCAGCGAGGCCTTGATGGCGTTGGACGAGTAACCGCCCGCCAGACCGCGGTCCGCCGTGATCAGCAGGACCGCGGCACGCGAGGCGTTCGGGTTCTCGGTGGTGAGCGGGTGCTTGGCGTTGGACCGGGTGGCCACCGCCGTCACCGCCCGGGTGAGCTCATCGGCGTACGGAGCGGAGGCGGCCACCGCGCGCTGCGCCTTGCCGATGCGCGCCGCGGAGATCATCTCCATCGCCTTGGTGATCTTCTTCGTCGCGGTGACAGAGCGGATCCGGCGCTTGTAGACCCGAAGCTGTGCTCCCATGGGTCGTTACGTCCTTTCCCTCGCTACCGGACTCAGGCCTGCTCGGAGAGCAGCTTGCCGTCAGCGGTCTGGTAACCCTGCTTGAAGGCATCGATCGCGCTGGTCAGCGCGTCGACGGTGCCGTCGGCCAGCAGGCCGGTCTCGACGATGCCGGCGAGCAGGTCCTTGTGCTGCAGGCGGACGTAGTCCAGGAACTCGCGCTCGAAGCGGCGGATCTCGGCGACCGGGACGTCGTCCAGCTTGCCGGTGGTGCCGGCCCAGATGGAGACGACCTGCTCCTCGACCGGGAACGGCTGGTACTGGCCCTGCTTCAGCAGCTCGACCATGCGCGCACCGCGCTCCAGCTGGGCCTTGGAGGCCGCGTCCAGGTCGGAGCCGAAGCCGGCGAAGGCCTCCAGCTCGCGGTACTGGGCGAGGTCCAGACGCAGACGGCCGGCGACCGAGCGCATGGCCTTGATCTGGGCGGAGCCACCGACGCGGGAGACCGAGATACCGACGTTCACGGCCGGGCGGATGCCGGCGTTGAACAGGTCGGACTCCAGGAAGCACTGGCCGTCGGTGATGGAGATGACGTTGGTCGGGATGTACGCCGAGACGTCGTTGGCCTTGGTCTCGATGATCGGCAGACCGGTCATCGAGCCGCCGCCGAGGGCGTCGTTCAGCTTGGCGCAGCGCTCCAGCAGGCGGGAGTGCAGGTAGAAGACGTCACCCGGGTAGGCCTCGCGGCCCGGCGGGCGGCGCAGCAGCAGGGAGACGGAGCGGTAGGCCTCGGCCTGCTTCGACAGGTCGTCGAAGATGATCAGGACGTGCTTGCCGTCGTACATCCACTCCTGGCCGATGGCCGAACCGGTGTACGGGGCGAGGTACTTGAAGCCGGCCGGGTCGGAGGCGGGAGCAGCCACGATGGTGGTGTACTCCAGCGCGCCGGCCTCCTCCAGGGCGCCGCGGACGGACGCGATGGTGGAGCCCTTCTGGCCCACGGCGACGTAGATGCAGCGGACCTGCTTCTCCGGGTCGCCCGAGCGCCAGTTGTCACGCTGGTTGATGATCGTGTCGACGGCCACCGCGGTCTTGCCGGTCTGGCGGTCGCCGATGATCAGCTGACGCTGGCCGCGGCCGATCGGGGTCATCGCGTCGATGGCCTTGATGCCGGTCTGCAGCGGCTGCTTGACCGACTTGCGGGCCATGACGCCGGGGGCCTGCAGCTCCAGGGCGCGACGGCCGCTGGCAGCGATCTCGCCGAGGCCGTCGATCGGGTTGCCCAGCGGGTCCACGACGCGGCCGAGGTAGCCGTCGCCGACCGGAACCGAGAGGACCTCGCCGGTGCGGCGCACGGTCTGGCCCTCTTCGATGCCGCCGAACTCACCGAGGACGACCACACCGATCTCACGGGTGTCGAGGTTCAGCGCGAGGCCGAGCGTGCCGTCCTCGAACTTCAGCAGCTCGTTCGCCATGACCGAGGGCAGGCCCTCGACATGCGCGATGCCGTCCGCCGCGTCAGTGACCGTGCCGACCTCTTCCACAGAAGCGGCGTCCGGCTGGTACGACTGGACAAAGTCGGCCAGCGCGTCCCGGATCTCCTCCGGACGGATCGTAAGCTCCGCCATCAGGCTTCCCTGCTCTCCTAGTTTGCGATCCTCGGCCCGCCATTGAGGGCCGCAAGTATTCGACTCTCGGCCGGGTCTTCCGAACCGGCCGTACGATTTGCCGGCTCCTTGGGGAGCCGGTTTCCCGACCGAGGGTCGGATGTGCTGCTTCGGTGCTCAGCCTTCGAGCGACTGGCGAGCGCCCTCGAGGCGGCTCGACACGGTGCCGTCGATGATCTCGTCGCCGATCTGCACCCGGACGCCGCCGACGACCTCGGGGTCGACGTCGATGTTCAGGTGGACCTGGCGGCCGTACATCCGGCCCAGAGCACCGGACAGGCGCTCCTTCTGGGTGTCCGACAGCGGCACCGAGGTGGTGACCAGGGCCACCACGCGGCCGCGGCGCGCGGCGGCGAGCTTCGAGTAGGACTCGAGGCCCTGCTCCAGGCTACGGCCACGCGGCACGTTGACGAGGGCCGTGACCAGCCGGACGGTGCCGGCGTTGGCGCGGCCGCCGAGCAGCTTCTTGATCAGCTCGGCCTTCGCGACGGCACCGGCCTTCGGCTCGGTCAGCGCGGCGCGCAGCTCGTGCGAGCCGCTCACCACCCGGCCGAAGCGGAAGAGCTCGTCCTCGACGTCGTCCAGGGAGCCGGCCTTGTCCGCGGCGATGATCTCGGCGTAAGCGGCGAGCTCCTCGGTCGCGTCCACCAGGTCGCGCGAGCCCGACCAGCGGGAGCGGACCAGACCGGAGACCAGGTCGACGGCCTCGCCGGAGACCTGACCGGTCAGCAGCGAGGTGACCAGCTGGGCCTTGTCCTGGCCCGACCGGGACGGGTCGGTCAGGACTCGGCGCAGCGACACCTCACGGTCCAGCACAGCCGTGACGGCGGTGAGCTCCTCGGCGAGCTTGGCCGCGTCCACCGAGGTGGAGTCGGTCAGGCTCTCCAGGTTCTGCCGGCCCGCGGCGAGAGCCTCGCGGCTGGCGCCGATCACTTGGCCGCACCCTGAGCAACGGTGGCCTTGGCCTCCAGCTCGTCCAGGAAGCGGTCGATCACACCGCTCTGCCGGGCGTGGTCCTCAAGGGACTCACCCACGATGCGGGACGCCAGCTGGGTGGCCAGCGAGCCCACGTCCTGGCGCAGGGCGGCAGTCGCCTGCTTCTTGTCCGCCTCGATCTGGGCGTGACCCGCTGCGACGATGGCCTCGCGCTGGCGCTGGCCCTCCTCGCGCATCTCCGCGAGCTGGGCGGCGCCCTGCTCGCGAGCCTGCTCGACAATGCGGGCGGCCTCGTGGCGCGCCTCGGCAAGCTCGGCACGGTACTGCTCAAGCACGGCCTGGGCCTCGGCCTGAGCGGCCTCGGCGCGCTCCATGCCGCCCTCGATGGCGTCCCGGCGCTCCGACAGCACCTTCTCGATGCTGGGAAGGAGCTTCTTGCCGAGCAGACCGAAGACGATGAAGAAGCAGAGCAGGCCGATGATGATCTCGGGCCAGTTGGGGAGGAGAGGGTTCATCTTCTCCTCGGCCGCGAGCTGAGCCGCGATGCTCATATCTGGACCTTCCTCGAAAGGGTCTGCGGCAGGGTTACTTGTTGCCGAAGACGAACGGCATGACGATGCCGATGAGGGCGAGCGCCTCGGTCAGCGCGAAGCCGATGAACATGTTGGAACGGATGAGACCGGCGGCCTCGGGCTGACGGGCCATGGCCTGGACACCGTTACCGAAGATGAGACCGACGCCGATGCCGGGGCCGATGGCGGCGAGGCCGTAGCCGATGGAGGCGACGGAACCGTAGACAGTGCCCTCAGCGAGGATGCTCATTGACGTTGTCCTTTGCAGGGTGGTGAACCGGTGGTGATTGGCCACCGGGCGATCCGGGAGGTGGTTCGGGGCGGGGGCGGAGCCCCCGGGCTCAGTGCGACTCTTCCAGGGCACCGGCGATGTAGCTGCTGGCCAGCATCACGAAGATGTAGGCCTGCAGGAACTGGACCAGCAGCTCGAAGGCGGTCAGGGCAACGGCGACGACGAACGAGGCCGAGCCGTACAGCGCACCCAGGGTCGGGCTGAGCAGGTACCAGGAGGCGATGGAGAACATCACGATCAGCAGGTGGCCGGCGAACATGTTCGCGAAGGCTCGGACCGCGAGCGTGAAGGGGCGCACGAAGATGTTCGAGAAGAACTCGATCGGCACCAGGATGAACATGACCCAACCGGGGATGCCCGAGGGCCAGCACAGGTTCTTCATGCCGCCGACGAAGCCGTGCTTCTTGAAGGTCAGCGTCATGTAGGTGACCCACACGACCGCCGCGAGGCCGGCCGGGAACGCGATCGCCGCCGTCACCGGGAACTGCGCAAACGGGATGATCGACATGATGTTCATCAACCAGATGAAGAAGAACATCGAGACCAGCATCGGGACGTACTTCTCGCCCTTCTTGCCGATCGTCTCCAGCACGATGGAGCGCTTGACGAAGTCGTAGCCGATCTCGCCGACCAGCTGCAGCTTGCCGGGGACCAGGCGGGGCTTGGCGAACGAGGCCCAGAAGAAGACGACCACCAGCACTGCGACGATCATCGACAGCAGCATCGGCTTGTTGAAGTAGAAGCTGCCGATCTGGAAGATCGGCTTGAAGTCGAACTCGTTCAGACCCGGGGCCGGGAAGCCGCAGCCAGCATCCCCGAAGTGGCAACCGCCTGAGGCGAGGGACGTGAGGTCAGAACTCACCACGGACTCCTTCGTCGTGACGCATGGATACGGCAACCTCGGTGTGTCGGCGTGGCCTGAGGCCACGGAGCGGCACTGGAACTTGATGGGTTTCTCGCCGACCCCGCGCGGCAGTGGACTGCACCACAGCGGGATCATCGAAGACTGCGCGGATCCGGGGGGCGATCCGTCCGCTACTCGGACAGACCAGGCCTCTTCCCGTACTCCGTTGTTGCGACGGACGATAGCAGCCCGTCAGTGCGGCATAAACACCGCCCCCCTCGTTGGGGGGACAGTGAGGCCTCGTCACTGTTGACGCCCCTTGTCGGAGGGCTTGTCGTCCTTGTTTTCCGAGGCGTCGGTGTCGACGTAGAAGGTCTTGGCCTTGAGCGCGCCGCGCACCTGGAAGCCCGTCCAGATCAGGGCGCAGCCGAGCAGCGTGAAGGCGAACGCCTGTCGGTTGAACAGTTCGGTGTTCTTGAACACCGCGAGCACGATGCCGACCAGCAGGATCTGCGTGGTGTAGACGAGCAGCCCCGCGGCCATCATCATCTGCGGGTTCGACCTGGTCAGCCGGTCGAGCGCGATCTGGCCGAAGCTGAAGAAGGCCATCACGAGCACCGCGCCGAACAGGGCGCCGAGCAGCCCCTTCCCCTGGGCGACGGCATAGGAGATCGCCATGGCGATGATCCCGGCGACCGCAGTGGGAATCGCGGCGCCTCGGAGGATCCGGGCGTCGTTGGACGGCATGTCGGCAGCTCCGGCGGCATGTCGATGTGGCAGGGGACGGGCACAGCGGTGGCAAGTGACACCGACCGAGGCATCGCCGCCGGGCCGCCCGCGGGGGACGGCGGGCCGGTCGAGGGACACCGACAGGGACGGACGTCATCCACCTGTCAGGTCTTTCGGCGTGTTCTCGGTACTCGTGAACGGTATCACAAACTATTTGATGAGAGCTTTACCATGAATGTGTGGCACCTGTCACACCGACGGCGCAGCGAATCCGCCGTACGGGTGAAGCCAATTGACCGATCGTCAACTCACCTGCCAGCGGCGGACGTCAGCGACGGCCCCCGGCCGGACCGTGGTCGGCGGGCTCGGACGAGTCCCGGCTGGCTTCACCCAGGAGTTGCTTGTCCTTCGCCGAGAGTTCGGCCATCGGACCGGAGGGCTGGCGGCGGTAGCGCGGCGGGACGAAGGACTGCACCGCCCGCGGGGCGCGCGGCCGGAACCGCGGGGTGAGCAGCACCACCAGGCCGACCAGGCAGAGCCCGGCGAGCGTCAGGACCACCGTGCGGCCGGTGTTGGTCACCGAGAAGGCCACCGTGCCGAAGGCGATCAGCGCGGCCCAGAAGTACATGATCAGCACGGCCCGGCTGTGCGAGTGCCCGACCTGCAGCAGCCGGTGGTGCAGGTGCCGCTTGTCGGCGGCGAACGGCGACTGGCCGGCCCAGGTGCGGCGCACCACCGCGAGCAGCAGGTCGGCCAGCGGCAGCGCGATGACCGTCAGCGGCAGCAGCAGCGGGATGTAGATCGGCACCAGGGCGTGCACGGTGGCGGTCTGCGAACCGGTCTCGTTGTTGATCAGGTCCGGGTCGACGCGGCCGGTGATGGAGATCGCGGCCACGGCCAGCATCAGGCCCAGCATCATCGAGCCGGAGTCGCCCATGAAGATCCGCGCGGGGTGCATGTTGTGCGCCAGGAAGCCCAGGCACATGCCGATCAGCAGCACGCTGAACAGCACGGCGGGGGCCGCGTCGGTGATCGCGTAGCCGTACCAGAGCCGGTAGCTGTACAGGAAGAACGCCATCGCGGCGATGCAGACCATGCCACCGGCCAGACCGTCCAGGCCGTCGATGAAGTTCACCGCGTTGACCATGACGACGACCAGGGTGACCGAGATGACCATGCCCTGGGTCGGGCTCACCGCGACCGCGCCGACGCCGGGCACCGGGAGGGTGATCACCGTGACGCCCTGCCAGACCATCACACCGGCGGCGATCATCTGGCCGCCGAGCTTCACCAGCGCGTCCACGCCCCACTTGTCGTCGAGCACGCCGAGCAGCCACATGATCCCGGCGCCGGACAGCAGCGCGCGGATGTCGGTGCCCTGGCTGAACACCTTGCTCAGGTTGTCGAGTTGCGAGGCGACCAGGATGCCCGCGCAGAGCCCGCCGAACATCGCGATGCCGCCGAGCCGCGGGGTGGGCTCGCGGTGCACGTCGCGGGCGCGGACCGGCGGCATGGCGCCGGCCGCGATGGCGAACTTCCGGACCGGGCCGGTCAGCAGGTAGGTGACGGCGGCGGTGCAGAACAGCACCAGCAGATACTCACGCACCACTGGCCTCCTGCATCACTGTCGAACGGGGAAGTACCGAAGGTACTCCCCTGCCTTCCCGGGGTTCGAGGTGCGTCGCCACGGCACACACCTTATTGAGTCGGACGCCGGGGACGTGCATCGCGGTTCGTCCTCCCGGGTAGGAGATCCGGATGCCCGTGGACGGACGGCTGGACGGACGGCTGGACGGACGGTGCTCAGGCCCGGTCGGCGAACGCCCGTGCGAGCTCCCGGACCCGCTCCGCGACCGGCGCCACCGTTCCTCCGGCGAGCACCCGGGCGATCAGCCCGGCGATCTCGGACAGCTCGGCGGCGCCCATCCCCTGGCTGGTCACGGTGCCCGTCCCGAGCCGGATCCCGGAGGCCTCGGCGGGCGGCGCCGGGTCGAACGGCAGCGCGCACTTGCCGAGCAGCAGCCCGGCCGCCGAGCAGCGCCGCTCGGCCTCCGCTCCGGTCACCCCGAGCGGGCTCACGTCGGCGGTCACCAGGTGGGTGTCGGTACCGCCCGTCAGAGGGCGTATACCGGCCTCTGCGAGCCCCTCGGCCAGGACCCGGGCCCCGGACACCACCTGCTCCGCGTACGCCCGGTAGGAGGGCGTGGAGGCCTCCGCGAGGGCGACCGCCTTGCCGGCCACCTCGTTCATCGCCGCGCCGCCCTGGCTGAACGGGAACACCGCGCGGTCGATCCGCTCGGCCAACTCCGCGGTGCACAGCAGCAGGCCGCCGCGCGGGCCGCGCAGCAGCTTGTGGGTGGCCGCCACGGTGACGTCCGCGTACGGCACCGGGGAGGGCGCCACCCCGGCCGCGACCAGTCCGGTGGTCTGCGCGGAGGAGGCGATCAGGTAGGCGTCCACCTCGTCGGCGATCTCCCGGAAGGCCGCCCAGTCCGGGTGCCGGGGGTGGGAGATCGAGCCCGCCACGATCGCCTTGGGGCGGTGCAGCCGGGCCAGGTCGCGCACCTGGTCGAGGTCGATCAGCCCGTCGTCCTCGCGCACGCCGTAGCCGCTGAAGTCGAACCAGCGGCCGGAGAAGTTGGCGCGGGAGCCGCAGCTGAGGTGCCCGCCGTGCTCCAGCGACATCGCCAGCACCCCGTCACCGGGCTTCAGCAGCGCCGCGTAGGCCGCCAGCATCGCCGAAGTCACCGACCGGGGCTGGACGTTGGCGTGCGGGGCGGCGAACAGCTGACGGGCCCGGTCGATCGCCAGCAGCTCGGCGGCGTCCGCCAGCGCGCAGCCGGTGTGGTGCCGGCGCCCGGGGTAGCCCTCGGCGTACTTGTCGATCAGCGGGCCGGTGAGGGCCGCCAGGACGGCCGGGGTGGTGAGGTTCTCCCCCGCCAGCAGCTGGATCGTTTCGGCGCGCCGCTCGGCCTCCGCGGCCAGCAGGTCGGCCAGCTGCGGATCCGCCCGGTGCAGGGCCTCGGACGCCCAGGGGCGCCCGTTCGTCGCGGTCGGGCCGGTCGCGGCATCGGTGACGGTCATGGCGGGGCTCCCGGGCGCTGCGGGGACGGTGCGTCCAGCGTAGGACCGCCACCGTCGCCCGGCCCGCCGAAACGGGGCCGTTCGGGCGCGCCTCCTTTTTTGCCGCTCGGCTCGCCTCCCGGCCGCTGCGACCCGGTTCGCTCGCGGGGGTCAGCGCGGCTCGCGCGGGGTCAGCGGTGCGCGGGGACGCCGGTGAGTGCGGTGACCACGGGATCGACCGCGTGGAATATCTCCTCGCCGCAGTTGCGGAACATGCCGATCGGCGCCCCGTACGGGTCGTGCACCTCGTCCGACTCCGGGGTGGCGGCCAGCAGCCAGCCGCGCAGCGCGGCGGCGGCCCGGACCAGCGCGCGGGCCCGCTCGGTGACGTCCGCGCCGCGCCGGGGGTCCGGCAGCGTGCCCGGGTCTATCGTCCGCACCAGGCGGGTGAACTCCTTCAGCGTGAAGGTGCGCAGCCCCGCCTCGTGGCCCATCGAGATCACCTGGGCGCGGTGGTCCAGGGTCGCGGTGAGCACCAGGTCGGCCTCGACCACGTGCTCGTCCAGCAGCTCTCGGCCGGTGAAGCCGCCGCTGTCCGCGCCGTACTCGTCGAGCACGGTCGCGGCGTGGTCCTCCATCGGCGCGCCCTCGTGGCCCCAGGTGCCGGCGCTCTCGACCAGGATCCGGCCGGCCACCCGCGGGCTCAGCCGGGTGTCCAGCTCACGCCGGGTGAGCCGCTCGGCGATCGGCGAGCGGCAGATGTTCCCGGTGCAGACGAACAGGATCCGGAAGTGGTCCAGCGGCCTGGGGCCCACGCTCAGGTACGGCGCTATGCCGGGCCCGGAGTGGAGCGAGGCGGTGGGCGTCAACTTCCGGCCTCCAGGTCGGGGACGACCTCCCTCAGCTGCTCGACGCTGATCGCGCCGGCCCGCAGCAGGACCGGGACCTTGCCGGTGACGTCGACGATGGACGAGGCGGCGGAATGGTCGGCCGACCCGCCGTCCAGGTAGACCGAGATCGCGTCGCCGAGCTGCGACTGTGCCTCGTCGCAGGTCAGCGGGGAGGAGCCGCCGATCCTGTTGGCGCTGGAGACGGCCATCGGACCGGTGGCGTTCAGCAGCTCGATGGCGACCGGGTGCAGCGGCATCCGGACCGCGACGGTGCCGCGGGTCTCGCCGAGGTCCCAGCGCAGCGAGGGCTGGTGCCGGGCGACCAGGGTGAGCCCGCCGGGCCAGAAGGCGTCGACCAGTTCCCAGGCCTGCTCGGAGAAGTCGGTGACCAGGCCGTGCAGGGTGGTCGGCGAGCCGACCAGCACCGGGGAGGGCGTGTTGCGGCCGCGGCCCCGGGCGGTCATCAGCTCGCCGACGGCCTCCGGGGAGAAGGCGTCCGCGCCGACCCCGTACAGGGTGTCGGTGGGCAGCACGACGAGTTCGCCGCGGCGGACGGCCGAGGCGGCCTCGCGCAGACCGGTGGCGCGGTCCCCGGCATCGGCACAGTCGTAGCGGCGGCTCATCGGTGCGGTCCCCTTCCGAAGTGGCTCTTGGCGGTCACAGCGGTCGTCACAGCAGTCGTCGCAGCGGTCGTCGCGGCGGTCGTCACAGCGCGGCCTTGCCCGCCGTCGTGCGGTGCTCGGTGTTCACGACCCGACCCTCCGGGCGGTCGTGCGGTGCTCGGTGTTCACGACCCGGCCCTCCGGGCGGTCGTGAAGCGCGGCCGGTTGTTCAGGTCGCGGTGGTCGGCGGTGTCCGTCCAGCCGCGTTCCTCGTTGAAGATCCACGGCACCTGGCCGCCCTGCTGGTCGGCGTGCTCGATCACCACCGCGCCGCCCGGGCGCAGCAGCCGGGCGGCGACGCGCTCGATGCCGCGGATGGTGTCCAGGCCGTCCTCGCCGGAGAACAGGGACATCTGCGGGTCGTGGTCGCGGGCCTCCGGCGCGACGTACTCCCACTCGGTGAGCGGGATGTACGGCGGGTTGGAGATGACCAGGTCGAAGCGACCGTCCCAGGAGCGGTCGTCCTCGAAGGCCTTGGTGGCGTCCCCGGCGTGCAGGGTGATCCGGGCGCGGTCCGGGCTGGCCTCGATGTTGCGCCGGGTGTACTCCAGCGCGCCCTCGTCCAGTTCGAAGGCGTGCACGGTCGAGCGCGGCAGCTCCTGGGCCAGGGCGAGGGCGATCGCGCCGGAGCCGGAGCAGAGGTCCACCACCAGCGGCTCGGCGACGTCCATGTCGCGCACCGCGTCTATGGCCCACTCGACGACCGTCTCGGTCTCCGGCCGGGGCACGAACACCCCGGGGCCGACCGCGAGTTCGAGGTAGCGGAAGAACGCCCGACCGGTGATGTGCTGGAGCGGCTCGCGCGCCTCGCGGCGCGAGACCGCCTCCCAGTAGCGGGCGTCGAAGTCGGCGTCCTTCACCGTGTGCAGCTGGCTGCGCTTGACGTTGTGGACGTAGGCGGCGAGCTCCTCCGCGTCGAAGCGCGGCGACGGCACGCCGGCCGCGGCCAACCGCTGAGTGGCCTGGGCCACCTCGGCGAGCAGCAGGTTCATCCGTACGACCTCTTGTTTCTGCGCTCCGGCTTCGGACTGCGCGTGGGCTGGGGCGCGCCGGTCTCAGTTCTCTTGGGCCGCGGCGAGCTTGGCCGCCGCGTCCTTGTCGACGCAGGACTGGATCACCGCGTTCAGGTCGCCGTCCAGGACCTGGTCCAGGTTGTACGCCTTGAACCCCGTGCGGTGGTCCGAGATGCGGTTCTCGGGGTAGTTGTACGTCCGGATCCGCTCGGAGCGGTCCACCGTGCGGACCTGGCTGCGGCGCGCGTCCGAGGCCTCGCGCTCGGCCTCCTCCTGCGCGGCGGCCAGCAGCCGCGAACGCAGGATGCGCATCGCCTGCTCCTTGTTCTGCAGCTGGCTCTTCTCGTTCTGGCAGGACGCCACGATACCGGTCGGCAGGTGGGTGATCCGGACCGCGGAGTCGGTGGTGTTGACCGACTGGCCGCCGGGGCCGGAGGAACGGTAGACGTCGATCCGCAGGTCGTTGGCGAGGATCTCGACCTCGACCTCCTCCGCCTCGGGGGTGACCAGCACGCCCGCCGCGGAGGTGTGGATGCGGCCCTGGGACTCGGTGGCGGGGACGCGCTGCACGCGGTGCACGCCGCCCTCGTACTTCAGCCGGGCCCAGACGCCCTGGCCGGGCTCGGCGCTGCCCTTGGTCTTCACGGCCACCGAGACGTCCTTGTAGCCGCCGAGGTCGGACTCGTTGGAGTCGATGAGCTCGGTCTTCCAGCCGATCCGCTCCGCGTAGCGCAGGTACATCCGGAGCAGGTCGCCGGCGAACAGCGCGGACTCCTCGCCGCCCTCGCCCGCCTTGATCTCCAGGATGACGTCCTTGTCGTCGCTCGGGTCGCGCGGGACCAGGAGCAGTCGCAGCTCCTCGGTGAGCTCGTCGCGGCGTGCCTCGGAGTCCTTCACCTCGGAGATGAAGTCCGGGTCCTCGGCGGCGAGTTCGCGCGCCGCCTCGATGTCCTCGCCGGCCTGCCGCCACTGCCGGTACACCCGGGTGATCGGGGTCAGCTCGGCGTACCGCTTGGCCAGCTTGCGCGCGTTGGCCTGGTCGGCGTGGACGGACGGGTCGGCCAGCCTCGTCTCGAGGTCGGCGTGCTCGACGAGGAGCTCTTCGACTGCCTCGAACATGGGGTGGCCTTCTTCCGGGGGCTCGGATCGTGCGGGGGATTCGGAACGGGTGGGACCGGGAACGCGCGGGGGGACGCGAACGGCGCCGGCCCCCTAGCGCCCCCGACAACGAGTACGGGGGCGCCGGGAACCGGCGCCGAGGGAGCGCTAGGCCTTCGCGCTGTGCTGCTTGCCGAAGCGGGCCTCGAAGCGGGCCACGCGGCCACCGGTGTCGAGGATCTTCTGCTTGCCGGTGTAGAACGGGTGGCACTGCGAGCAGACCTCGGCGCGGATCTCGCCGCTGGTCTCGGTCGAGCGGGTGGTGAACTCGGCGCCGCAGGTGCAGGTCACACGGGTGACCACGTACTCGGGGTGAACGTTGGGCTTCAAGGGGTTCTCCTAGGTTTCGGGAGGGCACCGGGTCGGCGGCTGGAGTGCCGCACGTGAACCGGGACCGACGGACCAGTCTGCCAGGACCGGCCGCATCTTCCCAAACCGGGTCGCGTTCCGGGATATTCCGGGCCCGCTCAGCGCGTGGCGGTGGCCTTCGCGGTGGGTGTCGCGCCGGGTGTCGTGGTGGCCTTCGCGGCCGGCTTGCCCGCGCTCCGCGCGGGGGCCGAGGGGGTGGCCGTCGGGTCCGCCTGGGCGGGGTTCTCCGGCTGCGCCGCGACGACCGTCTGCGGCAGCTCCCGGTCGGCCTTGAGCGCCGCCCAGAGCTGGTCGGCCTGCGGCTGCTGCTCGACCACCCGGTTCGGGTCGGTGGGGGCGGTCTCCACCGGCAGGGTGACCATGCCCAGCTGGTCCGGCCCGATCCCCCTGAGCTCCTGGACGAGCCCCACCAGGGAGTTCACCGAGCCGAGCGCGGAGTCGGTGGTGATGCTGCTGGTCACGGTGTCGCCGATCGACCACAGCTTCACCGGGTCGGTGAACAGCCCGGCCCCGCCGGCCTGCCGGAGCAGCGACTTCACCATCTGCTTCTGCAGCTCGATCCGGCCGAGGTCGCTGCCGTCGCCGACGCCGTGCCGGGTGCGGACGAAGGCCAGCGCCTGCCGCCCGTCCAGGTGGTGCTGCCCGGCGGGCAGGTCGAGCCCGCTGTCCTTGTCGTGGATGGCCACCGTGGTGGTCACGGTGGCCCCGCCTATCGCGTCCACGACCCGGGCGAAGCCGGCGAAGTCGATCTGCAGGTAGTGGTCCATCCGCAGCCCGGTGAGCTGCTCGGTGGTCTTGACCGCGCAGGCCGCTCCGCCGCTCTCGAAGGCGCTGTTGTACATCGCGCGCTTGGCGCCGGGCACGGTCCTGCCGTTCGCGTCGGTGCAGTCGGGGCGGGCGACCAAGGTGTCGCGCGGTATCGAGACGATCTGCGCGCGCGAGTGGTCCTGCTTGACGTGCACCACCATCGCGGTGTCCGAGCGGGCGGTGTCGCCGGTGCTCCCGCCGGCCAGGGAGCCGTTCTCGCCGTTCCGCGAGTCGGAGCCGAGCACCAGGATGTTGAAGGAGCCGTCGGTGGCGGCGGGCGGCCGGGCGTCGCCGAGTCGGCCGTCGATGTCGACGCTCTTGATGTTGCCGTCGAGCTTCACGTACGCGTAGACGGCCGCGCCGGCGCCGAGGACGACGAGCGCGACGAACGCGCAGGCGGCCGTCCGCAGGACCTTGCGGCGGCGACCCGGGACCTTCTTGTGCTCGGCCATACGGTCCAGAATAAATCGGACAACATGATCCAAAGGCCCTCAATTGTCCCGACCCTGGAACAACCGGGGCGTGAACGCACGGAACCCCGGACCGCTCGCGCGATCCGGGGTTCCGTGCTTCGACAGCCGTCCGGCTACAGTCAGTCGCCCGAGCCGGGGGTCGTCTTGGCGATCTGCATCAGGAACTCGGCGTTGCTCTTGGTCTGCTTCATCTTGTCCAGGAGCAGCTCGATCGCCTGCTGCGAGTCGAGCGCGTGCAGCACCCGGCGCAGCTTCCAGACGATGGCCAACTCCTCGCTGCCGAGCAGGATCTCCTCCTTGCGGGTGCTGGAGGCGTCCACGTCGACGGCCGGGAAGATGCGCTTGTCCGAGAGCTTCCGGTCGAGCTTGAGCTCCATGTTGCCGGTGCCCTTGAACTCCTCGAAGATCACCTCGTCCATGCGCGAGCCGGTCTCGACCAGCGCGGTGGCCAGGATGGTCAGCGAGCCGCCGTTCTCGATGTTGCGCGCGGCACCGAAGAACTTCTTCGGCGGGTAGAGCGCGGTCGAGTCGACACCACCGGACAGGATGCGGCCGGAGGCCGGCGCCGCCAGGTTGTAGGCGCGGCCCAGGCGGGTGATCGAGTCCAGCAGGATGACCACGTCGTGGCCCAGCTCCACCAGGCGCTTGGCGCGCTCGATGGCCAGCTCGGCGACGGTGGTGTGGTCCTCGGCCGGGCGGTCGAAGGTCGAGGAGATGACCTCGCCCTTCACCGACCGCTGCATGTCGGTGACCTCTTCCGGACGCTCGTCGACCAGGACGACCATCAGGTGGCACTCGGGGTTGTTGTGGGTGATCGCGTTGGCGACCGCCTGCAGCACCATCGTCTTGCCGGTCTTCGGCGGCGCGACGATCAGACCGCGCTGGCCCTTGCCGATCGGCGACACGAGGTCGATGATCCGGGTGGTCAGCACGCCCGGGTCGGTCTCCAGGCGCAGCCGCTCCTGCGGGTAGAGCGGGGTGAGCTTGTTGAACTCGGGACGGCCGCGGCCGCTCTCCGGGTCCATGCCGTTGACGGAGTCCAGCCGCACCATGGCGTTGAACTTCTCGCGGCGCTCGCCCTCGCGGGGCTGGCGCACCGCACCGGTGATGGCGTCACCCTTGCGCAGGCCGTTCTTGCGGACCTGGGCGAGCGAGACGTAGACGTCGTTCTGGCCCGGCAGGTAGCCGGAGGTGCGCACGAACGCGTAGTTGTCGAGGATGTCGAGGATGCCCGCGACCGGGATCAGGACGTCGTCCTCGCCGATCTGCGGCTCGACGGTGCCGGCCTCGAAGCCGTCACGGCCACGACGGCCCCGGCGGTCGCGGTAGCGGCCACGGCGGCCGCGGCGGCCCTCGCCGAACTCGTCGTCGTCGTAACCGCCCTGCTGGACCTGCGGCTGCTGGGGCTGCTGGGCCTGGCGGCCCTGCTGCTCGCCCTGGCCGCCGCCCTGCTGCTGGCCCTGCTGGCCCTGGCGGTCGGCGCGCTCACGGCGGTTGCGGCGGTCGCGACGCGACTCGCGCGCCTCGCCGTCCTGGGCCTCGCCGCCCTCCGGGCGCTCGGTGCGCTCGCCGCCCTCGCGGCGGTCGCGCCGCTCACGGCGGTCGCGACGGCTCTCGCGGCCGTCCTCGCGGCCCTCGAAGCCGCGGGTCTCGGCCGGGCGGGCCTCGGCCTGCTTGGGCTCGGCGACCGCGACGGTGGCGGCCTCGGCCTCGGCGGCCGGGGCGGTGGGGGCGCCGGCGGCCGAGGTGGCACGACGGCGGGTGCGCTCGGCACGGGCCGGCGCGGCGGTCTCGGCGGCGGCCTGGACCGGGATCTCGATCTGGGCCTGCGGCTCGGCAGCGGCCTCGGCGTCCGCCTTGGCGGCGGCCTTGGTGCGGCGGGCCGGCTTCTCGGCCGGGGCCTCGGCGTCCGCCTTGGCGGTGGCGCGCTTGGCGGCCGGGGCGGCGCCACCGGCGGCGAGCAGCGGGTCCCCGCCGCTCTTCTCCTTGATGGTCTCGATCAGCTGGCTCTTGCGCATGCGTCCGGTACCGGTGATGCCAAGGTCCGCGGCGAGCTTCTGCAGCTCGGCCAGGACCATGC
Source organism: Kitasatospora sp. NPDC023120 (assembly GCF_055560835.1). Classification (NCBI taxonomy): domain Bacteria; kingdom Bacillati; phylum Actinomycetota; class Actinomycetes; order Kitasatosporales; family Streptomycetaceae; genus Kitasatospora; species Kitasatospora sp. NPDC023120. The sequence goes on along the minus strand of NZ_JBVHHY010000008.1, from coordinate 47,587 downwards.
CGTCCAGGCCCGCGGCGGCGCTGCGGCGGCGCCGCGCCGGGGCAGCGGGGGCGGCGGCTGCGTCCGACGCGTCGGCGTCCGGGCGCGCGCCCATCAGATCGGTGGAGTCGCTCACTAAGGGTCCTTCCCTGGAGCGGACGTCGGCCTGTCTGGCTCGGCGACCGGTTGTGCTGTCCTGACCAACGCTCGACTGCGTCGGTCCGAGGCGGTGATCCCTCGAATGGCGGGAGCCCGTCGAGGGAGAGCTGCGAGGTGCGGTGCATGAAGCACGGTGGTGCTGGCGCGTGGGCCGGTCGTGTGTCGACCTCCCCTGAGGGCGTAACCCCCACGCTCCCTGCGAATCCCGGGCCCCCGTCGCGTGACGGTGGCCCGCGCTCCGCCCGTCCTGGCCTCGAGGTGGGAGGCCGCGGGTGGGAGTCAGGTGCCGTCACGGCTTCGGGATGCGGCCGCATGTCGCGCAGGCAGGCTGCGTACGCGCTGCGGTGGGCTCCCGGAGAATCGTCGCCCCGTGCATCGCCGGGACTCCACGGCAGTGGAGTGCTGGGATCGGGACGCGGCGCACCGAGCCCCGGAGGGCACCTGGTGCAGCAATGAGGTTAACACTACCGACCCCCTCACACATTCCCCAGCCTTGCGCTTGCCAATCGTGTCCGGCGGGCCCGGCTCGACGTGGAGCCGGGCCCGGGCCCGGGCGGACGGCCCGTACGGGCTGCCCGGACGTCCGGCGTCAGACGTCCAGCGGGAGTACGACGGCCCCGGCGCGGTCGACGTCCAGCCGGTGCGCGGCAAACGCCGGGTCGCCGCCGTGGCCGTGGTGCCCGGCGAAGGAGAGCACCTTGTCGGCGCCCGCCTCGTCGGTGAGGGCCAGGACGGTCGGGCCGGCGCCGGAGATGACCGCGGGGACGCCCTCGGCGCGCAGCGCGCCGACCAGTGCGGCGCTGTCCGGCATGGCGGAGGCGCGGTAGTCCTGGTGCAGGCGGTCCTCGGTGGCGGCGAGGAGCAGCTCGGGACGCCGGGTCAGGGCCTCCACCAGCAGCGCGGAGCGGCCGGCGTTGACCGCGGCGTCGGCCAGCGGGACGGTCTTCGGCAGCAGGCCGCGGGCGGTCTCGGTGAGCACCTCGCCGGCCGGGACGAACACCACCGGGACGACCTGCTCCGAGGGCTCCAGGGAGACCGCCTTGGCGGACTCCTCGTCGGTCCACGCGATGGTGAAGTTGCCGCGCAGGCAGGCCGCGACGTTGTCCGGGTGGCCCTCCAACTCGGAGGCGAGGGCCAGCAGCGCGTCGTCGTCCAGCGCGGACGGGCCGCCGATGGTGACCGCGCGGGCGGCCACGATGCCGGCGCAGATGGCGGCGGAGGAGGAGCCGAGGCCCCGGCCGTGCGGTATCCGGTTGGCGCAGACCACTTCGAGGCCGCGCGGCTGTCCGCCGAGCCGGTCGAAGGCGGCGCGCATCGAGCGGACCAGCAGGTGGCGCTCGTCGCGCGGCAGCGTCTCGGCGCCCTCGCCGGCGATGTCGACGGAGAGGCCGGAGTCGGCGACCCGGACGACCACGTCGTCGTACAGACCCAGCGCGAGTCCGAAGGCGTCGAAGCCCGGACCGAGGTTGGCGCTGGTCGCGGGAACCCGGACCCGGACGGCGGCGGCACGGAACGCAGGACCGGCCATGCGGTGGACTCTCCTGGGGAAATCGGGCGGCGCGGAGCGCGTCGTCGGTGCGAGGGTGGGGGAAAGCGCCGCGGCCCCCTCCGGGGCGGGCGGTCACAGTCGTCGGCCGGCCCGGACGGCGCCGGGCCCGGGGCATGTGCCACACGGCCGGAGCCAGAGTATCGAAGAGAGGTTCCCAAGCGGTACACCCCGTGGACCTTCGATCTGGTGTGTTGCAGGTTCTGGCCGGAATGCGCACCCCTGTCCGTCAAAGAGAGGCGCGAAAACGGATCGGAATGCGGAGCGGAATTGACACAAAAGTGTCAGCGGAGAACTTTGACGGGCCGACCCCCGAAAGGGTCGGCCCGTCGAAGTGTCGGACCCGCTACCGGTCGAGCAGGCCGAGGTGCCGGGCCGCGGCCTCCGGGTCGATCGGGACGACCTGCGGCTGCGGCGCGCCGGCCACCGCCCAGTCCGGGTCCTTGAGGCCGTTGCCGGTCACGGTGCAGACGATCCGCTGGCCCGGGTCGACCAGGCCGGCCTCCGCCTTGGCCAGCAGTCCGGCCACCGAGGCGGCCGAGGCGGGCTCCACGAAGACGCCCTCCTGCGCGGCCAACAGCCGGTAGGCGGACAGGATCTGACGGTCAGTCACCTTGTCGATGAGGCCGCCGGACTCGTCCCGCGCGGCGAGCGCGAAGTCCCAGGAGGCCGGGTTGCCGATCCGGATCGCGGTGGCGATGGTCTGCGGCTTGAGCACCGGTGCGCCGTCCACGATCGGGGCCGAGCCGGCCGCCTGGAAGCCCCACATCCGCGGGGTGCGCGAGGCGAGGCCGTCCGCGGCGTATTCGCGGTAACCCCTCCAGTACGCGGTGATGTTGCCCGCGTTGCCGACCGGCAGGACGTGGATGTCCGGGGCGTCGCCGAGCATGTCGACGATCTCGAAGGCTGCGGTCTTCTGACCCTCGATCCGCACCGGGTTCACGGAGTTGACCAGGGCCACTGGATACTTCTCGGACAGTTCACGCGCGAGGGTGAGGCAGTCGTCGAAGTTCCCGTCGACCTGCAGGATCCTCGCCCCGTGCACCAGCGCCTGGCCCATCTTGCCGAGGGCGATCTTGCCCTGCGGGACGAGCACCGCGGAGACCATCCCGGCCCGCACCGCGTACGCGGCGGCGGAGGCCGAGGTGTTGCCGGTGGACGCGCAGATGACCGCCTGCGCGCCCTCCTCCTTGGCCTTGGAGATGGCCATCGTCATCCCGCGGTCCTTGAAGGAGCCGGTCGGGTTGGCGCCCTCGACCTTGAGGTAGACCTCGCAGCCGGTGCGCTCGGAAATCACCTGGGCGGGGACCAGGGGCGTGCCGCCCTCCAGCAGGGTGACCACCGGGGTGGCCGCGGTGACCGGCAGGCGGTCCCGGTACTCCTCGATCAGGCCGCGCCACTGGTGGGTGTGCGCGCCTCGGACGACGTTCTCGGCAACGGCGTTCATGGCAGTTCCTTATTCCCCTTCGACCCGCATGATGCTGGCCACGTCCCGCACGCTGTCCAGCGCGCGGAGCTTGTCGACCGTCGCCGACAGCGCGGCGTCGGTGGCACGGTGGGTGACCACGACGAGCGAGGCGTCGCCGTCGCGGCCCTGCTGGCGCACGGTGTCGATGGAGACGCCGTGCTCGGCGAAGACGGACGCGACCTGGGCGAGCACGCCGGCGCGGTCGTCCACGTCCAGGCTGACGTGGTAGCGGGTGACCACCTCGTCCATCGGCTTCGCGGGCAGCTGGGTGTACACCGAGTCGCCGGGGCCGGTGGCGCCGGTCACCTTGTTGCGGCAGACCGCGACCAGGTCGCCGAGCACCGCGGAGGCGGTCGGCGAGCCGCCCGCGCCCGGGCCGTAGAACATCAGCCGGCCGGCCGCCTCGGCCTCGACGAACACCGCGTTGTACGCCTCCCGGACCGAGGCCAGCGGGTGCGAGAGCGGGATCATCGCCGGGTGCACCCGGGCGGTGACCGACGCGCCGTCGGCCGCCCGCTCGCAGATCGCGAGCAGCTTGACCACGCAGCCCATCTCCTTGGCCGAGGCGATGTCGGCCGCGGTCACCTCGGTGATGCCCTCGCGGTAGACGTCCGCCGCGGTGACCTCGGTGTGGAAGGCGATGCCGGCCAGGATCGCGGCCTTGGCGGCGGCGTCGAAGCCCTCGACGTCGGCCGTCGGGTCGGCCTCGGCGTAGCCCAGCGCGGTGGCCTCCTCCAGCGCCTCCGAGTAGCCGGCGCCGGTGGTGTCCATCTTGTCGAGGATGAAGTTGGTGGTGCCGTTGACGATGCCCAGCACCCGGTTGACCTTGTCGCCCGCGAGGGACTCGCGCAGCGGGCGCAGCAGCGGGATCGCGCCCGCCACCGCGGCCTCGTAGTACAGGTCCACCCCGGCCCGGGCGGCCGCCGCGTGCAGCTCGGTGCCGTCCTGGGCGAGCAGCGCCTTGTTGGCGCTGACCACCGAGGCGCCGTGCTCGATGGCCGACAGGATCAGGGATTTGGACGGCTCGATGCCGCCCACGACCTCGACCACCACGTCGATGTCGCCGCGGCCGACCAGGGCCTCCGCGTCGGTGGTGATCAGGTGCTCGGGCACGCCCGGGCGCACCCGTCCGGCCCGGCGGACCGCGATCCCGGCCAGCTCCACCGGGGCACCGATGCGAGCGGCGAGGTCGTCGGCCGTCGTCGTCATGATGCGCGCCACCTCGGAGCCCACCACACCACAACCCAGCAACGCCACCTTCAGCGGGCGCGTACGCATCATCCGACTCCGCTCTGCATTCATCGTGCTTCGGTATTTCCGGCGGTTTTCCGGGCCGCCGGGAACTTCGGTCCGTACCAGTCTCCGGGACTTTCCGTACGGATCTCCGGTCGTTCCATGATCTGAGACAAGGATTTCGTCATCCGATATCCAGACGCAGGAGATCCTCCTCCGTCTCGCGCCGGACGATCACCCGCGCCGCACCGTCCTTGACGGCGAGCACGGGAGGCCTGAGGGCGTGGTTGTAATTGCTCGCCATCGAGCGGCAGTAGGCGCCGGTGGCGGGCACCGCGACGAGGTCGCCCGCGGCCAGGTCGGCCGGCAGGAAGGCGTCCCGGACGATGATGTCGCCGGACTCGCAGTGCTTGCCGACCACCCTGACCAGCATCGGCTCGGCCTCGCTGGTGCGCGACACCAGGGCCACCGAGTAGTCGGCGTCGTACAGCGCGGTGCGGATGTTGTCGGACATCCCGCCGTCCACGCTGACGTAGGTGCGCAGGCCCTCCAGCGGCTTGACGGTGCCGACCTCGTACAGCGTGAACGCCGTCGGGCCGACGATCGCCCGGCCCGGCTCCACGCTCAGCCGGGGGGCGTCCAGGTTCACGGCGGCGCACTCGCGGCGGACGATGTCGGCCAGCGCGGCCGCGATCTCGGCCGGCTCGCGCGGGTCGTCGTCGCTGGTGTACGCGATGCCGAGGCCGCCGCCGAGGTCGATCTCGGGCAGCTGGACGCCGTGCTCGTCGCGGATCCGCGCCAGCAGGCCGACCACCCGGCGGGCGGCCACCTCGAAGCCGGCCGTGTCGAAGATCTGCGAGCCGATGTGCGAGTGGATGCCGAGCAGCTCCAGGCTGTCGTGGCCGAGCACCCGGCGCACCGCCTCGGCGGCAGCTCCCCCGGTGAGCGAGAGGCCGAACTTCTGGTCCTCGTGCGCGGTGGCGATGAACTCGTGGGTGTGCGCCTCGACGCCGACGGTGACCCGGACCAGCACCTGCTGGCGGACGCCCTGGCGGGCGGCGATCGCGGCGAGCCGCTCGATCTCCTCGTACGAGTCGACCACGATGCGCCCGACACCGGTCTTCACCGCGTGCTCGAGCTCGTCCACCGACTTGTTGTTGCCGTGCAGCGCGATCCGCGCCGGCGGCATCCCGGCGGCCAGCGCGACGGCCAACTCGCCCGCGCTGCACACGTCGAGGTTGAGGCCCTCCTCGTGCAGCCAGCGCACGACCGCCTTGGAGAGGAACGCCTTGCCGGCGTAGAAGACGTCCGCGTCGGTGCCGAAGGCGTCCCGCCAGGCGCGCGCCCGGCTGCGGAAGTCCTCCTCGTCCATCACGTAGGCCGGGGTGCCGAACTCGGCCGCCAGCTGCCGGACGTCGATCCCGCCGACGGTGGCCACGCCCTCGGCGTTGCGGGCGACGGTGCGCGACCAGACCTTGGGGTCCAGCGCGTTCAGGTCGGCGGGTGGGGCCTGGTAGTGCCCCTCGGGCAGGACGTCACCGTGGCGGGGGCCGGCGGGGTGTGCGGAGCGACTCATGCGCCCACCTCGCTGCGCTCGGCGGGGCGTTCGCCACGCGCGGTTCCCATGGTTCGCTCGCTTCGCTCTCTCACGTTTGCCAGTCCTTCGAGACCTATGGCGAGGGGCGGCGACGGTCCTCGTTGACCGTCAGCCGCCCCCGCTGTGCGCTTGGGGGTGGTGCTTACATCCGCTCGGGCGCCGACACGCCCAGGAGCGTCAGGCCGTTGGCGAGCACGGTGCGCGTCGCCTCGACCAGCCAGAGGCGGGCGTGCGTGAGGTCCGTGACCTCGTCGTCGCCCTTCGGCAGGACCGGGCAGTTGTCCCAGAAGCGGTGGTACGCGCCGGCCAGGTCCTCCAGGTAGCGGGCGACCCGGTGCGGCTCGCGCAGCTCGCCGGCGGCGGCGATGACGCGCGGGAACTCACCGAGCTGACCGAGCAGGTCGGTCTCCCACTCCGTGCTCAGCAGCTCCGGTTTGAAGTCGGCCGAGCGCGTGATGCCCATGTCCGCCGCCTTGCGCTGCAGCGAGGACATCCGGGCGTGCGCGTACTGGACGTAGAAGACGCGGTTCTCGTTGGTCTGGCTGGTGAGGACGTTGATGTCCAGCGTGATCGTCGAGTCCGTGGAGGAGCGCGCCAGGGTGTAGCGGGCGGCGTCCACGCCGATCCACTCGACCACGTCGTCGATCGTGATGATGTTGCCCGCACGCTTGGACATGCGGACCTCTTCGCCGTCGCGAAGCATCTTCACGAACTGGCCGATCTTCACCTCGATGTTGTGGTTCATGTCGTCGCCCGCGCAGGCCGAGATGGCCTTGAGGCGGTTGACGTAGCCGTGGTGGTCGGCGCCCAGCATGTAGAGCGCGACCTCGGCGCCGCGGTCCCGCTTGGACAGGTAGTAGGCGGCGTCGGCGGAGAAGTAGGTCTTGTCGCCGTCGGCCTTGATCAGGACGCGGTCCTTGTCGTCACCGAAGTCGGTGGTGCGCAGGAAGACGGCGCCGTCCTGCGCGAAGACGTGGCCCTGCTCGCGCAGCCGGTCGATGGCCTTCTCGACCGCGCCGGAGTCGTGCAGCGTCTTCTCCGAGAACCACACGTCGAAGTGGGTGCCGAACTCGTCCATCGACCGCTTGATCTCGGCGACCATGAGCTTGAGGCCCTCGGTGCGGAAGACCTCGAGCTGCTCCTCCTCGGGCAGGTCGAGCACGCCCGGGATCGCGTCGGTCAGCGCCTTGGCGATGTCGCCGATGTACTCGCCGACGTACCCGCCCTCGGGCACTTCGCGGCCGTTCGCGGCGGCCTGCAGCGAGGCGGCGAACTTGGTGATCTGCACGCCCGCGTCGTTGAGGTAGTACTCGGTGGTGACGTCGGCGCCGGAGGCCCGCAGCACGCGCGCCAGCGAGTCGCCGACGGCGGCCCAGCGGACGCCGCCGATGTGGATCGGGCCGGTCGGGTTGGCGGAGACGAACTCCAGGTTGATCTTGAGGCCCTTGAGCGCCTCGTTGCGGCCGTAGCCCTCGCCCGCCTCGACGACGGTGCGCGCCAGCGCGCCCGCGGTGGCGGTGTCCAGGGTGATGTTCAGGAAGCCCGGACCGGCGATGTCGACCTTGGCGACGCCGGTGATCCCTCGCAGGCGCTCGGACAGGACCTCGGCAACGGCTCGCGGCGGCTTGCCGGCCGCCTTGGCGAGCTGGAGGGCCACGTTGGTCGCGTAGTCGCCGTGGTCCCTGTTCTTGGGCCGCTCGACCGTCACGTGCTCGGGCACGGCGACGGCCAGCTCGCCCGCCTCGACGGCGGTGCTCACTGCGGCCTGGATTGCCTGGGAAAGGTCTGCGGGGGTCACGACGCCAAGCGTAGGCGAGACGGGGTGCCCGCCCGCCACTCGGTTTACCGGTTGAGACGCCTCCGCACCGTCCGTCCCGGGGTCTCAGCCGCGATCGGTCCGATCTGTTCGCTCAGGGCGAAACCCGCCGGACCGTCCGTCGCCCCTTCCGTCGACCCGTGCGCCGAGCCGCCCGTCGGTCCGCCCCTCCGGTTCCCCGTCGAGCCGCATCAGGCGGCGGACCAGGGCCACCAGGTCGGCCGGGTCGAAGGGCTTGCCCAGGTAGCCGTCCACGCCGACGGTCTCCCCCAGGTCCAGGTCCGCCGGGGTGCAGGCGCTCACGATCGCGATCGGCAGCCGACTGGTGTCCGGTGTCGCGCGCAGCCGTGCCGCCGTCCGCAGGCCGTCCAGCCGCGGCATCATCACGTCCAGCGTCACCACGTCGGGCTTCACCCGGCGGACTACCTCCAGGCACTCGGCGCCGTCGGCAGCGGTCACCACCTCGAAGCCTTCGAGCTCCAGGTTGACCCTGATCAGCTGGCGGATCACCTCGCTGTCGTCCACCACGAGGACCCGCCCGGACACTCCCGACACCTCACCGAGGTTATCCGCGGCCCCACCGCCCCGTCCGGCCTTTGGGCACTTCCGCTCCGGGCCTGCGCCGCCACCCGGCGATCCGGCCCCGACGATCTTTCCGGAAACCCGTGCACGGACCACGGTCGAAGCCTGGTAGTGTTCATTCCGTCGGAACGCGGAAGCGACCGACAGGCCAACAGGCCCCCGTAGCTCAGGGGATAGAGCACCGCCCTCCGGAGGCGGGTGCGTAGGTTCGAATCCTACCGGGGGCACTCACGCAGTGAATGCAAGAGTGTAACCAGGGCCCAGATCAGTGGAGTTGTTCCACGGATCTGGGCCTTCGTCATGTCCGCGGCCCTGCGGGCCCCGGCGCTCGTGTCCTGCCGCCGCGGCCCGCCCGGGTGGTGCGGGCGGGCCGGGGCGGGTCAGGACGCGGCGGATTCGGCCTGGATGTAGAGCGTCGCGATGGTGTGGTCGAAGTAGGCGCTGTAGGAGACGTCGTCGGTGTCGCCGCCCTGCTGGTAACCGCCGATGGTGCCGACCACGTCGCCGGTGGCGGTGCTGATCCAGGGGCCGCCGCTGGTGCCGGCCGGGTAGTCCCGGCACCGGATGACCCGCTGGTAGCTGCTCTGCCGGTCGGTGGTGTTGGTGCAGAGGTCGGGCACCTCGCTGTCGGCGGGGTAGCCGTAGAGCCGGACGGTGGCGCCGAAGGGCCCGCCGGCGCCCAGGTGGTTGCCGCCGACCACGTCCTCGACCTTGCGCCCGTTGCTGGGGGCGGTCTCCAGGATCGCGAAGTCCTCGTCCACGTCGCCCTTCTGGGCCCAGTTGGTGGTGGTGTGGATCGCGGTCACCTTCCAGGTCCCGTACGGGGCGGAGCCGTCGCGGTAGCCGGGGGCGAAGGTGACGCCGTCGGTGCTGTTGAGGCAGTGCGCGGCGGTCAGCAGCAGGTTGCCGGTGGCGCTGTGCAGCACGCTGGCGGTGCAGAAGTGGTTGCCGGCCTCCACCGCGCCGCTGAACAGCGCGCCGACGGTGGCGGTTTCGCGGACGTCGGCGGGGGCGGGGGCGGTGGTGCCGAGGGCGGCGCCGCGGGTGTCGGGGGTGGCCGTCGGGGTGTCGGCGGGGTCGGGCGCGGGCGCCTCGGTCGGCGTCGGCGTCGGGGCCGGGCCGTCCGTCGGGCTGGGGGCCGCGACCGGGGCGGCTGCCGTGTCGGAGGTCGGGGTGGGTGCGACGGCGGCACGGGTGCTGCGGGCCGCCTTCCCGGCGGCCGTCGCGCCGGACAGGTCCAGCCCGTGCGTCCCGGCGACCACGGCGGCCACCACGACGGTGGAGAGCGCGGTGAACAGGGTCGGGGCCAGAAGACGGCGGCGGCGCGACTTCGGGCGGCGGTGCTGACCCATGCTGCTGCTTCTCCTGCCGTCGGTCCGTGGCGGTGCTCGGTCAACGACTATGACGGAGTCGCCTGGAAAGGACGTTACCGGTGGCTTGGAGGTCGATGAGAAATCCGTCACTCGGGCGTGCGTGACGCGAGCGCGGCCTCCAGTTCAGCGGGCCCGAGGAAGGCGGTGTGCGTCCCGGCGGCGGTGCAGGCGAAGGCCCCGGCCGCCGAGCCGGCCCGGGCGCAGTCCAGCGGCGGGAGGCCCCGGAACCAGGCGTACAGGAAGCCGGACACGAAGGCGTCCCCGGCGCCGTTGGTGTCCACCACCGGGCGGCCCGGGTCGACGGCGGGCAGGTGGCGCGGTGCGTCGTCGTCCGGGGTGAGCAGGTGGCAGCCCTCGGCTCCCGCGGTGGCGACGACCACCCGGGCGCGGCCCTCGGCGAGGATCGCCCGCATCACCTCCTGGTGCCGGCCGCGGCAGCCGGCCACCGAGAGGAAGACCAGGTCGGAGCCGAGCGCGTAGTCGCGGTGGTGCGGGTCGGCGCCGTCCCAGTCGTGCAGGTCGGTGGAGGTGGTGCGGCCGAGCCGGTGCAGGTCGCCGTACATGTCGCGGTTGACGCCGGTGATGGACAGGTGGACGTGCCGGCTGCGCTCGGCGTACGGGAGGTAGAACTCGCGCGGCAGCCGCAGGTCGGCGGGGTGGCGGCCGTCGAAGAAGGAGAACCGGCGGCCGGCGGCGTCCACCAGGTTGACCCCGCGCGGGGTGCCGTGCGGGGTCACCAGGTGCGCGAAGTGCAGTCCGTGGCGCCGGTACGCGGCGCGGACCAGGGCGCCCTGCGGGTCGTCGCCGAGGAAGTCGAGGAAGGCGGTGCGCAGGCCGAGGTGGTGCGCGCCGAGGGCGACGCCGTTGCCGGTGTGGCCGACGTAGTCGCGCACCGGCCCGACGAACTGCGAGTCGCCGGGCGGGATCTCCAGCCGCTCGACCCGGACGATGGTGTCGACGCCGGCACCGCCGACGACCAGCAGGTCGAACTCGGACTCCGGCGGCGCGGTCTCGAGCGCGGACTCGGGCAGCACGACGGCGCCTCCTTGATCCCTGGATGGTGGCCAGGAGTCAAGCAGGCGCCGAAGGTTGACTGCAAGACCTTGCTGCAAACTTCAATCGGTCGGTGGCCGCTCCGTTCCCGCTTCCGTCCGCACCTCGCCACCCGTGCGGACGTTGGCCTTGACGTCGGCGATGGCGGCCTCCCGGGGGCTCCGCCGCCCGTCCACGGCCGGTACGGCGGCGGCTTCGGCGGCCGGTTCCGCGCCGCCCTCGAAGCCGGTCGCCTCACCGGGTGCCGGACGGTGGTTGATCATCACGAACGCGACCAGCGCGGCGAGGATCAGCACGCCCATCGCCACCCAGGTGGCGACCGCGTACCCGTGCACCGCGCCCTGGGCCTGCACCGCCGGGTCGGAGGCGATCCGGGTGGCCAGATAGGTCGCGGTGGCGCTGGCCGCGATGGTGTTCAGCAGCGCCGTGCCGAAGGAACCACCCACCTGCTGGGCCGAGTTGATGGTGGCCGACGCGGCGCCGGCCTCGTTCGGGGCGACCCCGAGCGTGGCCAGGCTCATCGACGGCATGAACACCAGGCCCATGCCGAAGCCGAGCAGCAGCTGGGCCGGCAGCACCATGGCGGCCCACGGGCTGTCTACCTTCATCTGGGTGAGCCAGGCCATGCCGCCCGCGGCGAGCAGCAGACCGGGGGCGATCAGGTTGCGGGAGGGCACCCTGTTCATCATCCGGGCCGCGAAGCCCGTCGAACTGGCGATGATCGCCGCGGTCATCGGCAGGAAGGAGACGCCGGACATCACCGGCGAGAAGTGCTTGATCACCTGCAGGTAGTAGGTCAGGAACAGGAACAGGCCGAACATGCCGACCATGGCCAGGCCGACCGAGAGGGCGGCGCCGCCGCGGTTGCGCTCGCCGACGATGTGCAGCGGCAGCAGCGCGTGGTCGGTGTGCTTCTCGACCAGGACGAAGGCGGCGAGCAGCACGACGCCGAGCCCCAGCGAGCCCAGCACCAGCCAGTCGCCCCAGCCCCTGGTCACGGCCTCGGAGGTGCCGAAGACGATGGCGAGCAGGCCGGAGCAGCCGAGCAGCGCACCGGGCAGGTCGAGTCTGACCCGCCGGCCCTTGGCGACGTGGTCGCGGGCGAGCACGAAGCGGGCGGCCACGGCGGTGGCGATCGCGATCGGGGTGTTGACGAACAGGCACCAGCGCCAGTTCAGGTACTCGGTCAGCAGGCCGCCGGTGATGAAGCCGATCGCGGCGCCGCTGCCGGCGATCGCGCCGAAGATGCCGAAGGCCGTACTGCGTTCCCTGGGGTCGGAGAAGGTCGTCGAGAGCAGCCCCAGCGCGGAGGGGGCGAGCAGTGCGCCGAACGCGCCCTGCAGGGCCCGGGCGCCGAACAGCATGGCGGGGGTGACGGCCGCACCGCCGATGGCGGAGGCGAGGGCGAAGCCGAGCAGGCCGACGGTGAAGACGCGCTTGCGTCCGAAGAGGTCGCCCAGCCGGCCGCCGAGCAGCAGCAGGCCGCCGAAGGCGAGGGTGTAGGCGGTGATCATCCACTGCCGGTCGGCGTCGGAGATCCCCAGGTCCTTCTGGGCGGACGGCAGCGCGATGTTCACGATGGTGATGTCGAGGACGATCATGAGCTGGGCGACGGCGATGACGGCCAGCGCCCACCAGCGTCGGCTGTCCGCGCCCGCATGACCGGTGGCGGTTTGCACAGTCACTGATCGAGCCCTTCCGGAGTGTGGCGGAGAGGTCACGCAGTCGCCTTCCAGCCAATACCCCGGCCCGACCGAAGGGCAAGGAAAATCCTCACCAAATCGGACTTTTAGGACAAAAGAACCAGGGTCCTGGGACTTCGGGACGAGGCCCCCGGGACCCTGGTTCCGCACGGCTCCGGTCAGAGCGCCGAGAGCTCCTCGACCAGGTCGTCCAGCCCCAGCGAGCCCTGCGAGAGCGCCGCCATGTGCCAGGCCTTGAGGTCGAACTCCTCGCCCCGCGCCTCGTGCGCCGCCTTCGCCGCCGCCCGCCCGCGCAGCCAGGCGCGCTCGCCCAGCTTGTAGCCGATCGCCTGGCCCGGCATGCCCAGGTAGCGGACCAGCTCGCTGTCCAGGAAGTCGTCGGTCAGGCCGCAGTACTGCCCGAAGAACTCGCGGGCGTGCTCCGGGCTGACCGGCTCGCCCGGCTTGTACGGGGAGTCGGCGGGGAAGTCCAGGCCCGCGTGCATGCCGATGTCGACGATGACCCGCAGCGCCCGCATCATCTGCGCGTTGAGGTAGCCGAGGCGCTGGCCCGGGTCGGTGAGGTAGCCGAGCTCGTCCATCAGGCGCTCGGCGTACAGCGCCCAGCCCTCCAGGTTGGCGCTGACCCCGCCGAGGCTCACCTGGTAGGTGGAGAGCCGGTCGGCGACGTAGTTCCACTGCGCGAGCTGCAGGTGGTGGCCCGGGACGCCCTCGTGGTACCAGATCGACACCAGGTCCCAGAGCGGGAAGCGCTCCCGGCCCAGCAGCGGCAGCCAGGTCCGCCCGGGGCGGGTGAAGTCCAGCGACGGCGGGGTGTAGTACGGCGCGGCGGCGCTGCCCGCCGGGGCGATCATCGACTCGACCCGGGTGACCGGCTCGGCCAGGTCGAAGTGGGTGCCCTGGAGGTCGCGGATCGCCTGGTCCATCAGGCCCTGCAGGTGCTCCCGGATGCCCTCGCCGCCCTCGACGGCGGGGCCGTCGGTGCCCAGCCACTCCATCGCCGCCATCGGGTCGGAGCCGGGGAGGACCTTCTCCGCCTCGGCGCGCATCTGGGCGAGCAGGTCGTGGAACTCGGTCCAGGCCCAGGCATAGGCCTCGTCCAGGTCCAGGTCGGCGCCGACCCAGTAGCGGACCCACCGGCGGTAGCGCTCGCGGCCCACCGCGTCCGGGGTGCCGGCGGCCGCCGGACCGTAGACCTCGCGCATCCAGTCGCGCAGCGCGACCAGCGCCTCGGCGGCGGCCACCGCGTGCCCGGACAGCTCGGCACGCAGAGACTCCGGCGCCTCCTGGACGTACTCGCCGAACCATCCGCCCGGCGCCTCGCCCTCCAGCCACTCGTCGATCTGCCCGGCCACCGTGGTCACCTGGCGCGGAGCGCACAGCAGGCCGCGCTCGATGCCCTCGGCCAGGGTCTGCCGGTACTGCTCCAGCGCGACCGGGACCTTCGCCAGCCGGCGGCCGACCACCTGCCACTCGGCCTCGGTGCCGGTGGCCATCAGGGTGAAGGACTCGCGCAGGTCGTGGATCGGGGAGGCCAGGTTGCGCACAGCGCGGAAGTTCTCCCCCGCGTCGTGGACGGCGAGTTCGGCGGTCAGCCGCTCGCGCAGCAGCCGGGCGCAGCGGTGCTCGGCCTCGTCCTTCGCCGCGCCGGCCTGCTCGGCCTCGTCGAGCTGTGCCAGGGTGCGGCGGGCGAGGTCGGCGATCGCCTCGCGGCCGGCCGGGGAGAGGTCGGGCAGCCGGTCGTCCTCGGGGTTGAGGCCGAGGTAGACCGCGGTCAGCGGGTCGAGCTCGGCCAGGGCACGGACGTAGGCGTCCGCGATGCGGCGCGGGGTGCCGCCGTCGACGTTGATCAGTTCTTCAACCATCTGTACATCATTTCTCGGTACGGCCCGTTTGTAACCCCTTTGCCAATGGCATCTGACGACCCGTACTCATGCCCGATCCGGGGAAATCCGTTCGGCCGCGACAGGATCCGATCCGTCCGACGCCCATTACGCTGACCGCCATGGAAGCCCGCCCCACCCCGGCATCCGACCAGGTCCCCGCCCCGGTCGACCCCGACCCCCGCCCGCGCCGCACCGGCTACCGCCGGCTGCCGGTCCAGCAGCGGCGCGAGCAGCTGATCGCGGTCGCCCTGGAGCTGTTCGCCTCCCGGCCGCCCGAGGAGGTGAGCCTGGACGACGTCGCCGAGGCCGCCGAGGCCTCCCGCCCGCTGGTCTACCGCTACTTCGCGGGCGGCAAGCAGCAGTTGTACGAGGCCGCCCTGCGCACCGCGGCCGAGGAGCTGACCAGCCGCTTCGCCGTCCCGCTGGCCGGGACGCCGTCCGAGCAGCTGGCGGCCGTACTGGACGGCTACTTCGCCTTCGTCGCCGAGCACGACGCGGGCTACTCCGCCCTGCTGCGCGGCGGTTCGGTGGTGGAGACGGCCCGGACCTCGGCGATCGTGGACGACGTCCGGCGGGCCGCGCTGCGCCGCACGCTGCGCCACCTCGGCGTGCGGGAGGCCGGGCCGCGGCTGACGCTGCTGGTGCGCTCCTGGATCGCGGTGGTCGAGGGCGCGTCGCTGAGCTGGCTGGACGAGGGCCGCACGCTGCCGGTGGACGAGCTGCGCGACTGGCTGGTGGACCAGTTCACCGCGATGGCGGCGGCCACGGCGCTGCACGACCCGCAGACGGCTCAGGTGCTGGCGGGGCTGCTCGCGCTGGAGGGCCCGGACGCGCCGCGGGCCGCGCGGCTGCGGGAGGTGCTGGGGCGGGTCTGACACGCCCCCGGCTCCGCGGTGGACCCGACCCCCGTGCCAAGGGTCAGGCCTCGCCGAGAGGGCCAGGCCGTGCCCGGAGAGTCAGGCCCGGCCGGGGGAATCAGGCCTTGCCGAGCACCTGGCGCTGGCGGCCGAGGCCGTCGATCTCGATCTCGACCACGTCGCCGGGGGCGAGGTACGGCGTGCCGGGGCGGCCCAGGGTGACCCCGGCGGGGGTGCCGGTGACGATCACGTCGCCGGGCTCCAGCACCATGAACTGGCTTGCGTAGCGGACCAGTTCGAGCACCGGGAAGATCATGTCGGCGGTGCTGCCGTGCTGCCGCTGCTCGCCGTTGACCCACAGCCGCAGCCCGAGCGCCTGCGGGTCCGCCACCTCGTCGGCGGTGACCAGCCAGGGCCCGAGCGGGGT
This sequence comes from Kitasatospora sp. NPDC023120, assembly GCF_055560835.1. Classification (NCBI taxonomy): domain Bacteria; kingdom Bacillati; phylum Actinomycetota; class Actinomycetes; order Kitasatosporales; family Streptomycetaceae; genus Kitasatospora; species Kitasatospora sp. NPDC023120. Next base: position 31,908 of record NZ_JBVHHY010000008.1, on the reverse strand, counting down.
GAAGGTCTCCGCCGACTTGCCCTTGTCCCACTGGCCGCCGCGCTCGAACTGGAACGCCCGCTCGGTGACGTCGTTGGCGATGGTGTAGCCGGCGATCACGCCGACGGCCTCGGCGTGCGAGTCCAGGTAGCGGGCGGTGCGGCCGATCACCACGGCCAGCTCGGCCTCGTAGTCGGTCTTCTCGCCGCCGCGCGGCACCAGCACCTCGTCGTACGGGCCGACCACGGTGGAGCTCGGCTTGAGGAAGATCACCGGCTCGGCCGGGATCGCGGCCCCGGCCTCGGCGGCGTGGTCGCGGTAGTTGAGCCCGATGCCGACCACCTTGCCCGGCCGGGCCACCGGCGCGCCCACGCGCTGCCCGTCCAGGTCCACCACCGGCAGGACGCCGGCGGCCAGGTCCGCGGCCAGCCCGGCCGGGTCCAGCCCGGCCAGGAAGGCGCCGTCGAGGTCGCGGGCCCGCCCGGAGAGGTCGTACGCGGTGCCGTCCCCACCCAGGACGACCGGGCGCTCGGCGCCCGGGGGTCCGACGCGCAGGAGCTTCATCGATCCTTCACCAGCCTTTCGTCGCAGCTCACCGGGGCGGTGCGCAGACCGCTCCGGAGTCCGGCAACGAGGTATACCAACGCCGCGGACGGCGGGACCAGACCGTCCCGATGGGCGAAATCCTCCCGATTCCCGGGATGGACCGGGGCCCGGCTCGGGTGGCCGCACGGTTGACATCCGGTGCGCCCGAGATCCGGTCCTCCGACGTCCGGTGCGCCCGAGATCCGGCGCGCCTGCGACCGGGAAGCCCCGAGATCCGGTGCGCCTGCGACCGGGAAGCGCCCGGACGGCTCTGCCCTCGGCGAAGTCCCGCACGCTCAGGGCGAACGCGGGCGTGCCCGGGCGGTGGGACGTGCAGGATCCGGAGCATGGAGATCACCCGGGTACGCGACGAGTTGCACATGATCACACTGGAGTTCGGCACCGCCTACCTCTGGCGGGACGAACACGGACTGACCCTGGTCGACACCGGCATCGCCGGCTCGGCCGACGACATCGAGAAGGGCATCCACGCCATCGGGTCCGAGCCGGCCGCGCTGCGCCGGATCGTGCTCACCCACCACCACGAGGACCACACCGGCTCGGCCGCCGAGCTCGCCCGGCGCTGGGGCGCCGAGGTGGTGGCGCACCGGCTGGACGCACCGGTGATCCGGCGCGAGCAGCCGCCCGTGCCGCCGCTGCTCAGCCCCTTCGAGCAGCAGCTCTGGGACGGCCTGCCGCCGATCCCGCCCGCCGAGCCCTGCCCGGTGCACCGCGAGGTCGAGGACGGGGACGTGCTGGACACCGGCGGCGGCGCGGTGGTCGTGCATGTGCCGGGCCACACCGACGGCAGCATCGCGCTGCACCTGCCCGGGCCCGGCGTGCTGTTCACGGGGGACGTGGTCGCCAATGTCCAGGTCCTGATGCCCGGGGTGTTCAACACCGATCCGGCCCGGGCGCTGGCCTCCTTCCACCGGCTGGCCGCGCTGCCGGTGGAGACCGTCGTCTTCGGGCACGGGGACCCGATCGCCGAAGGCGCCTCAGCCGCCCTGCGGGCCGCCGCCGAGCAGCACCCCCAGGCTTAGGGCTCTCGGCCGGCCGGGGCCGGCCCTGGCGACCTCCCGCTGCCAGTGCGCGAGGTCGCGCCGCGCGTCGGCCCGGGCCTCCGGGGCGGCGCCCGGCACCTGGGTCAGCTCGTCGAGCAGGGCGACCGCGGCACCCGGGCTGCCGTCCCGGGCGACCCAGAGGGCCAGGTCGTGGCAGGTGCGCAGGGTGCGCGGGTCGTCCGGGCCGCAGATCCGGGCGAAGTCGGGGACGAGCGCGGTGAGGATCTGCACCGCCTCGCCCGGCTCTCCCGCCGCGCCGTGCTGCCAGGCCCGGTCGGCCCGTCGGCGCAGCTGCTCCGGGCTGGGGTCGTCCGGGCGCAGCATCCCCGGCCGGACGGCGCGCAGCCGCCGCAGCACCTCGGCGGCGTCGGCCGGCCGGTCCTCGGGCCGCTTGTCGAGCAGCCGGGCGACCAGCTCGGCCAGCGCCGGGTCCTTGCTGCGCACCCGGGGCGGGACCTCCTCCAGGTGCTTGTACATGTACTCGGCGGCCGAGGCGGCGCGGAACGGGCGTGCGCCGGTGCAGACCTCGTACAGCATGATGCCGAGCGCGTAGAGGTCGGCCCGCCCGTCCACCGCGCCGCCGGACCAGCACTCGGGCGCGAGGTACGGGACGGTGCCGACCACGTTGCCGGTGGAGGTGAGCCGGACGGTCTGGGTGACCAGTCGGGCGATGCCGAAGTCCAGGACCTTGGCCCGCGCCCCCAAGTCCTCCGTCGTGATCATCACGTTCTCGGGCTTGATGTCCCGGTGGACGACGCCCGAGCGGTGCGCGGCGTCCAGCGCCTTGCAGATGTGCCGCATCCAGCGCAGCGCGTCCGCGTGGTCCGGCAGGCCGTCCTTGAGCACCGCGGACAGCGCCCGGCCGCGGACCAGCTCCATCACCAGGTACGGGATCTTCCCGGAGCCGGCGTCCGTCCAGCCGTAGTCGTAGACGGTCACGATGTGCGGGTTGTTGAGGCCGCCGGCCGTCCTGGCCTCGCGGACGAACCGGCTGACCGCCTCCCGGTCGGTGGCGTGCTCCGCGAGCAGCACCTTGACCGCGACCTGCCGGTCGATGGTCGTGTCCGTCGCCCGCCAGACCACGCCGAAGCCGCCCCTGCCCAGCCGCTCCTCCAGCCGGAAGCGACCGCCGAGCACCTCGCCCTTCTCCATGCCCTCCCCCAACTCGACCGCGCCCGCCCGGCGTTCGCCGTCGGAGGGGTCACCATAGCGGCGGGCGGGGGCGAACGGGTGAACGAGCCGGGACCGGGCCGTCCTGATCCGGCCCCGGCTTCGGCGGCGGCTGTCGCCACGGCCTCCGCGATCGCCGTCGCTACGGCTTGGGCTTGGGCAGCCCCGGCGGGTTGATCTCGGAGGTCTGCACGGCCTCGCCGTCCAGGCCCCAGCGCTTGAGCACCTGCCCGTACGTGCCGTTCCTGATCACCTCGTCGACCGCCGCGTTGAGCGCCTTGACCAGGCCGTTGTCCTTCCTGGTGGTCGCCGCGATCTTGCCGAGGACGTCGGCGCCCCCGCCCGAGTAGGTGCCGACGACCTCGGTCTCGCCGGTCTGCACGGCATGGAAGGCCAGGCTGGGGTTGGGGCCGGTGTAGACCTCGATCCGGCCGGAGGAGAGCGCCAGGTGGTACTCGGTGCCCTGGAAGTACTTGATGTCGATCGGCTTGAGGCCGTTCCTGACGTTCTCCTCGCTCCAGGCGATCAGCAGCTTCTCCTGGTTGGTGCCGGTGGAGACGCCGACCGACTTGCCCGCGAGGTCCTTGGGGCCGGCGACCTTGAGGCTGCTGCCCTTCTTCGCCTCGAAGCCCAGGATGTCCAACCGGTAGGTCGCGAAGTCGTACTTCTCCTTGCGCGCCTCGGTGACGGTGATGTTGGACAGGCCCACGTCGTACTTGCCGCTGTCCAGCCCGACGAAGATGTTCTCCCAGGAGACCGGGTTGAACTCGACCTTGAGGCCGAGCACTCCGCCGATCAGGGTGGCGATGTCGGGCTCGACGCCGATGATGGTCTTGTCGTCGTTGGCGTAGAAGTCCAGCGGCGGGGTGGTGCCGATGGAGTCGACGACGGTCAGCGTGCCCTTCTTTCTGATCTCCTCCGGGACCAGCGCCGCGATCGCGTCGACTTTGGGCGTGGTCACCCGGTTCTGGTTCGGCGACAGGTTCACCACCGTGCCGTTCGGCGCGGTGCTGCCCTTGGCCGGGGCGATTTCCGCCGCGGCGCCCGTGGCACCGCTGCCGCAGCCGGCCAGGACGAGGACGGCGGCGAGCGCGGCGGCCGAGCTCACGAGGGCGCGACGGGGTAGGGACATGGCGGAACTCCTGCTCGGTGAAGGGGACTTGGTTCGTTTCGAGGAAGAAGGGGGCTCAGAGGACCTTGGCCAGGAAGGCCCGGGTGCGTTCGTGCCGCGGCTGGTCCAGGACCTCGGCCGGCGGGCCCTGCTCGACCACCACGCCGCCGTCCATGAAGACCACGGTGTCGGCGACCTCGCGGGCGAAGCCGATCTCATGGGTGACCACGATCATCGTGGTGCCGCTGCGGGCCAGGTCCTTGATGACGTCCAGCACCTCGCCGACCAGCTCCGGGTCGAGAGCCGAGGTCGGCTCGTCGAACAGCAGCACCTTGGGCTCCAGCGCCAGCGCCCGGGCGATCGCCACCCGCTGCTGCTGCCCGCCGGACAGCTGCCGGGGGTAGGCGGCGGCCTTGTCGGCCAGCCCGACCCGCTCCAGCAGCGCCAGCGCCGCCGCCTTCGCCTCGGCCCGGGGCCGGCGCAGTGCGGCGACCGGCGCCTCGACCAGGTTCTCCAGCACGGTGAGGTGCGGGAACAGGTTGAAGTTCTGGAACACGAAGCCGATGCCGGTGCGCTGGCGCAGCACCTCGCGCTCCTTGAGCTCGTACAGCCGGTCCCCGGAGCGCCGGTAGCCGATCAGCTCCCCGTCGATCGCGACGTGGCCGCGGTCCAGCTTCTCCAGGTGGTTGATCGCGCGCAGCAGGGTGGACTTGCCGGAGCCGGACGGGCCGAGCACCACCGTCACCGAGCCGGCCGGGACGTCCAGGTCGACCCCGCGCAGCACCTCCAGCCGGCCGAAGCTCTTGTGCAGGCCGCGGACCTGCACCATCGGTGCGGCCGTGGTCGGGCCGGTCTTCGTCAGGGTGGTCACGGCTGTCCTCCGGAGGTGCGGGCGGCGGGCTGGGTGCGGGCCGGCAGGCTCCGGACGAAGGCCCGGACGCGCTGCAGCGGGGTGGGCGGCGGGGTGCGCTGCGCGCCGCGGGCGAAGTAGCGCTCGACGTAGTACTGGCCGACCGACAGCACGGTGGTCAGCACCACGTACCAGACGGTGGCGACCATCAGCAGCGGCACCACCCGGCCGGTCCGGCCGTAGATGACCTGGGTCTGGTAGAAGAGCTCGCCGATCGCCATCACGTAGACCACCGAGGTGCCCTTGAGCAGCGAGACCACCTCGTTGGCGGCGGCCGGCAGGATGCCCCGCATGGCCTGCGGCAGCACGATCCGCCAGGCCTGCCGCCACCGCGGGATGCCGAGCGCGGCGGCGGCCTCCCGCTGGCCGGCGTCCACCGCGATGATGCCGCCGCGGATGATCTCGGCGGCGAACGCGGCCTGGTGCAGCCCGAGGCCGAGCACCGCGGCACCGAGCGCGCTGAGCACGCCCACCGTCTCGAAGTCCCCGAAGGTCGGGCCGAAGGGGATGCCGAAGCCGAACCGCTTGTACAGGTACGAGAGGTTGAACCAGAACACCAGCTGGACGATCAGCGGGATCGAGCGGAACACCCAGACGTACGCCCAGGCGATGGACCGCAGGATCGCGCTGCGGGACAGCCGCATCGCGGCCACCCCGGCGCCCAGCACGAAGCCCAGCACCGTTCCGTAGGCGGTGAGTTCGAGGGTCCGGCCGATCGCCTGGAGGATCGTGTCGGCGGTGAAGTAGAGCCGGAAGGTCGCCCAGTCCCAGCCGGGGTTGGTGGCCAGGCCGTGGGCGAACTGGGCGAGGACGACCAGCGCGGCGATCCCGGCGGCCCAGCGCCAGGGGTGCCGGGCGGGAACGGTCCGCAGGGTGCCGAGCTCGTCGAGGTCGACGGCGGCCCCGGCAGTGGCCGCCGCCGCGGGTCTCGGACGGGCCGGGGCGGATGGTGCTTCGGTGCTGACGGTCATCGGACTCCTCTGGCTGACCTCGGCTTGACTGACCTTGGCTTCGAGGGACCTCGTCGTCGACGGATCCCGGATCAGGCGTGCTCGGGCGGGCTGATCTGCGACTCCTTGATCGCCGAGTCGGCGACCCCCCACTTGCGCAGGATCCGCTCGTACGTCCCGTCCTTGATCAGCTGGTTGACCGCCGCCTGGAAGGCCGGGGTGAGCTTCGAGCCCTTCTTGAAGGCGAAGCCGACGTCGAGGCGGTGGAACTCGCCGAGGAAGCGCGTCCCGGAGGCCTCCTGCGCGGCCTGGTGGCGCAGCCCGTTGATGGTCGACATCTCGATGTCCACCCGGCCCTGCTGGAGGCTGGTCAGCAGCGCGCCGCTCTCGCTGAACGCCTTGACCTCGTACGGCTTCTTCCCGGCGTCGGTGCAGACGTTCTTCCGGCTGTTGAGGGTGGTCTCGAAGGTGGTGCCGGCACCGGTGCCGACGGTCAGCCCGCACAGCTGGACCAGGTCGGTGACCGGCTGGATCGCGGTGTCGTCCTTCTTCACCGCGAAGCCCTGGCCGTCGTCGATGTAGGTGACGAAGTCGATGGTCTTCAGCCGGGCCGTGGTGACCCCGAAGTTGCCGGTGCCGACGTCGAACTTCCCGCTGTCCAGCGCCGGGAGGATGGTCTCGAAGGCGGCCTCCTGCCGGTCCACGGTCAGCCCGAGCAGCTTGGCCACCGCGTCGGTGAAGTCCACGTCGATCCCGGCGGGCTTCTTGCTGACCTGGTCGACGTAGAACGCGGTGGGCGGCGCGCCGAAGGAGGAGCCGAACTTCAGCGTGCCGGCCTTGCGGACCTCCTCGGGCAGCAGCGCGGCCGCCGCGTCCGACTTCGCGAGGCCGGCGACGACGTCCTCGGTGGCGGGGGCGGCCGGGCCGCCCGCCCCCGCCGCGCCCGCGATCTTCGGGTCCGAGCCGCAGGCGGCCAGCGCCAGGACCGGCAGCAGGGCGGTGGCCGCGAGCAGGCGGCGGCGGACGGTGGTGGTTCTCACGGGGGCCTTCCAGGGGGTCGGAGCTCAGGGGGCGGGGCTCAGGGGCGCGGGGCTCAGGGGCGCGGGGCTATTGGGGTCCGGCTCAGGGGGTCCGGGCGAGGACGGGGAGCGGCTTCTCGAAGGGCAGCGGCCCGATCGTCAGCGGATCGGCGGTGACGTCGAACAGCGGCGTGTAGCCGGTCGCCAGGTAGAGGCCCCTGGCCTCCGGCTGGCGCGGGCCGGTGGTGAGGTAGAGCCGGGTGTAGCCGGCCGCGGCCGCGGTGCGCTCCAGTTCGGCCAGCACCCGGCGGGCCAGGCCGCGGCGGCGGTGCCCGGAGTGCGTCCACATCCGCTTCACCTCGGCGGTGTGCTCGTCGTAGCGCTTGTACGCGCCGCCGGCCACCGGCTCGCCGTCCTCCAGCAGGAGCAGCAGCACCCCGTGCGGCTCGGCGAAGGCCTCGCCCGGGTAGCGGCTCATCTCCCGGTGCGCCTCGGGGCCGTACCGGGTGACGTACTCGTGGGTGAGTTCCCGCAGCAGCGGCTCGACCAGCGGGTCTTCGACGGAGACCCGGCGGAACTCGGCCACCGGTGCTGCGCTCACGCCTGCACCGCGATCAGCTGGTGGCGGTCGCGCTCGGCCCGCTCGGCCCGGGCCGCCTGCTCGGCCGCGGCCTTGGCGGCGTCCCGCTTGGCGACCTCCTCGCGGACGATCGGGATGACGTAGCGGCCGAAGTCGATCGCGTCGCCCAGCAGGTCGTAGCCGCGCGCGGAGAGGATGTCCACGCCGAGGTCGTGGTAGTCCAGCAGCGCCTGGGCGACCGTCTCCGGGGTGCCGACCAGCGCGTTGGAGTTGCCCGCCCCGCCGGTGGCCGCGGCGGTCGGGGTCCACAGCGCGCGGTCGTAGCGCTCGCCGGCCTCGGCGATCTCGATCAGCCGCTGGGAGCCGGCGTTTTCGGGTGCCGCGGCTTCGGGTGCCGCAGCCCCGGGTGCGGTGCCGCCCCCCGGCCGCCGGTCGGCGCTCCGGCGGGCCCGGATCGCGGCGACCGTCCGGTGCGCCTTCTCCCAGGCCAGTTCCTCGGTCGGCGCGATGATCGGCCGGAACGCCACCTGGATCCGCGGCACGTCGGTCCGCCCGGCGGCCCGCGCCGCATCCTTCACCCGCTCGATCTGCTCGGCGGTGCGGGCCAGCGGCTCGCCCCAGAGGCAGTAGACGTCCGCCTCCGCTCCGCCGGCCGCGTAGGCCGCGTCCGAGGAGCCGCCGAAGGAGACCGCCGGGCGCGGCTGCTGAACGGGGAAGACGTCGGAGACGAAGTCGTTGAAGCGGTAGTGCGGGCCCTCGTGGTCGAAGGGCTCCCGGCTGGTCCAGGCCTTCTTCACGATGCCGATGTACTCGCGGGTGCGCTCGTACCGCTGGTCCTTGGTGAGGAAGTCGCCCTCGCGCTGCTGCTCGTGGTCGTTGCCCCCGGTGATGAAGTGCACGGTCAGCCGGCCGTCGCTGATCCGGTCCAGGGTCGCGAAGGTCTTGGCGGCGAAGGTCGGGTAGGAGACGTTCGGCCGGTGCGCCAGCAGGATCTGCAGCCGGTCGAGGTGCGAGGCGAGGAAGGCCGCCGCGGCCGCCGGCTCCGGGGCGCCGGCCCCGTACGCGAAGAGCACCCGGTCCCAGCCGTGGTCCTCGTGCGCCCGGGCCAGCCGCAGGGTGTAGTCGCGGTCGAAGGCGGCGGTGGTGCGCGGGGTGGTCTCCGAACCATCGCCGGTGGCGGCGATGCCGAGGAATTCGACGGGCATGGCGGAACCTTTCGGGTGAGCGGGGATCCGGTGGGCTGCGGGTGGGAAGACCGGAGGCGGCCGCGGCGGGGCGGCCGTACGAGCACGTGACGGTGCAGGGGACGGCGGGGAACTGCTGGAGCGCAGCGTGAAGGGATCGACGGGTGCGCGCGATCGGCGCGACGTCGGTTCGGAAGGGGGATCGCGGACCGGGGCGGGGTGAACCGAGGGAGGCTCCCCCGCGGGCGATCAGGCCGGACGGGCGGCCGCTACCGCGTCAGCCGCGACACGCCGCGGACCACACCCGACCGAAGTCGATGTGGTCGCGGGTGACCAGGGGCTGCTCGGCGTACATGGCCCCAAGTTGAGCAGTCGCCCCTCCGGTACGTCAACCATCCCTCGTTGCCGCAGTGTTGCGATCTCCTGTCGCCCTTCCGACGGTCCCCGTCGCCTCCGGACCACCCTTGACAGCCGTCGATCGCGCATGCGTACGATCGACGCGGAGTGCAGTGCAAGGCGCAGGCCGTGTTGAGGGACGCGGGCCGCGCGTACGAGGCCACCGCCCGTACCCCTTCCCGCCCGCACTCCCGCCAGGAGCCTCCGCCATGGCCACCCCGCAGGACGTCCTGCCCGCCCCCTCCGCACTCGACCGTCCCGCCCCGCCGCCCGCCCCCGAGGCCCGGATCGTCGCCCGTCGCAAGCCCGGCCAGTGGATCGCCGCCGCCGTCGCACTGCTGCTGGCGGCGATGGCGGTCACCTCGGTGATCCGCAACGAGGCCTTCCGGTGGAGCGTGGTCGCGCAGTGGTTCACCGCCCGGTCCGTGCTCGACGGCCTCGCCCTGACCCTCTGGCTGACCGCCGTCACCCTCGCCCTCGGCTTCGTGCTCGGCACCGTCCTCGCCACCATGCGACTCTCCGCCAACCCGGTACTGCGCACGCTCGGTTGGGGCTACATCTGGATCTTCCGCTCCACCCCGCCGCTGGTGCAGCTGCTGTTCTTCTTCAACATCGGCGCGCTCTACCCGACGCTCGGCCTCGGCATCCCGTTCGGCCCCGAGTTCGTCACGGTCAGGACGGTCGACCTGATCGGCCCCACCCTGACCGCCGTCATCGGCCTCACCCTGCTGGAGACCGCGTACGCCGCCGAGGTGATCCGCGGCGGCATCCTCTCCGTGGACCGCGGCCAGCTGGAGGCGGCCGCCGCGCTCGGGCTCGGCCGGTGGCGGGTGCTGCGCCGGATCGTCGTGCCGCAGGCGATGCGCGCGATCGTGCCGACCGCCGGGAACATGCTGATCGGCGCGCTGAAGGGCACCAGCATCGTCAGCGTGCTGGCCGTCTCCGACCTGCTCTACTCGGTGCAGCTGGTCTACCTGCAGTCGTACCAGGTCATCCCGATGCTGATGGTCGCCACCATCTGGTACCTGGTGGTCACCACCCTGCTGTCCATCGGCCAGTACTACGTGGAGCGGCACTTCGCCAGGGGGGCGACCCGGGACGGGCTGCCGCCCACGCCGCTGCAGCGGGCCCGCGCGGCCTTCCTGCGGGTGGTGAAGGCATGACGGCCTCGCTCGTCATCGTCGGCGCCGGCCCGCGCGGCACCGGACTGCTGGAGCGGATCGCCGCCAACGCCGCCGAACTCCTGCCCGCCGACCGGCCGTTGGAGATCCACCTGGTCGACCCGTACCCGCCCGGCGCAGGCCGGATCTGGCGCCACGACCAGTCCCCGCTGCTGCGGATGAACTCGATGGCCGAGGACGTCACCATGTTCACCGACGAGCGCTCGACCCTCGAAGGACCGGTCCGCCCCGGCCCCTCGCTCGGCGAGTGGGCGGTACGGCGGCGCGAGTTCGCGCCCTACCGCGAGGTCGCCGACCCGGCCGTCCGGGCCGAGCTGGACACCCTCGCACCCACCGACTTCCCCACCCGCCGGGCCCAGAGCGCCTACCTGGACTGGGTGTTCCGCCGCGCCGTCGCCGACCTGCCGCCGCACGTACGCGTCACCGTCCACCGGGACACCGTCCGGCGGATCGACGGCCCGGCCGACGGCCCGCAGACCGTCCACCTCGGCGACCGGACGCTCACCGCCGACCACGTCGCCCTGACCCTCGGCCACCTCGACTCGGCCCCGCACCCGCGCCACGCCGCCGACGCCGAGTTCGCCACCCGGCACCGCCGCTTCCACCTCCCACCCGCCTACTCCGCCGACGTGGCAGCCGAGTTGGCGGTCATCGCCCCAGGCGAGCAGGTGGTGCTGCGCGGCCTCGGCCTGGCCTCCGTCGACCTGCTCGCGCTGCTCACCGAGGGCCGCGGCGGCCGCTTCGAGCCCACCGGGCACGGGGACGCGCTGCGCTACCACCCGTCCGGCCGCGAGCCCGTGCTCCACCTCGGCTCCCGGCGCGGCGTCCCGTACCACTCCAAGACCGGCTACCGCCTGCAGGGGCCGCACGCCCCGCTCCCCCGGTACTTCGACGCGGCCGCCGTCGACGCCGTGCTCGCCGGCCGGGGACCGCTGCAACTGCGTCGCGACTTCTGGCCGTTGATGGCCAAGGAGGTCGCCTTCGGGCACTACCACGAGCTGTTCCACGCCCACCCCGGGCGCACCGCCCTGCCCTGGCCCGAGTTCCTGGCCCGGTACGACCGGCACGACTGGTACACCCCCGAACTCACCGCCCTCGTCGCCGAGGCCGTCCCCGACCCGGCCGACCGGATCGACTTCGAGCGGCTCGACCACCCGCTGGCCGGCCTCGAACTCGACTCCGCCGAGGAGCTCCAGGCACACCTGCGCGCCTACGTCACCGCCGACGCCGACCGCCGCGCCGACCCCGCGCACAGCGCCGACCTCGGCGCCTTCCTCGCCCTGCTCTCGCTCTTCGGGCAGCTCCAGCGGGTGCTCGCCAGCGGCCGGCTCACCGCCCGTTCGATCGCCGAGGAGGTGGACGAGTGGTTCTTCGGCTACTTCAGCTTCCTCGCCTCCGGCCCGCCCGGCTTCCGGCTGCGCCAGCTGCTCGCCCTGTCCGAGGCCGGGGTGGTGCGCTTCCTCGGCGCGGGCGTCCGGGTCGAACGGGACGAGGCCACCGGCACCTGGCGCGCCTCCGGCACCACCGTACCCGGCCACACCGTCCACGCGACGGCGCTCGTCGAGGCGTACCTGCCCAAGCACGCGCTGGCCCGCACCCTCGACCCGGTGCTGCGCGAACTGCACCGCACCGGGCGGATCGCGGAGGAGGTGGTGAGTGACGGGGACTACACCCACCACTCCGGCCTGGTCACCATCGCCCCCGCCGACAGCCGACTGCTCGACCCCGCCCTGGGCGGCGCCCCGCACCCGCGCCGCACCGCGCTCGGCCCGCACACCAGCCTGCGCTCCGCCGCCGCCTTCGCCCGCCCGCGCACCGACGCACCGGGGTTCCGGCAGAACGACGCGGCCGCCCGGGCGCTGCTGCGGGCGCTGGCCGCACTGCGGACGGCGGCGCTGGCGGCATGAGCGTGCGTCGACCGGGCAGAGGCCTCGGGGACCTCGCGGACCTCGCGGACCTCGGGGACCCTGGGGACCCCGGGGGCCTCAGGGGCCTCGGGGACCTCAGGGGCCGAAGATCTCCTCCACCAGGTCCTCGTCCGAGACGTGGTCCGGCGCGTCGAACACCACGTCCGCGACGCCCTTCAGGCCGATCCCGCGGTCCAGCGCGTCCATGCAGGCCCGGGCCTCCTCGTCGGTGGCGAAGTCCCAGACCCGCAGCCGCCGTACCAGCGCCAGCACCTCCATCGGGCTCATCCGCGGCGGCCGCCGCCGGTGCGGACCGCCCGCGCCCCTGCGGCCCGCCTGGGCGAGCCGCTGCTGGTAGCCGGCCAGGTCCTGCCAGGCCTGGACGGTGCTTGGGTGGTGCTCGCCCAGCACCCGGGCGAGGTCCGGCAGCAGCGCGTTCAAGTGGATCACGGCGCTCTGCAGGTCGTTCCGGTTGGCGTGGTGCACCGCGAGGTCGTGCCGCGCCTTGAGCAGGCGGGTGTCCTGCGGGCCCCAGGCGGCGTGCAGATCGGGCAGCAGCCCGTTCAGCAGCCGGATCGCGGTGACCACCGCGCCGCTCTCGCCGATGCACCACACCAGGTGGTAGCGGGCGCCGAGGGTGTCCGGGTCGAGCGGGCCGAGGGCCGAGCGCATGTCGTCCACGACGCTGGTCAGCAGCCGGATCGCGCCGTCCAGGTCGCCTGCCCGGCTGAGGTACCAGGTGAAGTCCCGCCAGGTGCACAGGGTGTCCCGGTCGCTCGCGCCGAGCGCGTTCACGCACTCCTGGGCGACGGCCTGCAGCTGGATCGCCGACTCCCCGGCCGTCGCCGCCCGGTACGCGGCCGACCGCCGCTCGCGCAGCGCCGCCCGTACGGCGTCGGACGGCGGCGCGGCCAGTACCGGCGGCGTGGTCAGCGGCGACAGCACCGACGGGCCCGCACCCGCAGCGACGGGCGGAGCGACGGGCGGTGCGGCCGGGGGCGCGGCGGGCACGACGGGCGGAGCGGTCGGCGCGGGCGGCACCACCGGCGCCACCGGACCCACCGGCACCACCGGCGCCACCGGGCCCACCGCGACCTCGCCGACCGGTCCTGACACGGGCGCCGCCCGGTCCACCACCGTCGGCACCGCCGCCACCGCGCCCGCCCCGGTGCCCGGCGCCGCGGCCGCCTCCGCCAGCCGCCGCTCGACCGTCCGGGCGTCCGCCGGCCGGTCCGCCGGGTCCTTCGCCAGCAGCTCCGCGACCAGCCCGGCCACCTGGGGCGGCAGCCCGAACTGCGCCGGATCCAGCGGCGGGGGTGCCTCGTTGAGGTGCTGGTACATCAGCACCGGCGTCGAGTCCCCGCCGAACGGCCGCGCCCCGGTGAAGAGTTCGACCAGCACGCAGCCGAGCGCGTAGAGGTCGGCCCGGCCGTCCACCCGGCCGCCGGTCCACCGCTCGGGCGCCATGTACGCCGGGCTGCCGACGATCGTGCCGGTGGTGGTCAGCCCGCCCGCGCCGGTGTCCAGCTGGGCGATGCCGAAGTCCAGCACCTTGAGGTGCCCGGCGTCGGTGATCATCACGTTGTCCGGCTTGATGTCCCGGTGCACCATGCCCGCGTCGTGCGCGGCCGCCAGCGCACCGCTGATCTGCCGCCCCCAGCGCAGGCTGAGCGCGGGCTCGGGCAGCCCCTCGCGCAGCACCTCGGTCAGGGTGCGGCCGGTGAGCAGCTCCATGACCAGGAAGGTGACCTCCCGGTCGCCGACCTCGCACTGACCGAGGTCGTGCACGGTGACGATGTGCGGGTGCGACAGGTTGCCGGCCGCGCAGGCCTCCCGGACGAACCGCAGGGCGGCCTTCGCCTGGTCGCCGCCGTGGTGCCCGATGACCTTGACCGCCACCGGCCGCCGCATCCGGGTGTCCTGGGCCCGCCACACCACCCCGAAGCCGCCCTGACCGAGCTTCTCCACCAGCTCGTACCGGCCGTCCAGGACGTCACCGACTCGCACGCGCGCCCCTCCCCCATCCGCCATGACGGACAGGACTCTACCGACGCCGTCCACTCCTCCCCCGCCACCTCCCTCTCCCCTCCCCTCCGCCCCTCCCCCCGTCTTCGGCCAGGTGGAAGGATGGGCACCGAGCCCCCGCGACGGTGCGGCGGCTCGAACGAGCAGAACCCGAGGAGCGCAGTCATGGCCAAGCAGGCCCCGCAGAGCGACCCGGCGCAGGACGCCCCCGAGGTGTCGGCGCCCCAGCACGCGGCCGCCGGGCTGCCCGCCGTCGGCCACAGCCTGCGGATGGCCGCCGAGCAGATGGGCGCCCGCCGCACCCTCGCCACCCTGCGCAAGGTCAACCAGCCCGACGGCTTCGACTGCCCGGGCTGCGCCTGGCCCGAGCCGGACAAGACGCACACCGCCGAGTTCTGCGAGAACGGCGCCAAGGCCGTCGCGGAGGAGGCCACCGAGCGCCGGATCCGCGCCGAGTTCTTCGCCGCCCACCCGGTCGCCGAGCTGGCCGAGCGCTCCGGCTACTGGCTCGGCCAGCAGGGCCGGCTCACCCAGCCGATGCTGCTCGACGAGGGCGCCACCCACTACACGCCGGTCTCCTGGGACGACGCCTTCGCGCTGATCGCCGAGGAGCTGCGCGCCCTGGACACCCCGGACGGCGCCGCCTTCTACACCTCCGGCCGCACCAGCAACGAGGCCGCCTTCGCGTACCAGCTGTTCGCCCGCCGGCTCGGCACCAACAACCTGCCGGACTGCTCCAACATGTGCCACGAGTCGTCCGGTTCGGCACTCACCGAGACGCTCGGCGTCGGCAAGGGCAGCGTCAGCCTCAAGGACCTCTACCAGGCCGACCTGATCATCGTGGCCGGCCAGAACCCGGGCACCAACCACCCCCGGATGCTCTCCGCCCTGGAGCGCGCCAAGCGGGCCGGCGCGACCATCGTCAGCGTCAACCCGCTGCCGGAGGCCGGCCTGGAGCGGTTCAAGAACCCGCAGAACGCCCGCGGCCTGGTCGGCCACGGCACCAAGCTGACCGACCTCTTCCTGCAGATCCGCCTCGGCGGCGACCTCGCGCTGTTCCGCGCGCTCAACCGGATCGTGCTGGAGCAGGACGGCGTCGACCGCGACTTCATCGCCGAACACTGCCACGGCTTCGAGGAGTTCGAGGCCCAGGCCCGCAAGACCGACCGGGACGAGGTGCTCGCCGCGACGGGCCTGCCCTGGGAGCAGATCGAGGAGCTCGGTCGGCTCGTGCTGGGCTCGAAGAAGATCATCGTCTGCTGGGCGATGGGCCTCACCCAGCACAAGCACGCCGTCCCGACCATCCGCGAGGTGGTCAACTTCCTGCTGCTTCGCGGCAACGTCGGCCGCCCCGGCGCCGGGGTCTGCCCGGTGCGCGGGCACAGCAACGTCCAGGGCGACCGGACGATGGGCATCTTCGAGCGCCCGAGCAAGGCCTTCCTCGACGCGCTGGAGAACGAGTTCGGCTTCGAACCGCCGCGCGAGCACGGCTTCGACTCGGTGGACACCATCCGCGCGATGCGCGACGGCAAGGTCGAGGTCTTCTTCGCGATGGGCGGCAACTTCGTCGCGGCGACCCCGGACACCGAGGTCACCGAGGCCGCGATGCGCCGGTGCCGACTGACCGTCCACGTCTCCACCAAGCTCAACCGCTCGCACGTGGTCACGGGCGCCCGCGCCCTGATCCTGCCCACCCTGGGCCGCACCGACCGGGACGTCACCGCGGCCGGCGCCCAGTTCGTCAGCGTCGAGGACTCGATGGGCCAGGTGCACGCCTCCCGCGGCGGTCTGCGTCCGCCCGCACCGGGCCTGCTCTCCGAGACCGCGATCGTCTGCCGCCTCGCCCGTACCGTCCTCGGCCCGCGGGACACCGTGCCGTGGGAGGACTTCGCCACCGACTACGACACCCTGCGCGAGCGGATCGCCCGCGTCGTCCCGGGCTTCACGGACTACAACGAGAAGGTCCGCCGCCCCGGCGGCTTCACCCTCCCGCACGGCCCGCGCGACTCCCGCACCTTCCCCACCGCGACCGGCAAGGCGAACTTCACCGTCAACCCGCTGACCGCCCCCGAGGTCCCGCCGGGCCGCCTGCTGCTGCAGACCCTGCGCTCCCACGACCAGTACAACACCACCATCTACGGCCTCGACGACCGCTACCGCGGCATCAAGGGCGGCCGCCGCGTGGTCCTGGTCAACCCCGCCGACGCGGACGAGCTCGGCCTGACCGAGGGCGAGTACGTCGACCTGGTCGGCGAGTGGAAGGACGGCGTCGAGCGCCGTGCCCCCCACTTCCGGGTCGTCCACTACCCCGTCGCCCGCGGCGGAGCGGCGGCCTACTACCCCGAGACCAACGTGCTGGTCCCGCTGGACTCCACCGCCGACATCAGCAACACCCCGACCTCCAAGGCCGTGGTCATCCGCTTCGAGCCCGACACCGGCGAATGACCCCGCGACCGACGCGAAGGCCGCCCCACGTCCTCGGACGTCGGGCGGCCTTCGCCGTCGTACGGCGGCGGCGTCAGTGGTGCGTCGGCGTCCCCAGCGGCAGCGTCGCGGTGGGGCTGCCCGGCACCGAGGCGCTCGCCGAGCCGGTCACGGTCGGGGTGCCCGCCGGGGTGCCGGTCCCGGTCGGGGTGGGCGTGCCCGGGGTGCCGGTCGGCGTCGTCGGCGTGCCCGTCGGGGTCTGGGTCGGCGTTTGCGTCGGGGTCTGCGTGCCGGTGCCCGACGGCGTGCCCGGGTCGGTCGGGGTGGTCGGCGCGGTCGGCGTCGTCGGGGTGGTCGGCGTGCCGGTGGGCTGACTCGGGGTGGTCGGCGGCGTGGTGGGCTGAGTGGTCGGCGGGGTCGGCTTGGTGGGGCTCGGCGCGATCGGCGTCACGGAGTCCCAGCCGGGCGGCAGGTCGGGCACCTTCCAGGTGCCGCCCGCGTCGTCGGCCGCACCGGAGGGGTCCGGCCTGACGGCGCCGAGGATCGGCATCGAGCCGATCGGCGACACCTTGATGAACGCCCCCGGCCGGGGTGCCTGCACGATCAGCCCGCCGCCGATGTACATCCCGACGTGCGAGGCGTCCTTGAAGTAGATCACCAGGTCACCGGGGCGCAGCTGGTTCAGCGCCACGTGCGGCAGCTGCGCCCACTGCTCCTGGCTGGTGCGCGGGATCGGCCGGCCCGCGTGCAGCCAGGCCTGGGAGGTGAGGCCTGAGCAGTCGTAGGCGTCCGGACCGGTACCGCCCCACAGGTACGGCTTGCCCACCTGCGCCAGCGCGAAGGCCACCGCTCCGCGACCCTGCAGCGAGGGCGTGCGCTCGCCCTTGCCGAGCGCGCCGGAGGCGAGGAAGGCGAGCTGCGCCTCGTCCGCCTTCGCCTTCTCCAGCTGCTCCAGCTCGGTGCGCTGGGCGCCGGTCAGCGAGGAGACCACCTGTTCGACGGAGGCGAGGTCGGCGGCCACCTTGGCCTTCGCGGCGTCCTGCTGGGCGACGAGCGCCTGGGAGGCCTTCAGCGCCTCCTCGGTCTGCTTCTTCAGCCCGTCGAGCGCGTCCCGGTCGCTCTTCAGCCGGTCCAGGAACTCCGACTGGGAGCGGCTGGCCGTCTTGAGCAGCTCGGCGATGGTGACGGCCTCGTACGGGTCCTTGGAGAGCAGCAGTTCGGCGTAGGCGGAGGCGGCGCCGTTGCGGTACTGCGCGGCGGCGAGCTGCGAGGCGATGTCGGTGCCGGCGTCGACCTGCTTCTGCTGGCGTTCCAGCCGGCCCTGCAGGTCGGCGATCGCGGCCTGCTGCTCGGCGGCCTTGGCGACGGTGCCGTTGTACTGCTCGGTGGCGGCCTCGGCGCTCTGGTAGAGCGCGTGCAGCTGGTCGAGCAGCGGGCCGAGGGTGGCCTTGGCGGCGGCGAGCGGGTCCGCTCCGGCTACGGTCGTCCCGGCGCCCGGGTCGGGTGCGGCCCAGGCGGCCCCGGCGGCGACCGGCAGGGCGAGTGCGGCGGCCGCGAGGACGGCTCCGCAGCGCAGGGCCGCCCGCACCCACGGGCGTACGCCCGCCGTCTCCGTTCGCTGTACAGCCCCGCCCATGGGTTGGTCCTCCCCGCCCGCGCCTGTCCCGGCCTCCCGGATCCCGCAGATCCTCCCACGGGTTACTCGCCGGAAACAGGGCGCACGCGGACCGGGAGGTTAATTCTCGATCGATCTGTGAGACAGGTCTCAGCAAACCCGGTCGAACCCGGGCGTTCTTCACCAATGCCCAGTTCAGCGCGGCCCCGGACACCCCGACGAAAGCTTACGGTCACCCCGAGGCAACCATCGGAACCACGATTCGGGGCCCAGTTCACCTTCCGTTTACCAAGCAGACCTACCGTCGCGAACGACACCGAAGTCCGTGCGACAACTACGACGATTGTTTGGGTATGGAACACATCTCGTTCCTGGTGGCCGTTGTGATCATCACGGCGCTCGCCTTCGACTTCACCAACGGGTTCCACGACACCGCCAACGCGGCCGCCACCGCGATCGCGACCGGGGCCCTTCGTCCGAAGGTCGCGGTCACCATCGCGGCCGTCCTCAACTTCGCGGGCGCGTTCCTGTCCGTGAAGGTCGCCACCACCATCTCCGGCGGCATCGTCAACGAGAAGGCCGGGGTCCACCCCGAGATCATCTTCGCCGCACTGGCCGGAGCGATCCTCTGGAACCTGCTGACCTGGCTGCGCGGCCTGCCGTCCAGCTCCTCGCACGCGCTGTACGGCGGCCTGATCGGCGCCACGATCGTGGGCGTCGGCATGAACGGCGTCAACTTCGACACCGTGATCACCAAGATCATCATCCCGGCGGTCGCCTCCCCGTTCGTCGCCGGCCTGGCCTCCTGGGGCGCCACCAAGCTGGCGTACGCGATCACCCGCAAGGGCAATGACGCGAGCACCGAGAAGGGCTTCAAGACCGGCCAGATCTTCTCCTCCTCGCTGATCTCGCTGGCACACGGCACCAACGACGCCCAGAAGACGATGGGCATCATCACCCTGACCCTGGTCTCGGTCGGCGCCCTGCCGCACGGCGCACTGCCCCCCACCTGGGTGATCGTCTCCGCCGGTGCCGCGATCGCGCTCGGCACCTACATGGGCGGCTGGCGGATCATCCGCTCGATGGGCAAGGGCCTGGCCGACATCCGTCCGCCGCAGGGCTTCGCCTCCGAGTCGGCCGCCGCGACCGTCATCCTGACCTCCTCGCACATGGGCTTCGGCCTCTCCACCACCCAGGTCTGCTCCGGCGGCATCATGGGCGCCGGCCTCGGCGGCCCTAAGGGCGAGCTGCGCTGGAGCCTGGTCCGCCGCATGGTCTACACCTGGGGCCTGACCCTGCCGGCCGCCGCCCTGGTGTCCGGCGCTGCGGCCCTGCTGGCCCAGCAGGGCACCTGGGGCGTCGCCCTGGTCGGCGCCGCGCTGGTGGCCGGTTCGGGCGCGATGTGGCTGATCTCCCGCCGCCAGCCGGTCGGCGCGGACAACGTCAACGACGTCACCACGGTCGAGGTCGCAGCGACCGTCACCGCGAACGCCCCCACCCCCGCCTCGACCACGGTCGCGGCCTGAGCGCCGCAGGCTGAGGAGCACGCACCATGCACATCAAGTGGAACGCCCTGGCCCAGACCGCCGGCTTCAGCTTCGGCATCACCGTCGCCGTGGTCGCCGTCTTCGCGCTCGGCATCCTGGCGCTGTCCCGCCGCGAGGCCGCGGTGAGCGCCGCCCGCGAGAGCGGGGGCGCCCAGGCCGCGGGCGGCGGCAAGCTGGCCCTGGCCGGCGCGTACGTCTGCTTCGCCGTCTGCGCCTCGGCCGTCGGCTACGGCCTGATGCTGATCGCCGGCCACTAGCCGCCCGGTCGGCGCCCGGTACGCCACGGGCCGGGGAGTGCCTCCGCACTCCCCGGCCCGTTCGCGTATCCCGACGGCCGTCCGGCCGCTCCTGCGCCCCGGTCAGTTCTCCTGGGTGGTCTTCAGCACCGTCTCCCGGATGAACAGCACGGTCACGAAGGCCAGCGCCGCGAACGGGGCCGCCCACAGGAAGACGGTGCCGACGCCGTGGCCGAAGGCGTCCGTCACCAGCGGGACGATCGGGGCCGGCAGCTTGTGCAGGTCCGGGATGCCGCCGCCGGCCGCCGCGTGCCCGGCCGGGACGTGCGCGGCGGCCAGGTTCTCCGCCAGGTAGTGGGAGACCTTGTTCGTCATCAGCGCGCCGAGCGCGGAGACGCCCATCGCGCCGCCCATGGTGCGGAAGAAGGTGACCACCGAGCTGGCCGCGCCGAGCTCGTGCCGGGGCACCGTGTTCTGCACCGCGAGCACCAGGTTCTGGCTGGTCAGGCCGAGGCCGATACCGGTGATCGCCATGTAGACCGAGAGCAGCACGTAGTCCGTGTCGGCCCGGGCGGTGCCCAGCAGGCCGAAGCCGACCGCGAGCAGCGCGGTGCCGGCGACCAGGTAGGCCTTCCACTTGCCGTACTTGGTGATCAGCCGGCCGGCCGCGGCGGAGGAGAGCGCCAGGCCGAGGATCATCGGCAGGGTCATCAGCCCGGCCGTGGTCGGGGACTTGGCCCGGGCCAGCTGGAAGTACTGGCTGAGGAAGGTGGTCGCGCCGTACATCCCGACGCCGACCAGCACGCTGGCGAGGGCGGAGAGGGTGACGGTGCGGTACTTGAAGAGGTCCGGCGGGATGATCGGCTCGGCGGCGCGGCGCTCGACCACGACGGCCAGCGCGCCCAGCAGCAGGCCGCCGCCGACCATGGCCGCGGTCTGCCAGGACAGCCAGGCGTAGTTCTTGCCGGCCAGCGTGATCCAGATCATCAGCAGGCTGACCGAGGCGGTGATGACCAGCGCGCCCAGGTAGTCGATCTTCGCCTTGCGCTTGACCACCGGCAGCTTGAGGGTGCGCTGCACCACCAGGATCGCGGCGAGCGCGAACGGGATGCCGACGTAGAAGCACCAGCGCCAGCCCAGCCAGGAGGTGTCCACGATGACGCCGCCGATCAGCGGGCCACCGATGGTGGCGAGCGCGAAGACCGCGCCGAAGTAGCCGCTGTACCGGCCGCGCTCGCGCGGCGGGACCATCGCGGCCAGGCAGATCTGGCCGAGCGCGACGACACCGCCGGCGCCGACGCCCTGCAGCGCGCGGCAGGCGATCAGCTCGCCGGTGTTCTGCGAGAGGCCGGCCAGCGCGGAGGTCGCGATGTAGATCAGCAGGGCGATCTGCAGCAGCAGCTTCTTGCTGGCGAGGTCGGAGAGCTTCCCCCAGATCGGGGTGGAGGCGGTGAGGGTGAGCAGGGCCGCGGTGATCACCCAGGTGTAGGCGGACTGGCCGCCGTGCAGGTCGGCCAGGATGTGCGGCAGGGCGTTGGAGACGACGGTCGAGGAGAGCACGGCCACGAAGAGGCCGAGCAGCAGGCCGGAGAGCGCCTCCATCACCTGCCGGTGGGTCATCTGACGGTTGTCGGCGGGGGCGGCGGTGCCGCTCCCGGCCTCGGTGGTCACGGTCATCTGGGTCCTTCGGGCGCAGGCGTGCGGGATACGCGCATCATGAAAGTTCGTTGCCTTAAGCAACCATAAGAGGAGATGGTTGAATTAGGCAACTTTCTTCAAGGCCGAGTAAAGAACTGCGCGAAGAGCCGAGCGGCCGGCCGAACAGAGGCCCCGGGCCCCCGGATCACGCGGTCGGCGGCTCCTCCAGGACGTCGTTGAAGCGCTGCAGCAGCTCCGCGAAGCGCACCGCGTCCTCCTGCGACCAGTCGCCCATCAACTCCCGCACCCGCCGCATCCGGGCGTCCCGGGCGGCCAGGTAGCGCCGCCGCCCGTCCTCGGTCAGCGACACCAGCGCCGCCCGGCGGTCCAGCGGGTCCGCCTCCCGGGCCACCAGCCCGAGCTCCTCCAGCGCCCGGATCTGACGGCTCACCGTCGCCTTGCCCACCGCGAAGTGCACGCCGACGTCGGTCACCCGGACCCGCCCGGCCTGCTCGATGTAGCCGAGCATGCTGTACGCCATGCCCTCCAGTCCGGGGTGCACCCGGCGTGAGAGTTCCGCCACTCTGGCCCGGCCCCGCCGGAACATCAGCGCGACCTCGCGCTCCACCGCCACCAGGGCTTCCTCGTGCTTCACCGCGTCAGTATCGCCCAGCGGCACGGGCCCGAGCCCGGCGCGCGGGGTACGACAGCCCAACTACTTCATGGTATGAAGTATCGGTTCTGGAAGATCCGTTTTTCCCCGATACGCAAGGAGATGTGGATGGCAGCCCCGGGGCAGGGTTTCGTCGCCGAACTGAAGAGCGCGGTCACCCCGCGCGCGGCACTGCTCGTGATCGGAGTGCTGCTGCTCCAGCTCGGCTTCATCACCTCCTACATCGGGGCGCTGCACAAGCCCGCCCCGCACAACCTCTCCATCGCGGTGGTCGCCCCGCCGCAGGTCGCCCCCAAGCTGATCGGGGCGCTGGAGGCGGTCCCGAACGACGCCGTCAAGGCCGTCACCGCGCCGGACGCCGAGACCGCGACCGCGCAGATCAAGGACCAGAAGATCTACGCCGCCTGGGTCGTGAACCCGACCGGCACCGAGGACACCCTGCTGGTGGGCGGCGCCCGCGGCCCGTCCGCCGCCAAGGCCGCCGAGACCATCACCACCGCGATCGACAAGTCCCAGGGCCGTACGGTCAAGGTCGAGGACGTCGTGCCGCTCGCCAAGGGCGACACCAACGGCCTCTCCTCCTTCTACCTGGTGATCGGCTGGTGCGTCGGCGGCTACCTGGTCGCCTCGATCCTCGGCATCAGCGCCGGCTCCAAGCCGGCCAACGCCCACCGCCTGCTGATCCGCCTCGGCGTCCTGGCGCTCTACTCGGTCGCGGCCGGCATCGGCGGCACCGTCATCGCCGGACCGGTGCTGGACGCGCTGCCCGGCTCGCTCCTCTCGCTGTCCGCGATCGGCGCCCTGGTGGTCTTCTCGGTCGGCGCGTTCACCATGGCGCTGCAGTGCCTGTTCGGGATCATCGGCATCGGCGTCGCGGTGCTGGTCTTCGTCGTCCTGGGCAACCCGAGCGCGGGCGGGGTCTACCCGGCGCCGATGATGCCGCCGTTCTGGCGCGCCATCGGCTCGGTGATCCCGAACGGCGCCGGCACCGCCGCGACCAAGTCGATCGCCTACTTCGACTCGACCAACCTGGGCATGCCGATCCTGGTCCTGGTGGTCTGGGCGCTGGTCGGCATCGGCGCCGCCTACCTGGCCGTCCTGCGCGGCCCCCGCACCGAGGAGCCCGCGCCCGCCGAGGCCTGATCCTCCACCGCCCCACCGCACCGCGCAGAGCCCCCGGCCCCACCGGCCGGGGGCTCTGCGCGCTCCGGACACACCCTGCGGAAGTCAGCCGCCCGCGAGCGGTCCGGGGTCGGCGATGATGGCGCGGACCACGCCCACCGCCGCGCCCAGCAGCGGGCCGCGGCGGCCCAGCCGGGAGACGGCCAGCCGGTCCTCGGACCACGGTCGGACGGTGACCCGGGCGGCCAGCTCGGCGCGCATCGCCGGGAGCAGCCAGGGCGCCAGCTTGGCGTAGCCGCCGCCCAGGACCACCTCGGCCGGGTCCAGCAGGTTGACCGCGCCGGCGGCCGCGATGCCGAGCGCCGACCCGGCCCCCGCCAGGGCCGCGCGGGTCGGCTGCTCGCCGGCCGCGGCGCGGTCGGCGAGCAGCGTCACCCAGTCGCCCTTCACCCCGGTCAGTCCGGCCGCCCGCAGCACCGCCGCCTCCCCCGCGTACGTCTCCAGGCAGCCGTGCGCCCCGCAGGCGCAGCGGGGCCCGCCGGGGTGGACCGGCACGTGGCCGAACTCGCCCGCGTAGCCGCGCGCGCCGCGCAGTAGCCGCCCGCCGACCACGATCGCGGCGCCGACCCCGGCCTCGGCGGAGACGTACAGGAAGTCCTCCGCCCCGTCGCCCAGCCAGCGCTCGGCGAGTCCGCCGAGGTTGGCCTCGTTGTCGGCCTCGACCGGCAGTTCGGCCAGGCCGTCCCCGGCCGGGCGCAGCGCCGCGCGCAGTTCGGCGGCCAGCGGGACGTCCTGCCAGCCCAGGTTGGCGGCGCGCTGCAGGACCGCTCCGGAGTCGCCGACCAGTCCGGGCACGGCCAGGGTGAGCGCGGCCGGGCGCAGGCCCGCCTCGGCGACGGCCGAGCGCAGCAGGCGGGCGAGGTCGGCCATGACGGCGGCGGGCTCCCGGCCGCGGTTGGAGATCACCTGGCGGCGTACGGCGCGGACCTCCCCGCGCAGGTCGACCACGCAGGCGCCCAGGTGCCGGACGCCGATCTCGGCGCCGAGGCCGCCGGGCCCGAGCGGGTTGAGTCCGAGCGCGGTGCCGGGGCGGCCGACCTTTCCGCTGGGTGCGGCGGGGCCCGCCTCGACCACCAGGCCGCCGGCGATCAGCTGTTCGGCGAGCGAGGAGACCGCGGCCCTGGTCAGTCCGGTCTCGGCGGCCACCTCGGCGCGCGAACGCGGGCCGCGCGCGATCACCCCGAGCACCAGGGCCAGGTTGGCTCGGCGCATGCCCTGCTGGCTGGCGGGCCCGGTCCGGACGCCGTCCGGCTCGCGCATCAGGCTCACCTCGCCCTCACGGCACATCCCGTGGCATCTCGGGTGCAGCGTAACCGGGTTCCGGGGGCACCGTCCTCACCAGGGCGGGCTCGGCCGCAGGGGGCTCGGCAAGCCGGGTGAAGACCCACCGCTGCATCGCCCAGAAGCGGAACAGCATGGCGACGAAGGTGCCGACGACCATGCCGCTGAGGAAGTCCGCGACCTCCTGGGCGAAGGGGCTGACGTACGGCTCGCGCAGGTCCAGGACGTACCGGGAGACTGCCAGCGGTACGTCGTTGACGCCGATCGCCATGGCGCTGACCAGGAAGAACAGCAGGGCCTCACGCTGTCGTCCGCCGGCCCGGAAGGCCCAGCGGCGGTTCAGCACGTACGAGACGACGGTGGCGATCACGGTCGCGACGGTCAGTGCCGCCACCGGTTTGTGCTGCAGCACGGTGAACTTGAGTTCGAGGTTGATCACCAGGGTGAGCGCGAAGCAGGTGCCCCCGACCAGCAGGAACTTCACCAGTCGGCGGTGCCTCACCAGGAAGGGGCGCAGCCGGTCCGGCACCCGGGCCAGGGCGCGCTGCGTGGGGGACGGCATCTCCGCAGTCTCGCACGCGGAGATGCCGTCGGCCCCTCGGACGGTCAGGCGGCGGTGACCAGCACCTTGGCCGGCTCCAGCGCCAGCTTCAGCACCTCTCGGACGTCGGACACCGGGTGGACGGTGAGCCGCTCCAGCACCTCGGCCGGGACGTCGTCCAGGTCGGCCTCGTTGCGCTTGGGGATGATCACCGTGGTGACCCCGGCCCGGTCGGCGGCGAGCAGCTTCTGCTTCACCCCGCCGATCGGCAGCACCCGCCCGGTCAGCGACACCTCGCCGGTCATCGCCACGTCGGTGCGGACCTTGCGGCCGGAGAGCAGCGAGGCGAGCGCCGTGGTCATGGTGATGCCGGCGCTCGGCCCGTCCTTGGGGACGGCCCCGGCCGGGACGTGCAGGTGCACGCCGCGGTCGCGCAGCGAGGTGACCGGCAGCTCCAGCTCGGCGCCGCGCGAGCGCAGGAAGGAGAGCGCGATGTGCGCGGACTCCTTCATGACGTCGCCCAGCTGCCCGGTGAGGGTCAGCCCGGTGCCGCCGGTCTCCGCGTCGGCCAGCGAGGCCTCGATGTAGAGGACGTCGCCGCCGGCGCCGGTCACCGCGAGGCCGGTGGCCACGCCGGGGACGGCGGTGCGGCGCTCGGCCGGCTCCTGGGCGGACTCCGGCACGTGGTGCGGCCGGCCGATCAGGGCGCGCAGGTCCTCCGCGCCGACCGCGGCGGGCAGCTCGCGCTCGCCCAGCTCGGCCTGTGCGGCGATCTTGCGCAGCACCCGGGCGATCGAGCGCTCCAGGTTCCGGACGCCCGCCTCGCGGGTGTACTCCCCGGCGAGCCGGCGCAGTGCCGGTTCGTCCACGCTGACCTGCTCGTCGCCGAGGCCGGCCTTCTCCAGCTGGCGCGGGAGCAGGTGGTCGCGGGCGATGACGACCTTCTCGTCCTCGGTGTAGCCGTCCAGCCGGACCAGCTCCATCCGGTCGAGCAGCGGCTCGGGGATGGCCTCCAGCACGTTGGCGGTGGCGAGGAAGACGACGTCGGAGAGGTCGAGCTCGACCTCCAGGTAGTGGTCCCGGAAGGTGTGGTTCTGCGCCGGGTCCAGCACCTCCAGCAGGGCGGCGGCCGGGTCCCCCCGGTAGTCGGAGCCGACCTTGTCGATCTCGTCGAGCAGGACGACCGGGTTCATCGAGCCGGCCTCCTTGATCGCGCGCACCAGGCGACCGGGCAGCGCGCCGACGTAGGTGCGCCGGTGGCCGCGGATCTCGGCCTCGTCCCGGACGCCGCCGAGCGCGACCCGGACGAACGTGCGGCCCATGGCGCGGGCCACCGACTCGCCGAGCGAGGTCTTGCCGACGCCGGGCGGGCCGACCAGCGCGAGCACCGCGCCGCCCGCCCGTCGCCCGCCGATCTGCCCGAGCCCCTGCTCCGAGCGGCGCTTGCGCACGGCCAGGTACTCGACGATGCGCTCCTTCACGTCGGCCAGGCCGGCGTGGTCGGCGTCGAGCACCGCGCGGGCGCCGGCGATGTCGTACGCGTCCTCGGTGCGCTCGTTCCAGGGCAGCTCCAGGACGGTGTCCAGCCAGGTGCGGATCCAGGAGCCCTCGGGCGACTGGTCGGACGAGCGCTCCAGCTTGTCGACCTCCTTGAGGGCGGCCTCCCGCACCTTCTCCGGCAGGTCGGCGGCCTCGACCCGGGCGCGGTAGTCGCCCTCCTCGTCGGCCGCGTCGCCGTTCAGCTCGGCCAGCTCCTTGCGGACGGCCTCCAGCTGGCGGCGGAGCAGGAACTCCTTCTGCTGCTTGGCCACGCCCTCCTCGACGTCCTTGCGGATGGTGTCGTTGACCTCCTCCTCGGCGAGGTGGTCGCGCAGCAGGGTCAGCGCGTACTCCAGTCGGGCGACCTGGTCGGCCTCCAGCAGCACCTTGAGCTTCTGCTCGGCGGTGGCGAAGGGCGCGTAGCCGATGTTGTCGGCGAGCTCGCCGACGCCCTCGATCTGCGCCACCCGGTCGACGATCTGCCAGGCGCCGCGCTTGCGCAGCCACTGGGTGGACAGCGCCTTGTACTCCTTGACCAGCTCGGCGGCCCGGCCGGCCACCGGGGTGCCCACCGAGGACTCCCGGAACGGCGTGGTCTCCACCCAGAGGGCGGCGCCGGGGCCGGTGGTGCCGACGCCGATCCGGACCCGGCGCACGGCGCGCACCAGCGCGGCGGGATCGCCGTCGGCCAGCCGGCCGACCTGTTCCACGGTGGCCAGCGTGCCGGCCGCCGCGTACGAGCCGTCCATCCGCGGAACCAGCAGGACCTGCGGCTTGCCGCCGGCGGCCGCGGCGCGGGCGGCCTCGACCGCGGCGCGTACCTCGGTGTCCTTCAGGTCCAGCGGGACGACCATGCCCGGCAGGACGACCTCGTCGTCGAGTGGCAGCACGGGCAGGGTGAGCGGTGTGGACGTCGATGCCATGATCTCTCCCCAGTCAGTGAAGTTGAGTCGACCTGACTAAGGCTTCAAGGGTGCCGGATGTTCCCGGGCCTCGGTTCGCCGTGAGCGAACGCGATCACGATCGCAAGGCCCGCGCGCCGACCGCGGGCGGGGCGTCAAGGAGCACCGCGGGAGCCCGGGCGCGCCTCGGGGAACCCTCAGCGCGCGGTCCGCACGTGCGCCCCGCCGGGCGCGGGCGCGACCCCGGCCGTCGCCGCGGCCGGGGTCGGCCGGGGCGGGCGCCGCTCGGCCCGGCGCAGCCAGCGCCACAGCGCGACCCCGGTGAGCACCGCCGCCGGGTGCCCCACCGCGGTGACCACGTCCTCGTCGGAGGCGATCTGCTCGGCGATCATCAGCCCGGCGCCGCCGAGCGCGAGCAGCCGCCCGCGCCAGGAGAGCAGCCCCGCCACCGCGCCCAGACAGGCGAGGACGCCGTAGCTGACCCCGATGTCCAGGTGGTCCATCATCTCGGGCGCCATCCGCCCGGTCTCCACCGCCGCGATCACCACGCCCTGGGAGAGCAGGGTGGCCGCGACGTGGCCGATCGCGAAGACCGCCGCCGCGCGGGCCGGCCCGACCCTGCGCTCCAGCGGTGCGAGTGTGAAGGCGAATCCCCACAGGTAGGGCATCCACACTTCACCGGCCACCCAGAAACCACTCAGGAGAAGCGCCCGCAAAGGGTGCTGCAGCAGGTTGTGACCGTCCGAACTGGAGGCTTCCTGCAGCCGCTGCACGAGTTCCGGATCGGCGAGCTCGGCGAAGGTCGTGGTGGCACCGACGACGGCGAGGTACCCCAGGGTGAACGGGTTGCGCCGGGGCGTCGGCACGCGGTCCAGCAGCCATCGGGCGACGCCGCTGCGCAGCCCGTACCGGAGCATCCCGTACGGCGCTCCGGCGGGCACGCGCCCGTCGGCAGCCCGCCGCAGCCCTGTCATGCCGCCTCCGCTCCACGCCCGCGGCCACCGACCCCCGCCCGGTGATCGACGTACCGGCGCGGACCACGGATTCCGCCCGGTCGAGTGTTGTCGTGCCCACGGTACGTCGAGGTTCTGGGAGGCAGCTGGGAAAAGCCGGTGAAGACCGTCGACGTAGCGGACGGCCCGATTCCCCGTATTGGTCCAGACCTTCTTCCTATTAACGCGTCAGCAGAGCCCCTGACCGGCGACTTGGCGCCAACTCGACCGCATACGTACCGTTACGCAGTGAAAATTCGCCGGGTAAGGTATCGGCCCGTGCCCACTCGTGCAGTGGGTCCACGGGCGGCCCGAACAGCCGCTCCACGGGCCGGAAACGTCCGGTCCACCTGCCGGAAAGCATCCGCTGTCCGTACGCTGCGAAGTGCGCGGGAGAAGTGGGCGGCCGACCAATCCGTCCTCGCCTCCCGATCGCGCGACGGGACGGCGGACCCGGCACAGTCCACGACGGAACAAGACTACGAGCGGAGCCCCGCCATCCCCACAGGTGGCCGGCCCGCAGCCCTGGGGGCGGTGGCGTGACCGTGACAGAAATTCAGCAGGACAACCACAACGCCGGCGGCGCGGTGAGCAGCCAGCGCAGAGTGCTGGTGGTGGAGGACGAGCCCACGATCGCCGAGTCGATCGCGGCCCGACTGGGCGCGGAGGGCTTCAAGGTCGCCGTGGCCCACGACGGCCCCGGCGCGGTCGACGGCTTCCACACCTGGCAGCCGGACCTCGTCGTCCTCGACATCATGCTGCCCGGCTTCGACGGCCTGGAGGTGTGCCGCCGGATCCAGGCCCAGCGCCCGGTGCCGGTCCTGATGCTGACCGCCCGCGACGACGAGACCGACCTGCTGGTCGGCCTCGGCGTCGGCGCGGACGACTACATGACCAAGCCGTTCTCGATGCGCGAACTGGCCGCCCGGGTCAACGTGCTGCTGCGCCGCGTCGAGCGCGCCCAGCAGGCGGCCCGCACGCCCGCGCTCGGCTCGCTGCGCTTCGGCGAGCTGGAGATCGACCACGTGCAGCGCCGGGTCCGGCTGGCCTCGGGCGACGTCCACCTGACGCCGACCGAGTTCGACCTGCTCGCCTGCCTGGCCGCCCAGCCGCGCGCGGTGCTCACCCGCGAGCAGCTGCTGGCCGAGGTCTGGGACTGGACCGACGCCTCCGGCACCCGCACGGTGGACAGCCACGTCAAGGCGCTGCGCCGGAAGATCGGCGCCAGCTGGATCCGTACCGTCCACGGCGTCGGGTACGCGCTGGAGGCCCCGCTCTCCTAGGACTCGTCACCCGACGAGTCCTGCGGCGAGCCTCGGGCGACGGGCCACCGGGGGGCCCGTGTCCGGACGACGCCGTGCCACCACGCGGGGGAACACGCGGGGACCACAGGGACCAATGACCTTTCCACAGCAACGCAACGGGGCGTCCGGCGGCACGCGGCCGCAGACGCTGGCCGCCCGCGCCGCCCACCGGGTCTGGGCCGACATCAGGCCGCTCGACCCGGTCCGCTCGATCAAGGGCAAACTCGCCCTGCTCGTGATCGTCTCCGTGTTCCTGGCCACCGGGATGGTGGTCGTGGCGATCCGGTCCGAGACCCAGATCCGGATCATCATGGTCTTCTCCATGATCGCCTCGCTGCTGTTCATGCAGTTCCTCGCGCACGGGCTGACCGCCCCCCTGCGCGAGATGACGGCCGCCGCCCGCGCGATGGCCTCCGGCGACTACAGCCGCCGGGTCGAGGTGAGCTCGCGCGACGAGATCGGCGAGCTGGCGGCCGCCTTCAACGCGATGGCCGCCGACCTGGAGGCCGCCGACCAGCACCGCCGCGAGCTGGTCGCCAACGTCTCCCACGAGCTGCGCACGCCGATCGCCGCGCTGCGCGCCGTCCTGGAGAACGTGGTCGACGGCGTCGTGCAGCCCAATCCGGCGACCCTCGGGGCGGCACTGGAGCAGACCGAGCGGCTCGGCCGCCTGGTCACCCACCTGCTCGACCTCTCCAAGATCGACGACGGCATCGTCGACCTGGACGCCCGCCCCTTCGAGGTGCGCGAGTTCCTGGACGGCGTGCTGCGCGGGGTCACCGTGGACGGCGCGACGGCCGGCGGGGCCTTCTCCCGGCGCGGGGACGTCCGGCTGGCCCTGGAGGTCAGCCCGGCCGGGCTGACCGGCGTGGCGGACCCGGAGCGACTCCACCAGGTGGTCGCCAACCTGGTCGACAACGCCTGCAAGCACTCCCCGCCCGGCGGCACTGTGACGGTGCGCGCCCGGCCCGACGGCGAGGACGGCGGCCTGCTGCTGGAGGTCCAGGACGAGGGTCCGGGCATCCCGCCCGCCGACCGCAGCCGGGTCTTCGAGCGGTTCAGCCGCAGCGGCACCGCGACCGCCTCCGGCGCGGGCGCGGACGGCGGCACCGGGCTCGGCCTGGCCATCGCCCGCTGGGCGGTGGATCTGCACGGCGGGCGGATCGCGGTGGCCGAGTCGCCCAGCGGCTGCCGGATCGAGGTCCGCCTGCCCGGGCCGCGCCCGGGCGAGGGCGGGGGCATTTGTCACAGATCCGACACAGACGCATACGAAGATCGTTAGAGGATTTCAGCAGACGTTTGTCCGGTTTGATCCGCATATAGACCCTGTTCGGCGCCGATCGCTTCCCCTCAGATGCGGCTTTCTAACCCACTTTTTCGGCCAAACCGCAGGTCAGGACTGTGATCTGGACGACGCCTGGCCCCCGGAGACTGCGCGATCACTGGTCAGGGGCGTAGCCTTAATCCCCGCTGTCCAAACATCCCAAAAGGAAGCGGAAGAGGGCGGTTGCCGCCGTGTCGCCACAGTCCCCTGAAACCCCCAACAGCTCGGCAAGCTCCACTGGCTTCGGCCCCAATGAGTGGCTCGTCGACGAGATCTACCAGCAGTACCTCCAGGACCCGAACTCGGTCGACCGAGCCTGGTGGGACTTTTTCGCCGACTACAAGCCCGGTACCGAGGTGACCCCAGTGACCCAGGCCGCGACCCAGGCCGGCCCCACGCCGACCCCTGCCGCTGCCCCCGCGCCCGCCGCCGCTGCTCCGGCCGCGCCCGCCCCGGCCGCTCCGGCCCCGGCTGCCGCCCCGCTCGCCGCCGCGCCCGCCGCGCCCCCGGCCCCGAAGGCCGTCGCCCCGGCGCCGGCCGCCGCCGAAGCCCCGGCCGGCCCCGAGCTGGTCCAGCTGCGTGGCCCGGCGAAGGCCGTCGCCGCCAACATGGACGCCTCGCTGGAGGTGCCGACCGCGACCTCGGTCCG